>CAZTSL010000075.1:0-24227 GCA_964616915.1 uncultured bacterium
GGGGCGCAGAAGGAGGGGATCGGGGGGGAGCCCGTACGGGATACACGTCACCCGCTCCCTCCCCACCGCCTCGGCCACCCTTGGGCTATGCACGAGAATCCGACGCGCCCCGGAAAGGAGTCCAGAAAGCCGGCTGCGCCGCCGGAACGCCGCCCAGCGGCGGAGCAAACGGTCCACGCACGGGTAGGAGACCCCTTGCCAGTAATGATCGTGAAGATCGAGAATCAGGGGCGCACGGATCCGGTCGAGCCGGAAGGCACGGGGAAGGAATTTCGGTTCGAGAAGATGGAGGAGGTCACAGGTCGCCTCCGTCCCCTGCCGCATCGGGATCACGTCGTGGCGTTTCCGCATCGTGGCCAGAAGTGCCTGCGCGTACACGAAGGCGCCCGTCCCGGGACGATCCGGTATCCCGAGATAGCCGATCCGAAGGCGTCGGGGGACATGATTCGTCATCGGGATTCCCCGCCCCTCCCCTTACGAGTGACTCCGGGCCGGATCATCGATCGGGAGGGGGATCTCCCCGTACGGCGTGCGGCAGGGGGGGCCATCGGCAAAGAGGAAGGTGGCCTCCCCCGGCCCGAAACGCAGGATCGTCGAAGAGCGGGTACCATAGTCGAGATCGGGAAGATGGACGCAGACCCCATCGAAAGACTCGGCCGCATGCCGGCGAAGCAACCGCCCGAGTTCCTCGATGGTGGGAGGACGTTTCAGGGGAGCGAGCGCACGGCGTAGCATCTCCTCCCGGCGCGTCGGGGCCGCACCGAAACTCCGTTCCGTCACGAGGGCGATCCCGGGGGGAAGCCGCCGTCTTGCAATCCTCTTGCCGTCGTTCCAGAAGAGGAAGGCTTCCTTTCGGGTGGCAAGGAGGAGATGAAAGGGGGGATAGGTGGAAGGATCGAGCCCTGCCACCCGCTCCCTGGCACGATCGAGATTGCCCGCGGACAAGGCGTCGAGGACGATCTTTCCGCGGGAACGTTGCCCTGGACGGGGGGAGAAGCCGAAGCGGTTCGTCAAGGCCGCAAAGATCCCCATCTCACTCAACCCCAGCCACGTCCCCCCTGCCTGGAGATCGCGGGGGGCGACGATCCGGATCCCCTCCCGTTCGAAACAGGAAGGGGGAGCCGCGGGACGGGTCCATCTCTCGTCCCGGTTGGCGCCAACCACGAGGGGTAGATCTGGATCGAGGTGAAAAGCGACGATCAGCGTACACATCGTTCCCCTGCCACGGAGGAGGGCTGCGTCGATCGGATCCCGGAATCCTCCCGCGCCTCCTGGAGGAGAGAACCGCATGAGGCGTCCTGGGCAAAGGGACATACGATCTTCACCCCTGGGAAGGCCTGGCGGATCCGCTCCGTATCTTCCGCCTGAAAGAGGAGCTTGACATTCGGCCCCGCATCGATCGTGGCGTAGAGGGGAAGCCCTTCCCGGCGCAAGGTTCTCACCCGCTCGAGGAGCGCTACGCTCTGTTCGGTCCAGTAGCGGATCGGAGGGCGGGCGGCGTGGAGTACGGCATGCATCGCAAGCGCATTCGCTTCCGCGGTCCGGCCGAGACGCTCGAAGTCGCCCTCGGCAATCGCCGCCTCGATCCGGGAGAGATCACGGGGAACCCGGCGCAGCCACCCCGCGTAGCGAGGGGAGGTGGCGGCGCTGTGCCGCATCGCCGCGCTCGATCCGATCCGTTTCTCTTGCGCCGACACGATGCAGAGTCCCACCCGCAGCGCCGGCCAGAGGAAGGGGAGGGGACGCGCGAAGGAATCGCTCCCATCCACGGCGTTCCCCCGGTCCCACCGCACGAAGCCCCGATGGATCGAACGGCACGCGCTCCCCGACCCGAGACGGGCCAGAATCGAAAGCTCTCGCCCGGAGAGACCCCATCCGAAGAGACGGTCGAGCGCAAGGACGAGGGCGGCGAAGCCTGCGGCCGAGGAAGCAACACCGGCGCCGATCGGGAGGTTCGTCCAGGTCGTCACGTGGAAGTGAAGCGGGTTCCCCTTCCGGAAGAGGTCGAGATACCGCAAGAGGCGCTCGGCAAAGGGGTGGGCGACGGGGAGAGACGTCCCATTGACGACGACCCCGTCACGACGGGCAGGAGAGATCCGGGTCCGGGCGCCAAGGGTGCCGAGCGAGACCGAGAGGCTCGAAGTCTCGGGAAGATGGAGTGTCTCGTCCCGTTTCCCCCAGTACTTGCAGAGCGCGACGTTCGCCGGGGCGAAGGCCTCCCCCACGCCCGCGGGGCTTCGGGATCTTCCGGCAAGGATGCGGTCAACGAGTTCCTGTTTCGTCAAGGCGTAATCCTTCCTGTGCCGGTCTCATCGGCATCGTGGGGAAAGGGGATCCGTTTTCGAGCCGGCCGAGTCCCACGACGCAATCCCCCAACCCGGCACCGGAGATCTTCGCTCCGAAGATCCCGGGATCCCGACGGAGCGTGTGGACGATCGTATCGAGCCTCTCGGTGCTCACCCCGAGGGCCGAGAGGAGGCCGTGATTGACGTCGAGGATTGCACCCACCTCGGCAAGGGCATGGTGGGAGAGCGCCCGGGCCGCGATGCCGACACTTTCGTCCATCACGTCGAAGATGCGCTCGAAGAGGCTCGGGAGTCGTCCTCGCCGGGTCTCGACGATTCCCACGACCTCGGGAGTGGAGGACTTGACACCGGAGTAGACGGCGCAGAGAGGAAAATCGCTCCAGAGGGGTTCGAACCCCCTTCCGACGCGGTAGATCCCCACGCCCCCCCAGAGGGAGGCGGCCAGATCGGCCCCGGAGGCGATCCCCTGGAGGGCGAGTACGGTCTCGTAGGCGACCTCGAAGAGCCCTTCCCGGTCGATCTGTCGGCCAAGGATCCGGTGCATCGCCGCATGGACGCACAGCGTCACCGCTGCGGAGGAACCAAAGCCGAGCCGGTCGGAGAAGTCGGCATCGATCCGTATGTCGAAGCCGGTGGCCAGGCTTGGAAGATAGGGGGCAAGCGACCGCTGCACGAAGCGGAGGCTTCGTCGTTCGGGAGGCGGGGCATCGAGGGTTCCCTCGAGCGCGCCGAGGGCGCTGCGAACCGTGAAGTTTCGATCGGTGCGCGGGGCGAGGGTGAGGGTGAGCCGTTGTTCCACCGCGCAGACGAGGGCCCGCCGCCCATGGAGCACCGCATGCTCACCGAGGAGCATGAGGGAGCCGGGCGCGGAGACCCGGAACGCGCTTTCTGGTCGTTGCATCCCTTCACCCCTTTCGGTCCCGAGTACCACTTCTCCTGGAGACCCGATCGTGACTACGAGGTTCTTGGGGAGCCATTCGATTCGGCGAGCCGGGCGCCTTCCGGCTCCCCATGCACGACGAAGGGGGAAAAGGGGGTCCCCTCGCAATAGGCCTCGAGTGGATGATCCGTGATCGTAAGCACGATTCCGGCCTCTTCCCCTTCGACCGCTCCGGCGCCGCAGATCTTGGCTGCCCCTCCCTCTGCCTCGATCGCCTCGATCAGGGCGCAGACCCGTTGGGGAACCACGCCGATCTGGACGAGGAGCCGGTGATTGCGCCGCACGAGTTCGATCATCTCTGCCTGCTGGGGGCGCTCGGAGAGGAAGAGCCGTTCCATGGCCACGGCGATCGATTCGAATTCGTTCCAGATCGGATCGGCCGGAGGGAAGGCCTCGGTGACGCGGGCCACGGTCACACCGGTGGTGACGGCGGGGCGCCCCGTATGGATCAACCGGAAGGGGATCGTAGGGGGGGGAAGAGCCTTACATCCGCCACGGTGATAGACGACACACCCGCCATGGACCACGATGTAGGGATCGACCCCGCTCGGCGTGCCGTGGCAGAGTTTTTCCGTATCGAAGACGAGACGGTCGCGTGCCTCGATCGGAAGGGGACGGCCAAACGCATGGGCGAGTGCCACGATCATGCTCGCCACGGTGGCCGCGGAGGAACCAAGGCCGCTGCCCCCTGGAAAGTCGGTGTCGATGCGCAACAGGAATCCTCGATCGGTGTCGGGGGCATATCCTTCGAGGAAGAGGGCCACGCCATAGGCGAAGCGATCGATGGCGCGCTCGAGGATCTCTTCTACGGCGATCCTCCCTTCGCGAAAGGCTCGGTAGCGCTCCCCCAGCGTCCGGCGAAGCCTCGCCAGGCGCTCCCGTCCGAAATCGTCCGCCTCCCCGAGGCCAGGTAGCTCGATGCGGATCGTGTCCCCTTGCGTGGGCGTGAGCGTCGTGGTGGCGAACCGATCGATGGCGGTCACGATCGCCGATCGACCGTGAACGACGGCATGCTCACCCGTGAGGATCAGTTTGGCCGGAGCCTTTGCAACGATCATGATCGATTCCCATCCTACGGCCGACCGGACGGTTCATCCGGTCGAACCTCATTCGTCCTCCTCGATCAGGGTACGACGCTCCACCCCAGCCTGTCAAGCAGCAGGATCGATCCATGGAAACCGGCAGGAACCAGAGGAGGGAGGGAGGGAGTGGGAGGAGGGAGCCTTGCAGCCGATCGAGGGGTCTTCATGGATCGATCGTGGGTCAAGCGGAGGAAGTTCCTTGATCTGGGATCTTTTTTCTCCTATAATACGCTCAAAGGTTCTCTCTCCTGCTTGTGCCATATCGCAGGGAAAGGGCATACAGAGAGAACGAGGAGAAGAGGATGTCTGGGCATATTCTGATCGGGGAGTATCAGAATGAGGTGATCGCCCTCCTTCGGGGCGCCATCGAGAACATCGGTTTCCAGACGACCGTCGTCAAGGATGGACGCAGCGTCTTGAAAGCGATCGAGGAGAAGCGACCCGATCTCTGCCTGATCGAGATCCTCCTCCCGCGGCTCGGAGGGGCCACGCTCTGCCGGGAGATCAAAGCCCGGGCCGACCTGCCCGTCGTGCTCCTCAATACCCTCTCGAAGCACCGCCGGAATCCGGCGCAGGTCGCGCAGGAGTATGGGGCGGACGCCTACTTCGAGGTCCAGGTCCCGATGCGGGAGCTGCTCAAGGAGATCCGCAGACTCGTTCCTCGTTCGCCACACCGGCCGGCCAATCTCCTCTCCTGTTCCGGGGAGCTGGCTTCGACGCCCCTGCCGAAGCTGATCAACGCATTCTACATCTTCCAGCACACGGGTCGGCTCGTCGTGGAGTACGAGGAGCACACGAAGACGATCCACCTCCAGAACGGTACTCCGATCGCCGCGACTTCGACGCACCCTTCGGACCGGCTCGGGCATTTCTTCGTACGGCTCGGTTTCGTGCCGCAGGGGAAGATCAACTGGGCCTTTCTCTCCTCCGAACGGGGGGACGAGCGACTCGTGGAACGGCTCGTGCGGGAAGGGCTGGTCAAACGGGAGGATGCCGAGTCGATCTGGCGGATCCAGCAGGAGGAGATCCTCTACTCCCTCTTCCGGCTGCAACAGGGGAGATTCATGATCCACTACGGCCGCTCCCCCCTCCCTCCCCTGCCGGAACTCAACACGCATCCGGCGAATCTGATCCTGGAGGGGATCAAGCGGCACTACGATTACCACCGCCTCCTCAACGAGATCCGGGATACGGACCGCATCCTGGTGATGAATCCCCACCCCCTCTATACCCCCTCGGAGATCTCCTTCACCGGTCGGGAGCATGAACTGATCGCCCAGATCGACGGGACGAAACGGATCGAGGAACTGATCCAGGCCGGAATCATGACGCATCTCGAAGCGTGCCGTTTCCTCTACGGGCTCCTCGTGACCCGGGTGGTACGCCTGCGAAAACCCCGGAGCACCGCAGTCCGTTCGAGTGGCGAGGTCCATGGCGCTTCCGAGGAGGGCGTGGAGGAGCGGCGAAGAGCGGGCACGCCCGTGATCGAAGCCCCCCTCCTCTCCGAAGCCGCGACGAGGATCCGCCGCCGGCCGAAAACCGCAGAAATGGAGATGAAGCGGCTGCGGATCCTCAAGGAATACGAACGCACGAGCGGAAAGAACGCCTATCAGATCCTCGGGATTCCCGAAAACGCCTCCAATCTCGTCATTCAGGAAGCCTTCAAACATCTGACGACGCTCTACCATCCAAGCGAGTACACCGACGAGGCGTTTCTCGATCTCCTGCCCAAGATCTCCACCCTCTGGAACCGGATCTCCGATGCATACAAGGTTCTGAGCCGTCCCGAGTCGCGTACCGACTATGATCAGATGCTCGCCTTGCAGCGGGAGCGGGAAAACCGGATGGAGAAGACCGGCAGTGAGGAGGAGATCTATCATACCTTTCGTCTCGAAGTCTGGTCCCCGGACCGGGAGAGCGGCACGATCCAGACGGGGCGCTACGACCCCTCGGGCGATCGCGTCATCGGGACCGGGGAGTACGATCTCGACGAGGAGGAGATCAAGCGAACCACGGCCCGGCACAAGATGCTCAAGGAACTCGCCGTCGCCCTCCTCGTGCTGGTCGTGATCGGCAGCGGGACCGTCGCACTGCGGATCGGCTCGAAACCGGCGCAACGCTCCCAGAGCCCGGACGCCGAATGGACCACCCAGGAGGCACAACGACTCGACCATGGGCAAGAGGCCGAAGTCTTCATCGCCCGGGTCGAGAACCTCTACCAGAGCGCCCAGGTCAAGATGGCAGAGGGAACCCCCGAAGCGCTCGACAAAGCGGAAACCTATCTGCGGGAGGCCCTCCGGATTCAGCCCGATCACGAGAAGAGCCGGGAAGCCCTCGAAACGGTCGAGGCCGAGCGGGAACGGATGAAACGGCTCGCGGAGAGGCACAGGACGCCCGCACCGCCGGAAGGACGACCTTCACCTCCCCCCACCACCAAGGGGATGTCGTCTGGCTCCGAAAAGACACGGAATCCTTCCCTCCCTCGAAGCGGCAGCGAGGATGTCGAGAAATGGCGGCAGGCGGCAGCGCGTCTTCCCGCCTCTCCCGAGAAGGCCGCTCTCTACCGGAAGATCCTTGCGCAACGACCGGATGATCTCGCCGTACGAAAGGCACTGGCACAGACCCTCCTCGAACTCAACGCCACCGATGAAGCGATCGAGGTGTTGGAGCGCCTGAGCGAAGCCTCCCTTCCCGCCAAGGAGAAGGCCGCAGTCTACCTCCAGCTCGGCAATCTCCTGCGTGACCGTGGAGACGAGAAGGGGGCGATCGAACGCTACACCCAGGGGTTGCAACTCGACCCCGGCCTGACGGAGGCCCGTTTCGAGCGAGCGCTCCTCTATGCCCGACGCCGTGATTACGAGACCGCGATCCACGATCTCGACGATCTCCTGGCGCTCCCGAACCTGACCCCATCCCAGGAGGTTCGCTATCGGGGATTCCGCCAACGTTATGCCCAGGCGCTCGGGGAAGGGAAGACGGATTCGACCGTCAGCCCGCCTGTGGCGTCCCTCCCGGTCGCTCCGGTGGAGGAGGTCTCCCCTCCGATGCCGGAGGGGAGCGTGGAGGTCGCCAGCCTCGATACGCCCCTTCCGCTCAAACCCGATACGACCGCAGCGGAGAGAGGGAAGTCGGTTTCTCCCGAGGTCGTCGAATCCCCCTCTGCCTTGCCGCCGATTCCGACGCCGCCGGAAGGGCAACCCATCCCCGACCCGCGTGACCTCCTGGCCAGCGCGCTGAAGGCCGAAAACGACCTGGAACGGATCCGCTTCCTCGAAGCGGCGATCGCCGCAGACCCCACTCTCGCCGAGGCCCACTACAACCTCGGCTACCTCCTGGCCCAGCAGGGAAAGATGCAGGATGCCACCGCAGCCTACCTTCGGGCGATCGAACTCGATCCCGAACTCGTCCCCGCCCTCTACAATCTCGGCGCCCTCTACTACAAACAGCGGCGCTATACCGACGCGCTCGCATTCTTCCAGCGGGTCGAGGCGCTCGATCCCGATCATCCGAAAGTCCATCTCTCGCTCAGCAAGGTCTACGTGCGCATGAAGGATTACTCCGCCGCGGTCCGGGAGATCGAACGTCAGCTTACGATCACCCCACCCGGAAAGGAGCGAAAGCGTTACGAACGGATCCTGGCGCGCTTGCAGCAAGAGGAGCGGGAGTGAGTCCTCCATCCCCGGCAAGACCTCCGAGGGAAGGAAAAACCCGCAAACCGAATCAGGAACGAAAGACAGGGAGTCGCATGAAACGTACAGCCATTTCCCTCACCTTGATCCTCCTTGGCATCACGAGTCTTCCCATGACCGGCCGGGCGGAACGGATGAGCGAGGATGAACTGATCCGCTACATCCATTCCCTCGATTCCTTCCGTTCCCTCCGCCATCACAAGGACGCCCGTCCCTTCACCGACGAGGAGTACCGCCGCGCACTGCGGGGCGAGGTCTTCGCCAGGTTGATCGACGCCGAGGGGGGAGGAAAGATCGGTATGGCGATCAAGGTCTTCGACGCCCCGATCTGGAAGGTTTGGGCCGCGGCCACCAACCGCCGAGATTATGTCGATCTCAACGAACAGCTCAAGGCCAGCGACATCCTCTACGAAGGGGATGGCCTCGTCACGGTCTACCACTTCGCGAAACCGCCCACCCGCTTCCTCTCCGACCGGCAGTGGGTGCTCGACACCCATGCGAACGCCGAGATCTACAAGGCTTCCGGCGGAAAAATCTGGGAATACTACTGGTCGGTGAACCCCAAGAGCAAGGAGGTCATCTACGCGGGATTCGAAGCGGGGAAGATCAACAAGGAGATCTCGAAGAAGAAGATCGACAAGGCGGTGATCCTCGAAAAGAACGATGGATCTTTCTATATGATCGCCCTTCCCGACGGCCGTACCCTCGTGGAGGGGTACTCGAACAACGATCCCGGCGGGAACATCCCCAAGTTCGTGGCCGACTCCCTGGCCAAGAAATCGATCCCCGATTCCCTCGACGCACTGGCGAGGTTCATCGAGAAGCATTTCGACCGCCTCCTCTCCCCCAATCATCCGCCGGTGATCGGCCCCGATGGGAAGCTGGTCAGGCCGATCGATCTCAAACCCGCTTCCTGATCCCCCCTTCCCCCTGGTTCGATCGTCTCCCCTTTCCCCTGCGATCTCCTGAGAAGAGCAAGAACATGGCGAACTTCCAGATCCTGACCCCCAGGTCGCTCGGCACGGCGCTCGGAGCAGAGCAACATTTCGCGCACGACGTGCTCCTTGGCCTCTCCCAGGCCCCGAAACGGCTGCCGAGCAAGTATTTCTACGATGCACGCGGCTTCGAACTCTTCCAGCGGATCACGACGCTGCCCGAGTATTACCCCACGGCGTGCGAAGCGGAGATCTTCCGGGAGCACAAGGAGCAGATCGTCCGTTTCGTGGGGGGAGAACCTTTCCGCCTCGTGGAGTTGGGCGCGGGGGATGGGAGCAAGACGAATCTCCTCCTGGCTCATCTCCTCGAACGGAACGTCGATTTCCGCTACGTTCCGATCGACATCTCGCAGCGGGCGATGGAGATCCAGTGCAGGATGCTCGAAGCCCGTTTCCCGGAACTCCCCGTGGAAGGCCTCGTCTCCGACTTCTTCCTCGCCCTCCATTGGCTCAACGACCGCGACGAGAGCCTGCGAAACTTCGTGCTCTTCCTCGGCTCCACGATCGGTAACTTCACCCCCGCCGGTGTGCGGGTCTTCCTTCGGAATCTCTGGTACGCGCTCAACGACGGGGATCTCGTCCTGATCGGCTTCGATCTGCGCAAGGACATCGATCTGTTGATGCGGGCATACAACGATTCGGCGGGGGTGACGGCGGCCTTCAACCTCAATCTCCTGGCACGGATCAACCGGGAACTGGGGGGTACCTTCGATCTGGCAACTTTCCGCCACCGAGGAACCTACAACTTCGTCTCCGGGGCGATGGAGAGTTACCTGATCAGCGAGAAGGCGCAGTCCGTCTTCATCGAGTCCCTCTCTGCCTCTTTCGACTTTGCCCCCTGGGAGGCGATCCACACGGAGAGTTCCCAGAAGTACCTCCTCTCGGAGATCGAGGCGCTGGCGGCCGAGACCGGTTTTGTCGTGGAGACGCACCTCTTCGATCGCCGGCGGTATTTCACCGACTCGATCTGGCGGGTCGTCAAGCGCGGGGGGGGGTGAGCCAGGCCATCGGGTCCGCGGGGCCATGACCGCGGCCGAGGGGAAGCGCGCCACGGATCGCTCGAGCGATGTAGCGCTTCGCGATCCGGACGCTCTCCTCCACCCCCTTGCCCCACGCCAGGTTCGCGGCGATCGCGGAGGCGAAGTTGCAACCGGTGCCGTGGGTGTTCCGCGTGGGGATCCGTTCCCCCTCGAAACGAGTGAACCCCTTGCCGTCGTAGAGGATATCGACCGGCTCTCCGGCAAGATGTCCCCCCTTGACCACGACGTAGGGGCAACCGCAGGCGTGGAGCCGCCGGGCGGCTTCCTTCATCCCTTCCGGATCGGTGATCTCGATGCCAGTGAGCGCCTCGGCCTCGGGAAGGTTGGGGGTTACGACCGTGGCGTTCGGGAGCAGTCTTTCCCGCAACGCCTCCACGGCATCGGTGTCGAGGAGTTC
Organism: uncultured bacterium; assembly: GCA_964616915.1. Lineage (GTDB taxonomy): Bacteria > Myxococcota_A > CAZTSL01 > CAZTSL01 > CAZTSL01 > CAZTSL01. Next base: position 10,450 of record CAZTSL010000075.1, read on the forward strand.
GGCTCCGCTCTTTGCGAGCATCACGGGATCGACGACGACCCAGGGCGGACGATGGAAGGCGATCCGCTCCGCCACCTGCTCGACGATCGGAGCCGTGGCGAGCATACCGGTCTTCACCGCATCGGCCCCGATATCCTCGAGGCAGGTGTCGATCTGTAACGCCACGAATGCCGGCGTCACGGGGAAGACGCCGCGCACCCCCATCGTGTTCTGGGCGGTGAGCGCTGTAATTGCAGTCATTCCGAAGGCGCCATGCACGGAGACCGCTTTGAGGTCGGCCTGGATCCCGGCGCCCCCTCCGGAATCGGAACCCGCAACGATCAAAACCCGAGGAATCTTCATTTCTCCCTCTGAATCTTCTGGAATTTCGGTTCGGAAGCTCCCTTCACCACGCCGAAGGATACCACATCCCTGCAACATCTTCGCCCCCCAAGGAATTTCGATCTCCCCCCGCTTGACAACCCCGAAACGATGCTTATATTTCTCTCCGGTTCGATGAACGATGCACCAGGGGACCGCGAAGATGGTGCCCCGGTGGCACGAGTGGAGGTCATACGATGAAAGTTCGACCGTTGCAGAATCGTGTGCTCGTCAAACGCCGTGTCAAGGAAGAACGGACCAAGTCGGGGATCTACATTCCCGATACGGCCAAGGAGAAGGAGAACGAAGGACTCGTCGTAGCGGTGGGACCGGGCAAGCGGCTCGAAGATGGTACCCTTCGTCCCGTCGGTGTGAAGGAGGGAGACATCGTCCTCTTCGAGAAGTACGCCGGCACCGAGATCAAGATCGATGGCGTGGAACATGTGATCCTGCGCGACGACGACATCCTCGGCATCGTAGACCGGTGATCCCACTTCGATCGCAATACCCGCATCTTGCCACGCCCTTCCTTCGCAAGATGCGTGATGGAGGTCATCCATGGCTGCAAAGATGATTCGATTCGGTGAAGAGGCCCGCAAGGAAATCCTCGAGGGCGTCAACATCCTGGCCAACGCGGTGAAGGTCACGCTCGGACCGCGGGGCCGTAACGTCGTCATCGATAAGTCGTTCGGCTCTCCCGTCGTCACGAAGGACGGTGTTACGGTCGCCAAGGAGATCGAACTCAAGGACAAATTCCAGAACATGGGCGCCCAGATGGTCAAGGACGTCGCCAGCAAGACGAGCGACGTGGCCGGTGACGGCACCACGACCGCGACCGTCCTCGCCCAGGCGATCTACCGGGAAGGCGCGAAACTCGTGGCCGCCGGCAGCAACCCGATGAGCTTGAAGCGCGGCATCGACCGGGCCGTCGAAGCGATCGTCGATGAACTCAAGAAACTCTCCAAGGATGTCCGGGAGAGCAAGGAGATCGTCCAGGTCGGCACGATCTCGGCGAACAACGACGCGATGATCGGCAAGATCATCGCCGAGGCGATGGACAAGGTCGGAAAAGAGGGCGTCATCACCGTCGATGAGGCCCAGGGGATCGAAACGACGCTCGAAACGGTCGAGGGGATGCAGTTCGACCGGGGCTATCTCTCCCCCTACTTCGTCACCGACCAGGAAGCGATGACCTGCGAACTCGAGGATCCCTACATCCTGATCCATGAGAAGAAGCTCAGCAACATGAAGGATCTCCTCCCGATCCTCGAGAAGGTCGCCCGCTCCGGCAAACCCCTCCTCATCATCGCCGAGGATGTGGAAGGAGAAGCCCTGGCCACCCTCGTCGTGAACAAATTGCGCGGAACCTTCACCTGCTGCGCCGTCAAGGCCCCCGGCTTCGGCGACCGGCGCAAAGCGATGCTCCAGGATATCGCAATCCTGACCGGCGGAAAAGCGGTCACCGAAGATCTCGGCCTCAAACTCGAAAGTGTCGATCTCAACGATCTGGGACGCGCCAAACGGGTCAAGATCACGAAGGACGACACCACGATCATCGATGGCGCCGGTTCCCAGAAGGATATCGCCGACCGGGTCAAGCAGATCCGGCACCAGATCGAGGAGACGACTTCCGACTACGACCGCGAGAAGCTCCAGGAGCGCCTCGCCAAGCTCGTCGGCGGCGTCGCGGTGATCCATGTCGGGGCCGCCACCGAGGTCGAGATGAAGGAGAAGAAGGCCCGCGTCGAGGACGCACTGCATGCCACCCGCGCCGCCGTCGAAGAGGGGATCGTCCCCGGCGGTGGCATCGCCCTCGTGCGCTGCTTGAAGGCGCTCGATTCCCTCAACCTCGACGGCGATGAACACTACGGCGTGGAGATCGTACGCAAGGCGATCACCGAACCCCTCAAGCAGATCGCCAACAACGCCGGCCATGACGGATCCGTCGTCCTCGAACACGTCATGGGGCAGGATGGCGCCTACGGCTTCGACGCTCAGCGCGGAGAGTACACCGATCTCGTGAACTCCGGCATCATCGACCCGACGAAGGTCGTGCGTTCCGCGATCCAGAACGCAGCTTCGATCGCTTCGCTCCTCATCACGACGGAAGCGGCCGTGACCGAGAAGCCGGAAGAGAAGAAATCGACCCCCGCGCCTCCGGCCGACTACGACTACTGATCGGCGGCGTTTCACACCCTGGGGCCTCTCTCTGGGACGGAGGTGAGGCCCTTTCCCATCTCTCTGCCTTCATCTGCATCTCCGAGCGTTGCAAGGAGGTGCACCCTGTGGCCCAACCAGATCTCCTCCTCCCCTTTACCGCGCACGATCGTGAATTCGCCACCCACGCCCAGGGTTGCTTCGGCGTGAGGCGTCCGGTGTTCTTTTCTCCTGCGTCCATGGGAAGCGTTTCACCGATCCCCCGCTTGCGGCCATGGCGTGGGGGTGAGAGAGGAAGAACGGGCGGTCGCTTGCCCTGTGGGAATCAGTTGATCCGATCGTACGCCGCCGGCCGGGTTTCGAGGGGACACTCCGCCGTCTGGGCAGCAGAGGCCAGGAGGTTGAAGCGGAAGAGGGTTTTCTTGCCGAAGCCCACGAGGTCGCCCGGCGCAAGACGGCACGCCTCGATCCGGACGTTGTTCACGCGGGTGCCGTTGGAACTCTTCAGATCCCGGATCGTATAGCCCTCGAGGGGGGAGTAGGTGAGAATCGCGTGCTTCCGCGATACGTGGCTGTCGAGGAGAAGGAGATCGGCCTCCAGGCTCCGTCCGATCAAGACACGGTCGGCGAGGCCGTAATAGCGGCCCTGGTTCTCCCCGATGACGACCTCGAAGAGGGCGCGGTACTCCGAGGAGAAGGGATCGAGCCGTTCGGGCTCGATGAGGTGGCGATCCCGTTTCCAGAGGCGGTAACCCCGTTCCCCATCGGCAGGGGGGACTTCGAGGAAGATCGAGAGATGGACGGGGCGCCCCTCGTGGCGGAGGAGGAAGCCACTGAGATCGTCCTGTTCGAAACGAAGATCCTCCCCCTCTCCGATCGTGGCGAATCCCCGCATCGGAAGGTGAGGGATCGCTTCGAGTTTCTCCCGCGTCACCCCTTCATGATCGATCTGGGGGAAGTCGGATCCCCCATAGTCGCTCAGGGCGTCGAGGGCATAGGACTTGAGCAGTTTCCGCCAGAACTTGCAGAAGAGTTCCTGGGTCCCGAAGACTTCGATGCCAAAGAGGAGGCCATTGACGAAGACGCTCCAGCCGATCTGTCCATCGATGGGACGGAAATGACGCAAGTAGGTTCCGATGTCCTCTTCACGAATCCGGAAGATGTCGTTCATCGCATCGGTCAGGGAGTGGATCTCCATGCTGAGGGTGTGTTCCGTGACCGTGTTCCAGATGTGGCTCTGGTTCGCATGGTAGGACTGGTAGTTGAAGAGGTTCTTCGTGACGTCGCGGGTCTTTCGGCTCCGTCCCTTGATCGAGAGGAGCGTATCGGAGATACGGAAGACCTCGTCGTTGTACTGCCATCGCCGCTGTTCCACGCAACTGACCGGCAAGATCACCTGGGATCTCTCCGGGATGACGAAGCTGGCGTTCACGACCCGGTTCTGTTTCCCCCCCACGAGTTCCTCCCCATCGAGGATGAAGAGCTTCCGGTCGGAGCGATTGGAGAGGGAGAGTTCGGGAACGGAGGGTCCGGCGGGTGACTCGGTGATCTCCACGAGACCTTCGGTCAACCCTTGGGAGAGGGTGAGGAAACCGAAGGGGGGCTCCTTCCCCCCCAAAATCGGCAAGAGAGCGATATTCTTGAAGGACTGGACCGGTCCAAAATGGAGATCCCGATCGAACACTTCAACGGGCGCCTTCATCCAGCACCTCCCAAACGGCAGCGTCCGTGCGTCGGGGTTGCGATCCACACTCCGTCCTCACGAAGCTCCCCGTCACGATCTCGAGCCGCCGACTCGAAGAGAAACTACGCTTCTTCATCGTAGCATCGATGACGGGAAAAGGCAAAGGGAAAAGCGACCGGAAAATGGCTTCCGAAATCGGGGGAGAGGGGCGGAGAGATCGGTCTTACAGAATTCCGCTCAGGGGAGCGAATCACGCATGATGCCACACCGGTTGCGTTCGAAGGCCTCCTTCGTGCAGTACGTCGAGACGGGGAAGTAGGCCTTCATATGGCGGGCGATCGCGTCGTTGTCGTAGTGGCAGTTGCGGTTGCGGTAGGAGGGATCCGCCTCGCAGGCGGTCTTGTACCAGTAGGAGGAATCGACATAGCCGGGATGCACGTAGATCTCACGAAGGATGAGGTTGGGCACCGGGGAGTCCCATTCGAGCCAGTTGTACTCCGCGCCCAGGACCGGATCCTTCTGCGGTCTGTCCTCCCGCGCGGAGACGACCACCGTGGCATAACCGTCGGGGTCGAGCTTCACCTGACGGTCCTGCAGACAGTTGGAGACCGCGAACTGGTAGTACTGGTAGATGCAGAGCGACCAGTAGCGCACCTGATGGAAATCGTTCTCCACCGCGTATCGGGGATCGGCGGTGTAGTCGTCCGCCACCGGCGTCCAGGAACCATACTCGATCTCCTCCCCCGACTCCGTCCGCGGAAAGCGGCGGTTCTTGATCCGGAAGACGAAGATCTCCCCATAGTTCGGATTGAGGATCGTGCCGAGGTAACCGGAGTTCCAGTTCGGGAAGTAGTTCGACTCGAGGTACCCCTTCGAGAACATCGGGGAGAGGCGAAAGAGGAGCGAGGCGAAGACGCTGTGGGGGAAGGGGTAGAGGAGCGCCTTGCGCATGTTCGGCGCGGCGGCGATGAACCACTGCGCCGGGTCGAAACCGGCTTTGTGCGCGCCCCGCTTCGTCTTCTCGAGGATGGGGGCGATCGTATCGTGGAAGGCGTCGAGGCGGAAGATGAACTGCTCGAAGGCGTCGATATAGACGCCGTTGTTCTGCACCGCTCGGCAGACCTCTTCCTGGGTGTGGTAGGGGGCGCGCGCCTCGTCGTCGATGACGTAGTAGACCCGCGGCAGCGGCACCTGCCCCTGGTTCTGCCACGCCTCCGGCGTCATCTGATCGGGAATCTCGGCATCCTCCCGCAGGGGGTGGAGGCCGTAGTAGCGCATCGTGAGCATGTTCACCCCCACGGGTACCCCATCGTCGTCGAAGCCCCCCCAGATCGTGTTCTCCGGCTTCGGGGTCGTCCGCTCCTGCGGGGGGACATCCTGGATCGTAATCGTGTAGGTGTTGCGGGGAGAATCGAGCATCGCGGCGAAGCCCCCACCCCCCTTCATCGTGGGGTTGACCCCCTCCGTCGGCACGATGACGTTGTCGGGGAGCAGATCGATGAGCGCCCCCCCTCCGTTCTTGTAGTTCGTCCAGACGAAGTAGCGGGTCAGGGGAAAGTGCCCCCGCAACTCGAAGTGGGCCCCCTCCCGGTCCGTTCCATAGAGGGCGGGGAACATCGTCACGAAGAGGCGGGCGTTGCGGTCGGGATACATTGCGGCCTCCACGTCGTTCGAATCGCCGTAGAAGTAGAGGACGCACTCCGAGACGTCGAAGGCCTCCTCTCCGCTCCCGCCGGCCCAGACAGGTGTTACAAGCCCAAACAAGACACACAGGAACAATCGGCATCGCATACGCATCATTGTCTCCGTTCTCCTCGACGCTTCCCGGGGAGGAGGATCCCCCGAGGCTGACAAGATCTTCCCATCGGATCGACATTCCGGTTCCTCTGTGGATCCGGTCTTCCGACGGTCGTGTTCCCATCTCAGAAGGATGAACAATGATGATCCATCGGCATTTCATCATCCCTGGCTCCGGAACCTCCGAAGCCGGATGATCCATCATTATTTTTCCTATTTTATCATTCCTTCGTTCCGATGCCAAGGGATCGAATCCGCAGGGTGATCGGGCGAGGAGCCGATCTGTCCTATTCTTCTCCCCGGGGAACGAGTTCGAATTGGAGGGGTTCGGGCGTCTCCCCCGCATCGAGCCTGAGGTATTGCGTGACGGGTAAATATCCCTCCTTCACGACCTCGATGGCAACGAGGCGGCCAAGCGGGATCCGCAGGCGGGCTGGCGTCGTTTCACCGGTCTCCCCTCCTCCGACCAGGATCCGGGCGCCGGGGGGGGTGGAGGTGATCACGACCGGTGCAGAGAGGGGTACGGCCGCGAGAAGTTTCTCGCGGCGTTCCTTCAACATCTCGGCTTTGCGGTGTTCCCCCGTTCGTTCGTAGAAGTGGATCATCTCGGAGAGCGTGTCGAGATAGGTGTTCGTGAGCGTCGGATCATCGGGGAAACGTGTGTGGGCTTTCTCGAAGATCCGGCGCGAAGCGTCGAGATCGCCGCGATTGAATGCCGATACGGCCTCCTCGATCATCGAGAGGCTCGTTGCGGGCGCTTCCTTCCGAGCGCCTCGTTGCGTGGGTTCCCCCCCCGATTCGGCGTGGAAGGGATGGGGGGGGGAACCTTTGGACCGGGCGTCATGGTGCCTGGAATTCGCGGCGGAAGACCTGTCCTTCCTCTTCTCTGGCACCACCCGTTTCACCCGCACTTCCTGCCGCGCTACGAGCCGTTTGGAATCCCGAATCGCGGTAAGCTCGTAGAGGGTCGTCTCCTTGGGGTAATGCCGCTTGAGCCCCGCAGGCGCCACGATGCCGAAGGGGGAGAGGAGCACTCGGGTTGCGCCGAGCACCTCCCATCGCAGGGTCACCGGTTCACCGGGCCTGATTTCGAGCGGTTCGACCTGCCACGTCTTGATGAGGAAGGGCTCTGGCGAGCGGGATCCCTGGGAGGCGGGGGAACCGTAGAAGAATCGGATGAAGGAGATCGAGAAGAGGACGATTCCCCCCACGAAGATCCAGAGCCACGGGATCCGGAAACCGTGCCGGGGGAGGCTCGCTTCTCCCACCGGCTCGATCGGTATCGGGCCATATCCGTCCTCCCGGAGATCTCCGCGCCTGTTTCGATCGTCCCCTCCGAACGGATTTTCCTCGAAGATGCGGGGCGTCTTTGCGCCGGGATCCTCCGCTTCATCCGAAGCGCCGGTGGGGCCTTGCGCCATCCCTCCCCCCCCCGAAGGGGTGGAGGAAGCGAGGGAGCCGGTCTGGACGAGCGCCTCCCCTCCGTAGGCGGGGGAGAGCACCTCGGTTTTCGCCTCGATCGCATCCTCTGGGGCAGGCAGGGTGCCGGCGATCCATTCCGTCTCCCCGCGTTCCTCCACGCTGGAGCCGTCGGAGGAACGTGAGGAATCGTTTCCTGCCCCCCTCACGATGGGTTGCCCCGGCTCGATCCGCTGGGGAGCGAGTGCCCCCACGTCCCGCGGTTCTGGAATCTCCTCGAGGCAGGCTTCGAGCGCGAGGTGGAGCATCTGCGCCGAGGGGAAGCGGGCCTCCGGATCCTTGGCCAGGCACCGGAGGACGATCTCCTCCAGCCGCCGGGGAAACGCTGGGAGGTAGGTGCTTGGCGGCAGCGGCGCTTCCACGACGTGTTTGACGATCACGGCGGCCGGAGAGTTGAACGAGAAGGGAAACCGGCCGGTGGTGAGTTCGTAGAGCACCATCCCCAGACCATAGATGTCGCTTCGGGCATCGAGCGGCTCCCCCTGGCACTGCTCCGGCGACATGTAGTAGGGCGTGCCCAGAATCATCCCGGCGGCGGTCTCCACCCCCCCCTCCTGGAGATGGACGAGCCCGAAATCGGTAACCTTGGCCGTTATCCGCCGATGCTCCGGCAGGGGTTCCTCGGAGATCGAGAGGAGGATGTTGTCCGGCTTGATGTCCCGGTGGATCATCCCCGCCCGATGCGCCACGAAGAGCGCCTCCGCCGCCTGCGAAACGAGGCGAATCTTCGTGTAGAGGGAGAGGAGAGGGCCCTTGCCCTCGCTCTCTTCCCGGATGACCCGACGCAGGGAACCACCGTTGCCGTACGCCATGACGAGGTAGAGCGATTCCCCGATCCTCCCGAAATCGTAGATCTCGACGATATGTGGGTGCTTGAGGGCGTCTGCGCTGCGTGCCTCCTGGAAGAAGCGTTCCTGGAGATCGAGGCTGGAGGTGGGACGGGGCTCGAGGATCTTGACCGCGGCCAACCGGTCGAGGTGGAGATGGCGGGCGAGGAAGACCCGGGCATGCCCTCCCGTGCCGATCAGGGCTTCGATCCGATAATTGCCGAGGCGTTTCCCGATCCATTCCATCGGACGCTCCTCCCCTTTCTCTTTCGGTGGCGCGTGCCATCCCTCCGATCCGCCGGGGACGCTTCGCTCCTCTTTCCGCATCTCCTCACCTTACCATCTTTCCCCCTGGCATGGAACAACCGCGCGGGCGTCTTTTGCCGGGGGGATGGTGCCAGGAAGGGAAAAGGGGAGAGCGCGGGGTGGCATCTCTCCGGAAATGGCGCAACGAGAGGCTAGTCGTGGCGCAGGGCCTCGATCGGATCGAGTTTTGCGGCCTGCTCCGCGGGGTAGATCCCGAAGACGAGGCCCACGCCGGCACAGACGCCCACCGCCAGGAGGATCGCCTCCGTGGACCAGGCCACCGGCCATCCGGCGTAGAGGGTGATGGCCACGGCCAGCGCAAAGCCGAGCACGATTCCCAGGAGCCCCCCGATCGCGGAGACCGCAAAGGCCTCGATGATGAACTGGCGGCGGATATCCTTGCGCCGGGCCCCCACCGCTCGATGGATGCCGATCTCCCGGGTCCGTTCGAGAACGTTGGAGAGCATGATGTTCATGATCCCGATCCCCCCGACGAGAAGGGAGATCCCTGCGATACACCCCATCACGATGTTGAAGATCTGCTGGGTGCGGCGGTGCTGGGCCAGAAGCGCCTCCGGGACGATCAGTTCGAAGTCGTCGATGCCCCGGTGCCGGGTCCGGAGAAGGCGTCCGATCGTGGCCGCGGCCGCAGCGACCGGGGTTCCGGGTGCGATCCGGAACTGCATCTCGTCGATCTCCTCCTCCATCGGTTTGAAGCGGAACCTGGAGAGCGCCGTTCGGATCGGCAGATGGATCTGGTGCTGGACCCCTTCGATCGCCACCCCCTCGAAGCTCTTCTCCTCCTCCCCGCGTGACCGATAGACCCCCACGACGACGAACCAGAGGTGGTTGATCTTGATCGGGCGCCCGATCGGATCGAGGGGACCGAAGAGTTCACGCGCCGCGCGTTCTCCCACGACACAGACCTGGCGTCCGTAGCGGTCGTCGAGGGGGTGGAGGAGACGCCCCCGGCCGACCGAGAGGCCCAGCATCGGGGCATGGCTCGGGGAGACGCCGTAAACCGCGGCACTGCTGTGTCCCCCCTCTCCGAAGAGGGCATAGGTTCGGATCTTCTTGCGCACCCCGGCGGCCTCGATGAAGGGGAGGGTGTCGAGGGCGGCCGAAAGGTCGCTTTCGCTCAGCCCGAGAGAACTCTTGCGCACCTCCTGGAGTTTCTCTTCGGGCTGGGGGCGCGCCCGGACGATCACGTTCCGGCGTCCCATCATGTCGATGAGTGTCAGGGCCTCCCGTTGCGCGCCCTCCCCGACGCTGAGCATGGCGATCACCGCACCGACGCCGAAGATCATTCCGAGGAGGGTGAGAAAGGTTCGCAGCTTGTGGCGGGAGAGGGCCTGGAGCGCCTGGCGAAGGCTGATCGCAAGGGTCATCGGTCCGCTCCTCCTTCGGAAACGCGCGGATCGGTGAGCGCGATCTCCTCCCCCGCCGAGATGCCGGATCGGATCACGCTCCGGGTGAGTCCCCGTTCTCCGATCGTGACCGGACGCTCGACGAAGGAGGCCGATTTCCGGACGAAGACGACCTCCCCCCCATCGGCGCCGGTGAAGATCGCCTGGTTCGGAACGACGAGGCGATCTTCGAGGGCGACCACGAAGATCGTCGCACGTCCGCGCCCTCCCGGCTTCATGAAGCGCGGGTCGGTCTGCCGGGGGGCCACGATCACCTCGAAGTACTTCACGGGGGAGCCCTCCTCGATCGGCTTGGCGATCGTATCGACCCGCCTCACGGTGGCAGGATAGGGCGTATCGGGACGGGCCTCGAGGAGGATCTCGGCCTCGAGGCCGACAGAGAGCCCCCCGGCATTCGCCTCGAGGACGTATGCCTTCATCTCCATCTCGGAGAGATCGGGAATCCGGGCGATCTCCGCCCCGGGCCAGACGTTCATCCCCGCAGCCGGTTTCTCCCCCCGCCACGTCTTCGTATAGAGGAGGATCCCGTCGTGGGGAGCGTGGATTTCGAGATGTCGCAGGAGCTGGCGGGCCTGGGCGAGCTTGAGTTCATGCGTCTTGCGCTCGAGTTCGAGGAGTTCGATCTCCGCGGCGGCTCGTTTGCGCAGCCGCGCCTTCTTCCGCCGGTAATGCGCGAGCTGGGTTTCGAGGAATTCGAGGTTGATCTTTGCATCGATGATCTCGTTACGGGAGAAGATCGTCTCGTCGAGGGTGGCAAAGGTCTCCTCGAAAGCCCGTTCCTTTTCGAGGCGTTCGATCTTCTGGTCGAGTTCGATCTCTTCTCCGGCCAGTTCGGCCCGGCGGGCGGCGATCTTGAGATCGACCGCCGCGATCGCCCCCTCGGCTTCCTCGATCGTGAGGTTGACCTGTCGGTCGTCGAGCCGCACGGCAAGCTCCCCTGCATGGAGAAAACGATGCTCCGGTGCGATCCAGGCGATCGTCTGCATCCCGGGGACGTTGCGAGGGACCTGGATCGGGGTGGCCCGCACCGCCTGGAGTTCCCCCTCGGCCGGGATCACGACCCGGAAGTCGCGGGGAAGGACATGGTAGGTCGCCACGGTCGCCCCTTCCGGAGGGCCACACCCCACCACGAGAAGCCCGACGAGGAGGGGAGGGAAGAGACGCGCGATCATACCCCGTCCTCCTCTTCCGCCCCTCTTCCCTTCGGCAGGGCCTCGGGGAGCACGATCTCGTCTCCTTCGGCGAGCCCCGACAGGATCTCCACGTATCCTCCGGCTCGCAGTCCCGTCTGGACCATCACGGGCCTCGCGCTCCCGAATGTACCCGATTTCCAGACCAACGGCCCCTCTTCTCCCATCATCAGGAAGGCTTCGGGGATCCGGAGCACCCCTTCCCGACGGGCCGTTTCGATCGTAGCCGTTACGGTCATACCAGGACGAAGCACCTCGGGATCGGGGTCGTCGATCGCGATGACGGCGTCGAAGACCACGGAAGGATCGTCATCCGATTTGCTCCGGAAGATCGTGCCGAGTCGGGTGATCTCGCCGGAGAAGGTGCGGTTGGGGAGGGCGTCGAGGGAGAGGGTCGCCCGCTGTCCCACCCGCACGAGGCCCGCGTCGGGTTCGGCGACGACGACGGCGGCCTGCATCCGGGTGAGATCGGGGAGTTCGAGGATCGTCTGGCCGAACCAGACGGTGTCGCCGACCGCGGGTTTCTTCCCCCCCCCGTGGCGCCCTTGCGTGGCGAGGTGGATGACGATCCCCGCACGGGGAGCGACGATACGCATCTTTCGGATCGCTGCTTCGATCTGCGCGACCTTCTGCTCGTGGCGGGCGATCCGGTTCTTCGCGGTGGCGATCCGCAGGCGTTGGATACGCCGCTCCGTTTCGAGACGTCTCTTTGCCGCTTCGACCTTGAAGCGGGTCAGTTCGGCGTCGAGGCGGAGCTTTTCGTACTCGATCGCCTCGGTCGCTTCGTTCCGTACTTCGATCTTTCGCTCGGCCTTTCCCGCCGCGATCTCGAGTTCGCGGGTTTCGAGGATGAGGCGTTCGATCTCTTCCTCCTCTTCGAGCGTGATCTTTTCGAGTTCCTTGCGGGCGGTATCGAGTTGGGAACGTTCGAGATCGCGGGTTTCGACGAGCTTCTTCGCATCGAAGGCGAGGATCGGCTGTCCGGGGCGCACCGGTTTCCCCTCCGGGGCGAGGTAGGTGATCGTGAAGTTCCAGGTATCGGGGATCGTGGGGCAGCCGATGAAGATCGAATGGGCGGATTCGAGCTGTCCGGAGGCTTCGACCTTCTGGCGGATCTCTCCTCGTTCCACGATCGCGTGCCTGCCTCCTTCCCCCTGGCCGGGAAAGAAACGCCAGAGGAGGAGGGGGAGGGCGAGCATCCCCCCCAGAGCAGCGAGGAGGAAGGGGCCTCTTGGCTTCTTCATCGGTTGCCTCGCAGCTTCTCGGCGGCTGGTGCGTCGAGGGGGATGGCCACCTCGAAGTCGTTCGAGCCGAGGGGAGCGACCGGCACCCGTTGGCCATCCTTCCCTCGGACGAAGCGGCCGTAGCCCTCCACCTCGATTCGTTCCAGGGGCACGAGGAGGACCCCTTCGAGGGGGGGGAGGACAACGACACACTGAACGCTCATCCCAGGGCGCATGATCGAGGAATCGGGATCATCGATCCGGATACGAACGGGAAAATAGGTCGCCTTCCCCCATGCCTCGACGACTTCGCCGTTCTCCTGGATCTCGACGATCTGTCCCGCATAAGGCTTCCGGGGGGCAGCGTCGAGGCGCAGGCGCACCGGAAGACCCGGCGTGAGGAGGCGGCGATCCGATTCGCTCACGAAGGCATGGACCTCGAGGGTGTCGAGGTCGGGGATCTGGAGGAGGGGGGAGGTCGCGGGGAGTTTGTCGCCGACGTGGATCTTCCGGCCGAACCAGGCATGCCGTTCGTAGATCACGATCCCCGGCGTCGTGGCGGTCAGTTCGAGGTCGCCGAGCATCTCCTCGTCCCGGGCGATCTGGGCCCGGAGGCGTTCGATCTCGAGGTCGAGGAGGCGGATGTCCGTTTCCCTCCGTTTCTGCTTCGTGGCGCCCTTCCGGATCGCAGCGGCAAGCGCCTGCTCCGCCTGGTCGAGAGCAAGTTGGTTCTGCGCGTATTGCCGGCGGCTCAGGAGTTCTTCGGGGATGGCGGCATCGAGGCGAGCCTTCTCCCGGGCGATGCGGGCCGTTTCGATTTCGAGTTCCGTGGCGATCCGTTCGGCTTCCCCCTGGGCGATCTTCAAGGCGCGGGTCTGTTCCCGGTCGAGGAGCGTGTTTCGGGCCTGCTCGATCTCGGTGGCGAGGGTCGTGGTGTCGAAACGGGCGACGGGGGCGCCCGTTTCGACGAAGCTCCCCTCCTCGACGAGCCAGGTGACCTCCATCTGCCAGAAGCGCCCGGCGGGAACGTAGAAGCGTTGTGCCTCTCTGGCCTCGATCGTTCCGGAGAGGATGAGGCGCCGTTCGAGCACCCCCCTTCGGAGTTCCCCGGCACGTAGCGGACGCCCCGGCACCAGGGCCGCGATCCCGAGGATGGTGGCCGCGAACCACTGGGCGCGCGTTCCTCTTCTTCGCCTCCTTTCGGATCGGCCCAATCGTCTCCCTCCCGTACCGTTGCTTCGGCGTTCGGACCGCTCGAGAGCGGCCGACCGTATCGAGCGGAGTATAGCACCTGTGTCGTCATGGGGCAATGCCCCGCCTATCGGCGG
>CAZTSL010000076.1:0-23974 GCA_964616915.1 uncultured bacterium
GTCTTTGAACTGTTCGTCACGGATCGCTGTGCCGATGCGTTCAACGCCGTGGAACGCATCGAACGCTACTTTGCCCGAGGGGGCTTTGAGCGACGGTTGTGGGAGGAGGACGAGGAACTGGAAATGGACCGCTGCTGCAGCATGAGGCAGTGGGGAGAGGAACTCTGGCAGGTGTTGTGCCTGCACGCCTGGAACATGCGCCTGCGCATGGGGGCCTGCGCCCTGCAAGCAGAGCCGCGAAGGATCATGTGGAGCCAGAAAGCGATGCATGAAGCGCAGCCGCCAGACACGCGCAAGATCACCCAACGGGTCCGCAGCACCCTGAAACTGAAAAACTCACGCGCACAGCAGACACCACGATCCACGCTGCTACCGGCGAAAGGGAGTGGGAAAGCGACTGGAAAGCTGCCAGCCAAGGCTTTTACGTTCAATCAGAAGGGTGAGCTTCGTTGTCCAATGGATAGGCCGCTGGGTCTCAGAGAGCAGCGGCGGGAGAAACTGCGCGTTCGGATGATCTATCAGGCCCGAGTCGATGATTGCCGGGAGTGCACGAAGAAGGAGGTGTGCTTGGGCTGCGGCGCCAGCGGCCGGGAAGGCCGGCGGGTGAGCTTCATCGCCAGCCCTATCGTTCGGGAAGAGTCCCAAGGGCGTCCGGTGACCATGACAGACCTGGAAGCCGTGAAACTACGCCGAGAGCTACCTGCAATGCTCAGGCGACAAGCGGTGAAACTCCGGAGGATCGGAGGCCAACAGCAGCCTACGGCGAGGAAGCCTTCCTGGGTCACCCGGGATCAGGTGGCACATCGGCGTCTGACCTGGACACAGCGGCTTGCGCGTAATGCATCGGTAACGGATGGGCCACGCGGGTCGATCTTGCTGCACGGCCTCCCCGATGTTGCGTGATTTCTTCATGAATTCAGGATGTTCCAGCGTGAGGGTGTCATCTCGTTGCGCATCTCGTGGGTCACTCCCTTCTCCCGCAGTAGGGCTGCTTCGGGGACGGCCCCTACGGGCGAGGGGTTCATTCGGGGGGGCCTTACGACGCTTCGAGGGGTTGGAGGAGGTCGTCGGCGGTGAGCTGTGTGCTGTCGAGGCCGTCGGCGTACTTGAGGAGGCCGGCCTTTTCGTAGTGTTTCCGGACCCGTTTCGAGAGGAGGCCGATGGCCTTGAGGTTGGGGATGAGGCGGGAGAACATGAGGGAGCGGAAGTCGTCCATCCCCACGGAGTGGTTGACGAGCTTCTTCCAGTGGCGCCGCGACATCTTGTGGGCGAACCACTCCTCGTAGATCTCGAAGGCCATGAAGCGGTTGCGCATGAGGAGGGCCACCTCGAATGCCCAGTCTTCCCGCTCACGGCGCTCCTTCTCGGAGAGCTGGCGGTTGTGTTCGCGCAGGGCGAGAACGCCGTAGTGGACGTGACGGGCCTCGTCCTGGATGACGTATTTGAGGATCTCCTTGAGGAGGGGTTCGTTCGTATGGTTGTAGAGGACGCGGAAGGCGCCGAGCGCGAGCCCCTCGATCATGATCTGCATCCCGAGGAACTTCATGTCCCAGCGGGGATCGGTCATCAGCGCGTCGATGATGACGAAGAGGTTGTCGTTGATCGCGTAGACCTTCTCGAGCTTCGTCTCGAGGTAGCGGTGGAAGACCTCGACGTGGCGCCCTTCGTCCATCACCTGGGTTGCACCGTAGAACTTGCCGTCCATCCACTTGACCGACTCGGTGACCTGAGCGGCGGCCAGGAGGGCGCCATGCTCACCATGGAGGAACTGGCTGAGCATCCAGGCCGCCATGCTGTGTTTGAAGGCCTGCACCTCCCTCTCCGTGAGGACGATGCCGTAGTCGTCGAGTTCCTTGAGTTCGATGAAGGAATCGGGCAGGAGGACGGTCTCGGGGTTCATCGGATCGACGTCGATACGCCAGTCGATGTCCCGCTCCGCGTCCCACTGGTTCTGCTTGGCACGGCGGTAGAGTTCGTACATCTCGGGGAAGTCGGAGCGGTAGTGGAAATCGAAGTAGGATTCGTGCTGGCTCTTGAGGGAAACCTGCCCCCTCTGTTTGCCCTCCTGGATGAGAAATCCTCGGGTGGCCGAGGGGATCATCTGCCAGAGGACCTTCGGGTTGTGGATCTGCGTGGCGACTTCCACCGCCTCGAAGACCGAGTTCATCCGTTGGCGCACCGGCGCCGGGATCTTTCCGTAGAGCGACTGTGGATTCATCTCCATCTCCTTGTCGGGTGGGGTTCACCCTTCGAATTTTGCCAGGAAGCGGCGAACCTGCTTCTTGTGGAGCAGGCCGAAGAGTTCGTTGAGCAGCGGCATGACCTTCTCGAAGAGGAGCACGGCCTCCTCCTCCTGGATTTCCGCCATTCGCTCCCGGAGGATTTCGAGTTCCTGGGCAAAGAGGAGGGCCGAAGTGCGGACGTAGATCTCGAGATCCTCGAGGTCGAGGGCGAATGCGTTCTCTCCTTCGTCGTGGGAGAAGCCGACGACCTCGGAGAGTTTGGCCAGGATCTCCGCGATCTCGAGATCCTCTTCTGCGACGCGGGGGGGGGACTCGGAGCGATCGACCGTGATGATCCCGAGCGTTTCGAGCGCCTCGACTTCTTCCGGCGGTATCTCGAAACGCTCGGTCAACTCGGAGAGCGAAGGGGAAGATGCGCCCTCTCCCCCAGGCTTTGGGGCGTAACGGCGTTTGAGGGAGGCGATCACCTTCTCCTGGGCCGGTGTGAAGTCGATCCCGCGGATGTCACAGACGATCGCCTTGATCGCTTTGAGGGGGAGGAAGTGTTTCTCCTGGAGTTCCTTGATCTGGCGGAGCCGCGCGATGTGTTCCTCTTTGTACCACGCCATGTTTCGGGACTTTCGGACCGGTTCGGGGAGGAGTCCCTCGGAGAGGTAGAAATGGATCGTTTCCCGCGGAATCCCGGTTTCCTGGACGAGGTCCTTCATCCGGTAGAGCCGGGCATTCGGTTTCTGGGGGCGTCCGTTGTGCCCTTCGTTCCTTGCGTGTCGTTCCCCTTTCATCGCTCCCTCCTCCCGGCGGGGCAGGAGCGTTCTCCTTTCCCCGCCACGCTTTCCAGGTTGCCGTGACCTCTGCGGGGATTCGAGCGGTATGGACCACGATTCTCCCTATGCATCGAGTTCCACCTCACTTCGGGCCTCGGCCACACAGAGGAGGATGTATCCTTCCTCCTGCTCCGCCTCGGAGAGTCCATTGGGTTCCGCCATCCGGACCGATCCCTTCCGGAGCCGGGTGCGACAGGCGCCGCAACCGCCCATCGTGCAACTGAAGGGGAGTGCAACCCCCGCGGCCAGCCCCGACTCGAGGAGCGAAACCCCAGGGCGGGAGAGAATCCGGCGTCCCGAGCGGAGGAAATGGATCGGATGACGCGCCTCGTCTGGAAGGGACCCAACGCCGCGCGGGCGGACGAAACGCTCGATCCGGATCCGATCGTGGGAAACGCCCCGCTCCCGCAGGAAGGTCGCGACGTCCTCCATCATCCCTTCCGGACCGCAGAGGTAGAAGCGTTGATCGGGGGAGATCGTTCCGAGGAACGCTGCGACCTTCTCCCCCGTCAGCCGTCCCCGCCCCCCCCGCCAACGGGGAGGGGGGGTTGTGAGCGAGTGGCGCACCCGGAAGTTCCGGTAACGGCGGGAGAGACGGGAGAGCCGTTCCCGGAAGACGATATCCTCCACCCCGCGGTTGCCGTAGAGGATCGTCACCCGGTGCTTCCGATCCGCCATCATCAGGCTCTCGGCCATCGAGATCACCGGTGTGATCCCTACCCCCGCCGCCACGAAGACATGGTGAAGCGCCCCGCCATCCTCGCCCTCGGTCACGAATGTCCCGCTCGGACCCAGGATCTCCAGAAAATCCCCCGCCGACACCGCCTCGTGGAGATACCCCGACACCCGCCCCCCTGAAAGTCGCTTCACCGTGATCGCAAAGGGGCCTGGCGAGCAGGGAGCGGTCGAAAGGGAATAGGCCCGGCGATACGTCTTGCCCCCGATCCGTACGACGACCGTGAGGAACTGCCCTGCGCGGAAGGAGAAACCCTTGCCATCGGCCGGTTCGAGGAAGAGCGACACCACATCCGCTGTCTCCCGTACCACCTCCACCACCCGCATTCGTCTCACCGGTAGCGACTCGCCCGCACCTCCGGTTTCCCCGTACCGTTTCGTCTTCGCCGTCGTATAGACCGCCCCTCCTGCTCGACACTCCCGGACCAGATCCCGCACGAGAGCCCAGAAGAAACGCACCGGTCGCACCCTTCGCATCCGATCTCCTTTCCCGGTGAATCCCGTAGCGCCGCCCCATCGCTGCCCCGATCGAGCCCCATCTTTCCTCCGATCCGGATCCCTCTCCCCCTTCCGGGAAACACCGCAGAGCATAAAGTGTCTAGTGATACTCTACACTATACAGGATCAGAAACGACTTGTCAACCCTATTGATCTCTGCAAGAATGTCACGTTGAAAGCACCCCATTGGATCGCTTCCACAGAACCGCTTACCCCCTGTAGCAAAATTGAAGACTCACGAGTTTCTTTTGCAGAGATCGATCAGTAGCAGCTTGACGTCTCGTGGCTTCTTTGCCTATGATGACGCAACTCATTGGTTTTTGAGGAAGGCCCAAGCCCTTGGCCAAGGTCTCCCTCCTCGGCGTCGTGGCAGTTCGCCCCGACGCCGATTTTCTTTTTCCGGATTTCTCGATCATGTCATGAGGCAATTCTTTTCGGCGGTTGTGGGGAGCATTTCGTGATCGGTGCCTGGGGGTGGGTGGCGTGGTGGGAGAGGGAGGAAGCGGAGGGGGCTCGAAGGGAGAGCGCAATGAGATGTCCCAAATGCGGGGGAATGCTGCGTTGCAGACGGATGCCGGGAGGGATCGAGATCGATGTCTGCATGGGGTGTCATGGGCTCTGGTTCGACCGGGGGGAAGCGGCGGCCTGGGGGGATCTGACCACGGACTTCCCCGGGATCGAGCGCGTCGCCGGCCAGGGCAGGGACCACGGCCTCACCTGTCCACGTTGCGGGGGGAGGCTTCAGGAGATCCCCTTCGCCGCGCAAGGGCATCTCAAACTCGACCGATGCACGGCATGCCACGGCATCTGGTTCGACCGGGACGAGATCATCGAATTCGACCGTCTGGCGGACCGGCAGCGGGAGTTCGAGGGGATCGAAGCAGCGATCGACGCCTACCGCGATGCGGAGTACCCGGCGTTTCGCCCCCTCCCTTCGCGCAGCGCCTGGGGGATCGTTCGCGAGAGCATCCACCTCTACCAGGAGAATTTTCTGGCGTTCTTCACGATTCTCCTCTTGCCGGTCATCGCGATCGTTGCCGTCGGGGTGGTTCAGGCGTTGGTCGAAGGCGTCGATTCCCGATTCCAGGCGCCTGCACTCGAAGGGCGGCTCCTGGCGGGATTCGTGTCGTTGCTCCTGGGGCAGATCGCCACCGGCGCGCTTACCCATGCGGTCTCGGAGCGTTACGTTGGGCGGCCGGTGCGGATCCTTCCGGCTTACCGGATCGCTTTCGTGCGACTCTTCCCTCTCCTCTTCGTGGGTCTCTCCTTTGGGCTCGTCACCTTCCTCGGGATCGGGATCATGGGGATCTGTGTCGGGGTATTGCGTCCGATCCTCATTGCACGGGGGATGTCGTCCCTCCTCTTCCTCCTCCTCTTACCCGGTGTGGGGTTCACGCTCTGGTTCGCGCTCCGCTGGCTCTTGAGCGCGCCGGTCATCGTGCTCGAGGGACGCGGGCCCCTTGCGGCGATGGAACGGAGTGCGGATCTCGTGCGAGGGTTCCGGTGCCATGCACTCGGCGTGCTCCTCCTGCTTGGCTTCGTCCTCAGCGTCGCGCCCCACTCCCTCGGTGCTCTGCTTACGTTCTTGCAGCAGAATACCCTCGTTGCGGGTGTGGGGACGCTCCTGCTCGAGGCGATCCTTCTTCCCCTCTTCTTCGTGGCCCTGGTGCTTCTCTACTACGATCTGCGGGTACGCAAGGAGGATTTCGGAGTCGAGGAGATTCGCGGGTGGATCGAGGGGGAGGGGTGAGCCGGTGATGCGGTGTACGAAGTGCGAGCGAAGCCTGGTTTCCCTCTCCCAGAAAGGGATCCGCTTCGAGTTCTGCTTCCACTGCGAAGGGACGTGGGTCGCGCCGGAAGGGCTGGCCGCCTTCCTCGGACTCGAAGAGGAACTCTTGCCCGACCGATCCTTCTCTCTCCTCGGGGAACGCTTCTGCCCGGCCTGCGGGAAGCGGCTCTACGGTCACCCCTATCCGGCCCTTGGTGGGGCGATCCTCCTGTCGTGCAAGGCGTGCGGGAAAATCTGGATCGAAGCGATCGAGATCGAACGTCTCAAGAAAGCGCTTGTTGTCCGGGGGGATCGCGGCGTCCCGAGCAGGGGGGGGAAGCGGCGGCAACGGACCGGGACGCTGATCCCGTCGATGCGGGGGAAGGAGGAGAGGCGCGACGCCGTATCCCACCTCGTATGGCTCTTCCAGTTCCTGACCGGCTTTCCCATGGAGGTGGATCATCCCGTCCGGCGCGTGCCCCTTGCGGTGATCTCGCTCATCGTGGCCAATGTCGTGGTCTTTCTCGTCTCCGCGTTCGCGCCCGGGGGACTGTCGGCGATGATCGAACACTTCGGATTCTTCCCCGGTCGTGGTGCTCCCCCCCATCGCCTTCTGAGTATGGTGACTTCAATGTTCCTCCATGCGGGGAGGGGGCATCTGCTGAGTAATCTCTACTTCCTCTACATCTTCGGGGACAACCTGGAGTGCCGGCTGGGGCGGCTTCGCTTCCTGTGGCTCTATTTCACCTGTGGGTTTGCGGCCGTCGGACTTCATGCCTTTCTTTCCCCCGATCCCTCCCCGATGGTAGGGGCTTCCGGGGCGATCTCCGGCCTCCTGGGTGCCTATCTCATCACCTTCCCCCAGGTAGAACTCTACCAGTTCGTCTTCTTCTTCCGGCTTCGCATCTCCATCGGGCTCTACGCGGGGGTCTGGCTGGGACTGCAATTCCTCCATGCATGGCTTGGGGTTCCCGGTGTGGCCTGGTACGCGCACATCGGCGGATTCCTCACCGGGGCGATGCTCGGGATGCTCTGGCGGTGTCCTGCTCGGGGGTGAAGGGCGCCTGTTCGGGCGTGGGCCTCAGGGAGAGGGTCTCTTGCAGATCCCCATGGGCCAGGGTTCGGGAGAGAACCTCGAGATAGCGGGCGAAGAGCACCTCCACGGAGGGAAGGGAGCGCGGGGAACCTCCCTCCGGAAAAATCGGCGGGAGGTTCGTCCGCTCGATCAATTCGAGCATGTCGGGAGGGAACATCCGCAGGTAACGCTGGCTGACCGTCCGTTGCAGCGCCGCCAGAAAACGCTCCCATGCAACGACCCGACATCCAAAGACTCCCGAGAGATCCTCCATCGTTGGATCGCCGGGAAAGATCGGCCGGATCAGAGGTTCAAGCCTGGCGTGTCCGATATTCCTCACGAGGGCATCGACGAGGAGATCGACCGGCACGAAGGCGGGAAACTGTCCAGACCACATCACGCCGAGCCGTTTGACGAGAAGCGCCATCCGCCAGAAGCTGTAATGAAGGCCAGGGTCTCTTGCCCTCTCGATCCCCCCCAGGACATAGGGCGCCTCGCAGACCGAGATGCGCATCCCCATCCCCTGCAAGTGCCGCAGCATCCCCTGGATGACCCACTTCATCTGCGCATACCCCGAAAACCACCAAGAGTCGGGACGCTGAAAGTCCTCCCTTTCCCGATAGAGGTGCGTAATCGTACTCCCCACGTAGCAGAGCTGCTTGACCCGCCGATCGAGCGCGAAATGGAGAAGGTGAAAGATCCCCAGGACCCAACGGGGGCGAAAAGAGAGATAAGACGCCGTATAGCTCGTCGAACCGGCGGCATGGAAGATCGTATCGACCTCCTCGGAGAGATCCCGGTATTGGGCAGCTCGGAGTCCGAAGCGCTTCCGCATCGGAAAGCCGGGGACGATCCGGAGCCGCTCGTTCCGGGCGATTCCCCTATCGAGACCATAGGCGCAAAGGGCCGCCTCGATCTTCGAACGGGGAGGGGAAGTCCGGCAAGGACGCACGAGCGCTGTCACCTGGGCGACCTTCGGATCCCGAAGGAGCCGTTCGATGAGATGGATCCCGATGAATCCGTTGCCACCGAGCACGAGCACGTTCTCCCCCCAGGACCGTCTCGTGTCGGGCCGTAGATCTCCCTCCCGGAGCCTTTCGGGGACCACGGGGCGAAGGAAGCGTTCGTCTCCTCGATCGAGCGCCACGATATCCGCGAATTTCGAAGAAAAGGAAAACGTTTCACCGCTCATCTTGGGCCTCTTCCTCGTAGCGTTCGAAGGGGAGGTGAACGACCTCCCCCGTCTCTTTCCATTTCCGCCATCCTTCGTATGCGGCGTCCCACGCGGCCCGCTGAGCCCTCCCCTGCTGCACTGCGGCATTGAAGACGAGCTGTTGGGCCTCGTGATCGCGAATCAGGTCGGCGATGATCCCGAGCCATTCTTCGCTATGGCGAATATCGACGGTCATGTGTTCATCGAGGTAACCGAGATCCTCCGGGGAAAAGTCGAGGGCGGCCAGGTGACGGCGGATCTCGGTCATCTCCGTCGGAATGAGCTGCTCCACGAGATAGAGCGCGCCCAGCGCACCCTCCGGCCCTGTCTGCCAGAGAAGACGGTTTTGCGTGTTCACGAGTGCCAGCACCTCCGGAACGGTCCACGCCAGCATCTGGGCCTCGTCCTCGATGTCGATCTCGAGAAGGGTCAGAAGGTTGCGCAACTGGATGTAGTGGCTTCGTGACCAATCCCCACGTCCTGCCTCATCGTACAGATTCTCGATGAGCAGGCGGGCCTGCGGACGGGGAAGGGGCAGGGAGGCCACGGCGATCGCCCGCGTGAAATCGATCGTCGAAGAGATCCATTGATAGGCCAGATAGCGCCAATCTTCCAGTTCGAGTTCTCCCGACGCGATCACCTTCATCAATCGGCTCTCCGTCGCGGAGAAACGCATCACGTGATTACGGAGTTCCCGGCAGAACGCCTCGGGAGAGCGTCCCTCCGGCACCTCGATCTCCGGGATCGATCGGTTCTCGATCTCGTAGAGGATCGAAAGGACGAGGACATCGACCGGGGCGATGGGCCGGTAGCAGGTCCGGCGCTGGATCCGCCACTCGATGATCTGGACGACTTCCCAGGCGCTGCGTTCCCGATCGAGGAAGGCCCGCCGGCCGAGTTCCTCCGCGGCCTCCTTGCAAGCGGCCAGGTGGGTGATATCGGTCGTGCGCCGGTCCACAGGGTTCATCAACGTCCGGTAGTATTCCCGGGCCCGTGCCTCGGTGAGAGGGGAGCGTGGCTCTGCTGTCATCTTCGTTCCTTCCCTCGGCATTCTCCTGGAGACCCCCCTCCTGCGCATCTTCGGCCCTTCTTCTCCGCGGCTCCAAAGCCACGGAGAAGGCATTCTGGGGGGCCTGGACGACGCGGGATCGTCTTCGGGGATTTGCCGGTGATTTGGGGTGATGTGGGATCGTCTTCAGAGGGATTCCCCGGTGGTATCGATGTTCTGGGGGTAAACCCACCCTTCGATCCCTTCGGGGATGCGGACGCGGTAGAGACGGTAGGAGCGGTTGATCCGCCAGGCACGGACGAACTGCGCCTGGGTGCCGCGCACCGCCTTGCCGATCGGATTTGCCAGTTTTCCCGTTTCGGGGATCACGACGTCGTAGAGGGTGACGTTCCAGGCGTTCTGGTGGGCCTGCGCAGGATCGGTGGTCAGAAAGACGATCTGTTTTCCCACGATCTGGTGGGAACGGAGGAACTCCTCCGCCTGGCTCAGGAAGGCGTCGGCCTTTTCGTAGTCGCGCTCGGAGAGCGCGGCGACCGCGTTGTCGTAGGCGTCTTCGAGGGAGTCGTAGGACTTGAGGCGCAGCTCGATCTGGGTCAGCACTTCCTGTCGCCGTTTCTCGAGTTGTTTCTTGAACGCCGCCCACTCCTTCATTGCGTCCTCGACGATGCGTTGGGCCTTTTTCGCGTATCGTTCCGCTTCCTCGTATTCCTTGGCCTCCATCGCCTTCTCGGCGCGGAAGTAGGCGTCTTCGTAGCGTTGCACTTGATGGCGTGGAGGATTCTCCTGTTCGAACTCCTCGAAGGCGGCTTTCGCGTTGGCCATCGCAGTCCTGGCTGCGGTGGGGTCGGCACAGCCGCTGGTCATCGAAAGGAGGATGGTGAGGAGAAGAAGTCCGGTCGATGTGAGCTTCGACGAAACGAGTCGGCGTGACATCAGGCTCCCTCGGTGAAGTGATCGTGGTTGTCGTTTGGGCCCCCTCCCGCGTCTTTGTGAGGGGGAAGCGTGACGCGGTGGAGACGGACCGCGAGGTAGACGGCGATCACGAAGAGCAGGGCCAGGAGGAGGGAGGCCCCCCCCCCGCCGGCGGCGGAGCAACCGCACCCCCCATCGTCGGCCGTCTTGTTCGTTCCCCCCGCGCCACCGCTGCTCGTGGTGGCGCTCTTCTCCGTTGTTCCTTCCGCTTCGCTCGTCGTGGTCCCTTCCACGGTCGTTTCGACCGTCGTTTCGGCAGTCGGCGCGGTCGTTTCGGCCGGTTCGACGACGGTGAAGGCATCGAAGAGGGTCGCGGATTCTCCGTCGGGATTCGTTACGGTCAGGTCGTATCCCCCCAGCCGCAGTCCGGTGGGGAGGGTCGCTTCCAGACGGCGGCTATTGACGAAGATCACCCCTTCGAGCGTGCGCGTCTCCCCTTCGGGATCGGTGATCGTAACGGTGGGGGTCTCCTTGAAATTGTCCCCCTGGATCGCGACGTCGGTGGCCTGGTCGTTCGGGATCTCGTCGGGGACGACACCTCGCACGACGAGCGCCTCCGGATTGGCGGAGGGTTCCCCCTCCTCGGCCAGGGCGAAATCGATGCCGGTCACGGCGTCCTCTTCCCCCACCGGAATCGGCGTGGCCTCCTCCACGGTCAGGACGTCGTCGTAGTACTCCGGAATCACCCCCCGCCCCCGTACATCGGTATAGGCGATATAGCGTCCTGCCGGGAGCCGGGCGACGAGATAGCGGCCATCCTCGCCGGTAGCCTCCGAACTGGCCACGAGGGTGGTGCCGTCGGTCGTCAGGACATCGACGGCGATGCCGCTGAGCGCCAGTCCCGTCTCTTCGGAGGTGATCGTTCCCGAGATCGAGGAGAAGGCGGTGAGCGTAAAGTCGATGCCATCGACCGTCTCCCCCGCTCCGACGGGCACCTCGGTGGCACTCGCCAGATCGGGGGCATCATTGTAGTATTCTCCGATGAACTCGTGGGCGTCGCTCGTGCGGACCCGTACGAAGTAGCTCCCCGCAGGCAGCGAGATCCGGTAGCGCCCCTCCGTATCGGAGACGCCCGTTCCCCGTGGAACGAATTGCCCCGATTCCTTCACCCCCGCCTCCACGCGGATCTCCGCAATGGGCGTCACCCCATCGCTGCGAAGGACATGGCCCGTGACGATCCCCTCCTCCTGGGCCAAGAGGGGCGCTGCGCCACCCAACGAGAGGAGGATACTCACCGTAACGAGGAACCAACGTCGCATGGCCTCTCCTTGCACGCTCAGATCGAATTTCGTCCCACGATACCACAAGTATCCCGAAAAAATCAAATCGTGGAAAGGATGGCACGATCGTTCCATGAACACCGACTTTCCCTTGCAACGAGACGCCTCTCAAAGTTCCACTCTGGTGACGTGCACCCGCCCTGATCCGTTGATTTTCGCAGTCCATCGAGTATACTGAAGAAGGGGGAAAACGAGTTTTCCTCCAGCGATTCAGGGACTTTCAGAATGGCGAGGGGCTCGTCCCCAGGGAGGGGCGGTCCCTTTCCCTGGGAATGAGAACGATGTCGGAAGAAGCACGAATCGACAACGGGGAACGCCGGGCAGAGAGCGACCGGCAACGCCGGGAAGATATCGCGACGTGGAAAGCGATCGTCGCCGAATATCAGAAACCCAACGTCTGGCGGGCCTCATGGCAGATTGCCAACACGATCGGATCTTACGTGATGGTCTGGGCCTTGATCTACTGGAGTCTCCAGATCGCCTGGTGGCTTTCGATCCCCCTCATCGTGCTGGGGGGGGGGTTGCTCGTGCGGACTTTCATCATCTTCCACGACTGTGGCCACGGCTCCTACTTCAAGTCACGCCGGGCCAACGACTTCTGGGGGTTCATCTGTGGGCTGTTGACCTTCACCCCTTACTACCAGTGGCGCTGGGAGCATGCCCGGCATCACGCGACGTCGGGGAACCTCGACGGGCGGGGGACGGGGGACATCTGGACGCTCACCGTGCAGGAGTATCTCGAAGCCTCCCGGTGGAAACGCTTCGCCTATCGTCTCTCGCGCAATCCCTTCGTGCTCTTCGTGCTGGGGCCACTCTACCTCTTCCTCGTGCGCCAGCGTCTCCCGGCGCCGGATGCGAAGCCTCGGGAACGCCGGTCGGTCTTCTGGATGAACCTGGCGATCGTGGTGATGGTGGCGGTGATGAGCCGGATCTTCGGGCTCGTGCCCTACCTCCTCATCCAGGTGGGAATCCTCACCGTGGCCGGGGCCGGCGGGATCTGGCTCTTCTACCTCCAACACCAATTCGAGGATGCCTACTGGGAGCGGGAGGAGGCGTGGGACTACACCGCCGCGGCGCTGCGCGGGAGTTCATACTACAAACTCCCGAAGATCCTCCAGTGGTTCTCCGGGAACATCGGCTTCCACCACATCCACCATCTGAGTCCGCGGATTCCCAACTACAACCTGGAGCGCTGCCACCGTTCCCACCCGATGTTCCAGGAGGTGAAGCCGATGACCCTGTGGGGGAGCCTGCGTACGCTCTCCCTTCACCTCTGGGACGAAGGCTCGAAACGGCTCATCGGGTTCCGGGAGTTCCGGCGACGGCAGAAGGAGCACCGGAAGGGAGAGGAAAGGGAACGCGCGAAAGGGGAAGGGGAGGGAAAAGGGTCGTCCTGAGCGATCATACCCGGCGCAGGTGGGAACGCGCGAAGAGAAGGGGCAGGAGCAGAAGGAGGAAGAGAGCGGGATCTCCGCCCCGCTTTCCCGCCTTCACCACGGCGCCGATCCCCCCGCACCCGCAGTCGCCATTCTCGTCGGGGAGATTGGCATCGGTCGGGGCACAGTCACATTCGTCGCCGATGCCATCGAGGTCCTGGTCACTCTGGCTGGGATTCTCCACCTCCGGGCAGTTGTCGAGTTCGTCCGGAAAGAGATCCCCATCCGTGTCGGGGAGAACGACGAAGGAGATGTCGTCGTAGCGCAGCCCGTCGTTGTCGCAGCACCCCTCCACCGTCCGGATCGCCTTGATCGGCCGATCGCTGAGGATTCCGAAAAACTGCTTGTTGTTGAAGTTCAGGTTCTCCTCGAAGATCTTCGAATGGATCAACTCACCATCGGCGTCGAGGAAGCGGAGTTCCGTAGGTCCGGGCCCGATGTTGCCCAGATAGACACCGGCTGCCCGGGAGAGGACCGCGAAGTCGAAGAGGAAATTGTCCGTGCGGCTGTTGTCGTACCCATTCGTGAGGAAGGAAGCGCTGATCGAATTCGGCGGTGAGCCGGTCTGGCTCGTCGGGGCTTGGATGACGTTGATGGGAAAATCATCGAGCTGCGTGATCGTGAGTCCCTCGCTCTCGAACTCGTCCCCCTGCAGTCCGCCGTTGCCCGTGGGGATCGAATCGAAATCGATGACGGTGAGCGTGTCCTCCACCGCGGCCTGAAACGCGCTTTCATCGAGGAATTCTACGACCTCGCCCCTCGCGTTTCCGTCGAGGAAAAGGAGAAACGCCGCCACGAGGATCCATACGTGTTTCATTGGATGGCTCCGTTCTTCCCTCATCCGAAGGGGGAAGGGGATCGTTGCTCATTCGTTCACGACGGCCCGTATGATCTCCGGTGCCACGTCGTATCTTTCGAGGAATGCCTTCCGTTCCCGCTTCATCCGATCGACCCACGCGTTGTATTCGTCGAGGCGTCCTGCCTGTTCGAAGAAGATCCGCGGATTGAGGATCTCGCGGGGGACCTTCTCGAGGAGGGCGGCGTTTCCGGGGTGATCGACATCGACGATCTCGTAGCCGAAGTCGGGATCCCTGCGCCACACGATCGTCCCGGAGATCATCGCCTCGAGCATGGCGGAGGAGTGGGGGATCTTGACCTTGAGCGCGCGTCCTGCCTGGACATCACGGGCGTCTCCTCCGACGAAGCCGGTGTTCATCATCCACATATCGACACCACGCATCGTTGCGGCCAGTTCGCGGAAGCGGATCGCCTGGAGTCCGAATGCACGGGGGAAGAAGGGTTGCGTGAAGGGGGAGCGGGTCTTGCCACGCTCCTTGCCGGCGGCCGAGGTCTTGGAGGTCTCCCCGAGCATGAAGTACCCCGCGGCCTGCTCCGGCGAGGTGAAACGAACGATCCCCGGTGTGGCGGCATCGGTCCCCTCGTCGCGGTTGAGGATGCCCATCAGCTTGACGGGTGGAATATGATCGAAATCGGCCGCGTTCTCGATCGCCGACATCGGGATGATCGAACGTCCATTCTGGGTCCAGACCACGAAGTCCCAGCCGTCCTTGGGGATCCCCTGGGCATCGACGAGCGTCTCGAAAGGCACTTTTCCCGAGATGTAGGCTTCGACGTTCTCGGGGGGGGCCCCCGTCTCGATCAGGATATCCCGCCACCGTGCCACCTCTTCGGGGGTGAGGGCCTCCTTCGAGAAGTCGGCCGAGCCGTCTTCGTTGAGGTAGACGTTTTCGAGCCAGGCCTTCTCGTCGGTCGTTCCGGCGTAGATTACCGGTTCCGTCTCCGGGGAGAGTCCGAAGGTCTTGGCAAAGCAGCCGTTTTCGGTGATCGTACACTTCCCGCCCGGCCAGAGGACGACCATGTCGTCCTGGATCGGCTGGGTGCGTTCCCCCTGCTTGGAGAAGGTCGTCGTCGTTTTCCCCGTGCCGGAGAGTCCCATGATCGTCATCGTCACCGCCCGGTCGTGGAGGTGGACCGCCTTGGCGCCGGCGTGAAGGACGAGTCCCCCCTTCCGGTAGACCCAGTCGTTGAGCATCCGGAGTGCCCCCTTCTTGCTCTCTCCGAAGTAGTCGGGGCCCATGATGTAGGTCGTCCACTTCTCGAGATCGACGAGGATCGCCTGTCGGCCCGGCATTCCCTCCGCGAAGAAACCCGGAGTGTAGACGATATGGAAGTGGGGGCGGAAGGGGACGGCCAACTGCTCGGGGGACTCGACGCGATCCCGAGGGAAGGCGAGGATCTGCTGCATCGCCGCGATGTTCGCGCCCTCCGGCGTGTAGAGCCAGCGCACGGCCACGGCTTCCTCGCCGATCCCCAGGTAGCCATCGATCTGGATCAAGCGGCCCCGCTGGGCGATGTAGGCCCGCTGATCGGCGATCAGCTTCGTGGCCCGCTCGGGCTCGATCGTGTTGCCGGAGTAGTTCGCCTTCTCCGAGGCGGGAGCGATCACATAGGTGTACTTCGCCATCCGCGCCTTGTTGCGGGAGATCTTGTCGAGGTTCCCGTAGGCGGTCCGCTTCACCGCCGGCGTGTGCTCGAGCGTGAGCGCGCGTAGCGTCTCCTGGTCGGGATTGTCGATGATTTCCACATCGTAGTGGGGTCCTTCGTAAGCCATCGTTCTTCTCCTTGCAACATTCGGAAGCGATCCGGCGAGGATCGGGAAGGGGTGAGCACGAGCCGACCCAAGCAGAAATGGAAGATCCTCTCCCCAGCGCCACCCCTGTTATAGGGAATCGGGGGGGGAAAGTCAACCAGCGACTTGACCGGCGACGCCCTTTGGCGTAGAGTGAAGGCGTGGTTCCCTTTTCAGGAGGAGACGAGGGGGTGCCGGATGAAGGATCATTCGTTCAATGCGTTCAATGCGGGTCTACCGGGGATTCGTCGGTGGGGACTCCTTGCGCTCCTCGTTTTTTCGCTGCCCGGGGCGGCTTCCGCGGGGGCGTCGCGCGGTTGGTTTCGTCCCGCCGGCACCGTGACGATTGCGGAGGAACCCCTCGCAGGCGCGGCCGGGGACTTCAACGGGGACGGCGCTACCGATCTCGCCGTGGCCCTGGGTACGAGCCATCGGGTGGCGATCCTTCTGGGGGATGGGAAGGGGGGATTCACGCCGGGGGCAAGGGTCTCCGTGGCCCGGCGTCCGATTTCCCTCCTTTCCGGCGATCTCACCGGAGATGGCATAGCCGATCTCGTCGTGGCCTCCCTCTTCGGCAACCGGGTCACCCTCCTGCGCGGTGCGGGGGGGGGCGCCTTCACCGAGGCCGCGGTTTTTCCCGTGACAGCGGCGCCCCGCGCGCTCGTGCGCCTGGCTTCCCCTTCCCCTGGTACTTTCCGTGTCGCCTGGGTGAACATCCGGGGGGAGGTCGTGGTTTCCGACGGCTTCGAGGGGGAAGGGATGCACCGGGAGGCGGGCGATCTCCCGACCGATCTGGCGGTGGGGGACTTCGACGGGGATGGCCGGGAGGATCTGGCGGTCACGAGCTTCAACGACGGGGCGTTGCGTCTCTTCCTCGCCGCGGGGGACGGGAGCTTCGCCCCTCCCCGCCGCTTCGAGGCGGGGCGCCGCCCCGTGGCCGTCTGTCCGGGTGACTTCGACGGCGACGGCCACCTCGATGCCGTCGTGGCCGACACGGGGAGCAACTTCGAGGGGTTCGACGGCGCCCTCCTCCTCTTTGCGGGGCAAGGGGACGGAACCTTCTCCCCTCCGATCGAGATCCTGCGGGGTGGGGTCTTCCTCGCCCTGGCCTGCGGCGACCTCGATGGCGACCGCATCGATGACCTCGTGGCGGCGACGCACCCCACCGAGGCGCTCACCCGCACCGATCTCCTCCTCTTTTCAGGCGGGCGGGGAGGGGCGCTCTCTCCCCTTCAGCGGCTCCGGAGCGGCGATGAGACCCGGGCCATCCTCATCACAGAGTTCACGGGGGATGGGAGACCCGATCTCGTCGGGTTCAATGCCGTCTCCAACACGCTTTCCCTCTTCCGCAACCGCCTCCGGTGACGGGGGAACTTTCCGGTCGGGCCCCGTGGGACGGCGAACGGAAAGTTCCGCTCGCGGCGGGACCTGAACACCGACGACGTGACCAACCGAACTTTCGAGTGGAGGCGACCGGCGATGAGATCTTCGAAGGACCGACGACGCGTGCATCCGATTCGCGTGATGCTCCTCGTTTCGTTCACGCTCTTCCTCCTGGCCCTGCCGGGCCTGCGTCCCACCGAGCCGGAGCGATCCTTCCCTCCCGTCTGCCGGGAGGGGGCGTTTGAGGTCTACTACGGCACCCTCCATGCGCACACCTATTTCTCCGACGGGGAGCGTTTCCCGGCGGAGGCCTTCGTCTATGCCCGCGACAGGGCGGGACTCGATTTCTTCGCCGTCACCGACCACATGGAGCAGCTCTACTATGGCCGGGGTGGCTCGGAGTGGTCACGCTTGCGCCGCCTCGCGCGGGACGTGACCGAGCCGGGCGTCTTCGTCGGAATCGCCGGCTACGAATGGGGCAACGGCTACAAGGGCCCGATTCCGTACGGCCATTGCAACCTCTTCGAGTTCGAGGATCTCCTCGATATCGCCAAGACCGTGACCCTCGACGGCTTCTACCGGGAACTCGTCCGTGCCAGGGGGAGCCTGGCGAAGTTCAACCACCCGAACTACAAGGCGTGGACGAACAACTGGAACGAAATGGAATACCACGCCGATGCGGACCGGAAGATGGCGCTCATCCGCGTCGAGTTCCCCGATCTCGAGGAACCGGTCTTCCGGATGGCCCTCGACAAGGGGTGGCATCTGGCGCCGGTGAGCAGCCAGGACAACCATCATGCGGACTGGGGAACGAAGAACGACTTCCGCACCGGGGTCTGGGCCTCCGCCTTGACCCGTGACGACATCCTCTCCGCCCTCGCCGAGATGCGCACCTTCTCCACGAACGACCGCAACGCCACCCTGGCCCTCCGCGCCGGTCCCTGCTGGATGGGGTCGATCCTCGAAGCCACGGAGCGAAACGAGGTCGATCTGACGATCGAGGTGACCGATGCCGATCCGGAGGAGGGCGTCTCGCGCATCGAAGTCTTCACGCGCGGCGGGGAGCGCCTTGCCGAACTCCCGGTGGAGCGCAGCGGTGATATCCGCTGGACGCCCACGCTCCCCCTCCCGCCGGGGGACTACCTCTATGTCCGCGTGACCCAGAACGACGGCGATCACCTCTTCTCCGCTCCGATCTGGCGAAATGAGGAGTGAGGGGGAGACGCCGCTTCCACCCTCTCGAAAAGGGAGAACAACGAAGGCCGGAAGCGCAACGGCGAAAAGAACCTTGACAGGTAGGGCGACTCGAAGTATGCTCAAGTACGATTGGGTTCGAGGCCGTGTGACTGCGAGGAAAAGGGAGGGGCATCACTCGCGTGGGAACCTGCAGGACTGTCTACCGGCGCCTCTCACGATCCAGGGGGACCGGTCCCGGGCGACGTGAAATCTTGCGGCTTCCCTGGAATGACGAGAAACCCGGAAGCATAGTATATATGGTGGCAAGATGGCCGACCGTCTGACTGTTGCGAATCTCGATGTGGCCTGGATGACCGATGTGGGATCCGTTCGGGAAAACAACGAGGATGCCGTCGAGGTGGCGAAGTTGCCGGAGGATTCTGGCGTCCTGATCGTGGTCTCGGATGGGATGGGAGGACATGCGGCTGGAGAAGTCGCCAGCCGGATCGTATGCGATCGGATGATCGAAGCGGCCGCTGAACTGACACCCGATCGCCCCCGCAGTGAACGCTTCGCCGCCCTCCTCGCTGCGCTCTACGATGCGGACCGGAAGGTCCGCTCGGAAGCGCAAAAGGATCCTTCCCGCGCCGGCATGGGGGCCACGGTCGTCGCTTCGGCCGTCACCCCCAAGAGCGCCCTTCATCTCCACACCGGGGACAGCCGGCTCTACCAGTTCCGGGGAGGAAAGCGGATCTACCGCACCCAGGATCACTCCCTCGTGGAAGTCCTGCACCAGACGGGGCAGATCAACGAAGCGGAGATGGAGGAGCATCCCGCGCGTCACCTCCTCTTCTCCTCGATCGGGGGGGGAAACGACACGATTCCGGTGGAGGTCTCCCCGAAATGGGAGGAGGACGCTCAGCAACAGGAGGCCGAACTCTCCCTCGCACCCGGCGATCTTCTTCTCCTCTGCTCCGACGGCCTCAACGGTGTCCTCGGGGAGGACAGACTCGCCGAGCTGATCCACGAGCATACGACCGACTCCGCGGAGGAACTCGTGGAACGCCTCGTCCAGGCGGCGCTCGACGCCGGTGGAACGGACAACGTCACCGTTGCTGTCGTCCGTGTCCTTCCGGAGATCCCGGAAGTCTCCATGGAGGACGCCGAGACGATCGCTTCTTCCGAAGCCTGAGGGGGCCGGCGGCCGATCCTGAGCCCGGCGGGTGCCCCTGGAACCCCGACAGGAGGATCTACACGATGCGGATTTCGAGACTCGTCGTCGTGAGCGTGGCACTCTTTGCCGTCACCTTTGCGATGGGGCAGGGGGGAGACCTCTGTGGCTGTGTCCCCACGTCGCCCACCTGTCAGGTCCGTAACATCACGGTGCGCATCGTCACCGCCGATGAACCTCTGGCCGGCACCGACGACGACGTCTTCTTCTCGATCGGCGGCGGATTCGAATGGAAGCTCAACAACGTGGTGAACAACTTCGAACAGGGGCAGACCGATGAGTTCGAGATCCCGGTGGAGATCTCGATCTGCGATTTCCAGGAGATCCGGCTGCGCAAGAGTCCGGACGGCCCTCTGGGGGGGTGGCTGCTCGAGGGGATCACGGTGATCACGGAGAATCTCGACGGAACCGAGGAGGTTCTCTACGACAACCCGAGCATCTTCGTCTGGCTCGAGGATACCGAACTCGAATGGGTCGCCAGCGATTTCGTGCCGCCGTGCGGTACCACGCCGTGAGTGCGCCGATGCCTCCGATACGGGTGGCGATCCTGGGGGGGGGGCCGGCCGGTTTGAGCGCGGGGAAGGTCCTCACCGATCACGGTGTGGCGCTCACCCTCTTCGAGAAGAACGCCGAGGTGGGCGGCATGGCCCGTACGATCCGGCACGGTCCCTACCGATTCGATCTCGGGGGGCACCGTTTCTACACGAAGAATCGTGCGGTCCGCGCCTTTCTCGATGAACTCTTCCCGGACGATCTCCTCACCGTGGCCCGTTCCTCGAAGATCTTCTTCCAGGGGCGCTATTTCGACTACCCTCTCAAGCCGATGAATGCTTTTTTCGGCATGGGGCCCTGGACTTCGGTGGAGATCCTCTTCGACTATCTCCGCCAGAAGCTGCGCCCGCGCCCACCCCGGAGCCGGAACTTCGAGGAGTGGGTCGTCCATGCCTTCGGCCGCAAGATGTTCGAGTGCTACTTCAAGTGCTACACGGAGAAGGTCTGGGGGATCGATTGCAGCCGGATCTCCGCGGATTGGGCCTCCCAGCGGATCGGAGGGCTCTCGCTGCGCGTCGCCCTCCTCAATGCCCTGGGCCTCAAGCGAAACAACACGCCCAAGACGCTGATCGAATCGTTCCGCTACCCCCGTTACGGGATTGGGGAGATCTCTCTGCGGATGGGCGCAAGGATCGAGGCGGAGAACCGGATCTTCCGAAGGGCGCGGGTCCGCACCCTGCTCCATGATGGGAGCCGGATCATGGCGGTCCTCTGGGAGGACGAGAAGGGGGAGATCCGGTGCCACGAGGCGACGCACTATCTGTCGAGCATTCCGATCACGGAGGTCGTGCGGGGGCTCGATCCTCCTGCCCCCCCCGAGATCCTGGCGGCTGCGGAGCGGCTCAGGTTCCGTTCCCTCGTGGTCGTGGCGCTCTTCTTCGATTGTCCGCAGGTCACGGAGACCTCGTGGATCTACTTCCCCGATCCGCAGATCGGCTTTGGGCGGATTCACGAGCCGAACAACTGGAGTCGCGATCTCGTCCCTGAGGGGCGATCGTGCCTCGTCTTCGAGTACTTCTGCACTGCGGGGGACGAAGTCTGGTCGCTCGATGATGCCGCGCTCGTGGAACGTACCCTTGCCGACCTCTCCCGTCTCGATCTCCATCCGCGGCTCCCGGAGCGGGTGATCGATCGGTGTGTCGTGCGGTTGCGCAATGCCTACCCGATCTACGAGATCGGCTTCAAGGAGCCACTCGGGCGGATCATGCGCTACATCCGGAATTTCTCCAATCTTACGCTGATGGGGCGCTATGGGACCTACAAATACATCAACATGGATCATTCGATCGAAATGGGGATGAAGGCCGCGGAGAATCTGCTCGGCAGGCGTCACGATCTCCTCGGTGTCGATGCGGATCCCGCTTATCTCGAAGGTCCTCCGCTCGACTCCGCTGCCTGAGGTGATCGTGGAGGAAGGCGATCGTGCCGTGCGCCAGGCCGATCCCCTGCACGAAGAAGCTCCCTGCGTGGAGGATCGCGGCCAATGTGGTTTGCAAGGTGCCGTAACGGCGGCGGAAGGCGCAGAAGAACCTCTGGTTTGCCAGGCAAAAGAGGGTGAGGGGCAGGAGGGGGAGGAGTGGGGAGGTCGGCGCATCGTTCGTCCACCCCATCCAGAGGGCGCCGGGAAGGAGCCAGACGGACAGGAGGCTCCCCACCTGGGAAATTCCGGTGTTCAGTCCTCGGATCCACGTCCGCTCGTGGAGCATGATCCGGGTCCAGGGAACGGCCCGCTCGCGGTAATCCATCCGGAGGAGACCCCACCATGTCAAGGGCTTGAGATGGGTTACCTGCAAACTGGGATCGAGACGGATCTTCCCTCCTGCGCGGGTGAGCCGCACCCCAAGATGGACGTCGGAGATCGGTGCGAAGCGGGGATCGAAACCGCCGATCCGTTCGAACGCCTCTCGCCGGATCGCGCCGAGTCCTGTCCAGAAACTTGGAAAATTGCGCGGTGCGTTCCGATGGGTGTGATGATGAAGGAAGTTCTTGTAGCGTGCCGCCATTCCCCTTGCCGGCGTATCGGGTGTGTAGGCGCCGACGAGCGCGGAGAGGGTGGGGTCCTGGAAGGGGGTCACGATCCGGTCGAGGGTGCCGGGGGGGATGACGACATCCGCATCGAGGAAGAGGAGGATCTCCCCTCGGGCTTCCCCGGCTCCCATGTTGCGCGCCCTCGCGTCCCCCTGATGGCTCCCGCGAAGGAGGCGGACCGGAAACCGTTCGGCGATCTCTGCCGAAGCATCCCTCGAGCCGTCATCGACGACGATGACCTCGATTCCTGGGCGCAGTTGCGCGACGAGTGCGGCGAGGCACGCTGGCAGCGTGGCTGCCGCGTCGTATACCGGGACGACGATGCTCAAGGTCATGGGGGCCATGAGGATCAATCTACCACGAAGGGGGATTTTCTGTTACAATGGATTCCGCTCGCGCATCGTTCATCCCGCTTCTGGTGAGGTCGTTCATGTTCGTCCAACGGATCGTCACGCAGCGTTTTGCTCATCCGGTCGTGGTTTTTGCCGTGCTGGCCGCGTTTCTCTTCTCCCCGCTCGCGCCGATCGGGGTACTCCGGGCATCGGAGGGCGTGCCGGAGCGGATTCTCCTCGTCAATGCAGCGATCCACCGTAATGTTTCTCCGGTGGACCGGATCCGGATCCTTTCCGCGCTCGAGCGTCATCTCCAGGAGGTACGGCGGCTCGAGGTCGTGCAACCGGTGCAGGAGGCGAAGACGACGTCCCTCATCAACCGGATCTATCGTGCCGGGTCGATCGAGGTGGCGTTGCCGGCGGTCAAGAAGCTTGGTGCGGCGATGGGGGTGGAGCACGCGCTCATCGTCTCGATCGAACCGGTCCTCGAGGAGATGGAGCTTCGGGGGTTGCGTCTCCAGTCGAGCTACATGGCGGTTTCCAGCGGAAAGGTGACGGTCAACGAGCCGATTGCCTTCTCCCGGAGTCTCGACGACCTTTCGGAGAAGCTGGCCACCCTCCCCCTGCCGGTAGGGGCTTCGCCGCAGGGGGAGTCGTCTGACATCCTCTCCCTTCTGGGGGAGGATATCGAGGAGGAGGGGCCGATCGGACCGATCGGGCCGGCAGGGGAGGAGGCGCCTGCCGCAGCGGCCTCCGCTTCCGGCCCATCCGGCGGGGTGGAAGAAGCGCCCTCTTCCGCCCCTCCCTCCCCGGGAGGAGGGGCTGCCGAGGGAGGGGGTGAGGGGCTCGATTCCGGGGAGTCTCCCCCTCCTGCGCTTTCGACGGAGGTTCCCCCCCCTCCTTCCCCTGCCACGCGCCCGTGGTACCGGAAGTGGTGGGTCTGGACCGCTGCGGGGATCGTGGCTGCCGGTGCCACGGGCGTTGTCGTCGGTGCGGCGCTCAGTGGGGGTGGAGAACCCCAGAATCCCGAGACAGGAGGTGTGGCTCTTGAAATCGACTTCTGAACGTGCGATCCTCTGTTTCTGTTTCCTCTTCCTCTGTGGTTGTGCCCCTTCGCCTTCGGAGCGTGCGCTCACGCTCCTGCTGGCTTCTTCTTCCGATTCTGCCGATCCTGCCGGGGAGCGGGGCGCGTTGCAGATCGACGAGGGGTTCGAGGAGGAACTCCTTGGCATGCTCGACCGGATGGATGTCTCGATCTTTGGGGGTGACTTCGAGGCGATCGAGACGTCGGTCGATCTTTCCGGGACAACGCGGACGATCCGGGTCGCGATCCCGGAGATCCCGGTGGGGAAGGATCGCTCCCTCCTCGTCGAAGGGCGTTTCGGGAGTGGAAGTGTCGCCTTCACCGCGGCGGCGCGTGGGATCGAGATCTTGCCGGGGGTGGAGACGCCGGTGAAGGTCACGCCGGTCTGGTCGAATGCGGCGGTCGTGTTCACTTTCTCCTTCGGGGAGGGGGGGGAGATTCCCTTCGATTTCGGGCTTCTCCTTCTCGAGGCGGGGGAGGGGGAG
>CAZTSL010000077.1:0-17744 GCA_964616915.1 uncultured bacterium
CGTCGGGGCAGTTGTCGGCACTCTGGCAGACGCCGTCATCGTCGGGATCGTCGGGGTTGTCGGCGGGACAGGGATCACAGACGTCGCCGACCCCATCGCCGTCGCCATCGGCCTGATCCGCGTTCGGATCATTGGGGCAGTTGTCGATCGTATCCCGGATGCCGTCGCCATCGGCGTCTTCCGGCGAGAGGCCGGCCCAGAAGGCATCGTTGTCGGGATCGGGGCAGACGGTGAACGCCAGATCGGTGATCCAGTTCGAGTCGGCCGAGGCCACGACATCCCCGAACCAGGCGTCATCCCGATCGACGGCGATGAAGGGATGCCCCTCGACGTTTTCGACGAGGGAGAGCGCATCTCCCGAAAGAGTGACGGTTGCGGTGCAACCATAGGTGAGTGCCGTGACCCCCTGGGTGATTTCATCGGCGGTGAACTCTGTCGCCAGTTGACAACCGCACGATTCGGAGGCCCCCACAAGGGTCAGTTCGGCACCGAGTGCGCTGAGGAGGGCGTTGAGGACGGGATAGGTATTTCCCGCGAACCCTGAATGATCCGCCACCGCCACGAGCCGCCCCCCACTGCTCACCCACGCATCGAGTTGATCGACCTGCGTCTGGGAGAATGCCTCCTGGGGGAGCATGAGAAAGATGAGCCCGAAGGGGGAGAGATCGGCCGGGAAGGTCGTGGTATTCGTCACGCTATGCCCTTCTGATTCATAGAAGGCGGTGATGATCGAAAGCCCTTCGGTGCAGATCCCCTGATTTCCGCAGTAGAAAAGCACGCCGTTTCCCTGGGCATCGGGGGGGAGGGGAACGATGGGACGCTGGACTGGCAAGGGCACACGCCCATCCACCGGGATCCCCAGGCCGGAGGAGGCCAGGAGTACTCCCGGCAGCAAAAGCCCTGCGAACAGTACGATCCAGAATGATGTCACACGTAAGGTTTTCATGAATCCTCCCTCTTCATCCTGAGACCCCCTCCCCTCCCCTCGACTCCGGTCTCGATTCCATGAGGCGTCTTCCCCCCATCGTCGTCCACCGGTTTTCCTCCGGAGGGGGTACGTCGATCCGAAACATTCACTTCTCCGCAGTGTAACGGAATTCTCCGACGGGATCAAGTCCGAATCACCGCCTTCTCCTGGATCCGTGCGCTCCGAATCGTGTTGCAAGCGCCGGAGGCGGGGTTTTCCAATCCGACCAGGCCGATACCGACGCGGACGGCATGGGGGATGCCCGCTCCTGAACCTGCTTCCCCGACCCTCCGGGAATTCCCCGGCTCGGAATCAGGGGAGGGCTTTCGCCGGACGCATGTAGGAGGGAGGGGTGATGGCGAAATTCCGAAGGATGGCAGGCGCGATCTCGATCGTATCGATCTGGGTGCGCGTGGTATCCACTTTCTGCGCAGCGGGATCGTAGATCAGGAGGGAACCGGCAGGGATGTGATAGGCGTTGGAGCCGGTGAGATCCTCGATCCGGGTATTCGAGAGACCCAGCTCCTCGATCGGGATCGGTGTCCCCCCCAGCGTGACCGTCACCTCCGAGAGGTTCTTCTGCCCGAAGGCGAGCGAGAAGAACCCCTTCTCCCGTTCGTCGAAGGCAAGCGGGGTATGCTGAATCTCGAGATTGCGGAGGTTCTCCCGGAAGCGGTCGGCAGAGGCCCGGTCGCGCACGAAGACACTGATCTTGGGGGCCATGGCGGGACGCTCCTCCCATGCCCCTTCGGCTACACCCATCCGGGCCATGAAACGGGGAAGATCCGTCACATAGAGCTGGCATTCGATGATCTCCGCCGTCGTGGCCGCCTGACCCATGCTCGTCACGATCCAGAGCGCATAGTCGCGGTTTCGATCGACGAAGTGGACGAGACGATCGAGGAAACGGTCGAACTTCGACATCGTGAAATCGATCTCGTTTCGGAAGCGTTCCACCCATGTCTGGTCGTACTCGAAGACGTCGTAGTCGTCGGGGAAAGCGGCGGCCCAGTACCGGTGCATCGAGGAGGCGACGTGGTTCGTGAAAAACGTCGCGAAATCAGGGCGTTTCCGATCGAGATGACGCAGGAAGATATCGAAGGCGAGCACGCTCTGGTAGGTTCTGCGTCGGACCTTCCGCCAGGGGTGAATTCGTTCCCGCAGCACCTGGGTGCCGGTATCGATCAGGGTCGATGGCTTGAGGCCAAGATCGGGTAGCTTCGCCAGAACCCTGAGCGCCGCACGCCAAGGGAGCCGCTCGGAGACGTTGCGCATCGAGGCCCGTGCCATCGAGAGGTTGAACGCCTGGAAGACGGAGAGTTCTGCCGGGAAACACTCGCTCCCCGCGGCAAAGGTGTCGGGCATGTAGAAGGCGTACTTCTCGACATCCTCCGGCATCGGGTAGCTGTGCAGCGATCCGAAAACCGCGGTCTTCACGCCATGGTCCGCAAGGATACGCCACACCGGTGGATACTCCTGATCGACTCCGGAGAGGTCCTGCCCGAAGTGGTGGATCCGGTGCGCGGTGTCTGTGACTCCGCGATGTACCGTGGGCCATGTCACCCAGGGGCTGAGCACGACATCCTCGGAGATCGTCTCGAATTGGCTGCACCGGGAGAGGAGGCGGCCGAGACGGGACGATGGATGCCACTGGCAGTAGGCTTCGATGATCCGCCAGGGCACCTCGTTCAGTTCGAAAAAGATGATCTTCTTGTTCGTCATGGTTGCTTCCTTGGTGAGAAGGGCATCGTGTCGCGGGTTTCCTTCGAGGAGAGGGGAGCGCCGGCAACGGATCTCTCCGGTGGATCCTTGCTGGCGTTGCCTGGAGAGGGGGGGGAACGCCAGGTCGCCTCCCGCTCGTACCCCTCGATCGTGGCATCGTGGGCCACCGCGATATGATAGACCCCTTCGGCGCCCGGCGCAAGTTCCGGGGGATCGGCAAAGGTCTCGAGTTCGGCGACCTGCTCCCCCGAGCCGTCGAGGAGACGGATCTGGACGCGAAGCTCCGCGATCGGGTAGGGGAGGGTGTTGCGGATCCGCCCTTCGAGATGAAGGGTCCCCTGTTCCTCGATGGCGGTCTCGTCGAAGAAGGAGAGGCGACTGGGACCGAGAGGGGATAGGGGCGACGGCGCTTCCTGCGGGGCGATCCAGGCGAGCGCATCGGGACGCGGCGAAGGCGCTGCTCCTTGCGGCGTGAAGATCCCAGGTATCGCCGTTTCGCGGAAAGGCTCGGGGATCTCTTCCAGACTCCCGGCGAGGTGACGCCCCCCTCGATCGTCCTGCCAGAGGTAGACACGCTCCTGTGCCAAGAGCGCACCCGGAAGGAGGAGAAGGAGAAGGGTCATGCTTCGAAGCAGACGCATGGCAGGCATCATGCCCCCCTCAGTCTCCAAACGAGATCCCAAGATCCCGCGCGGTGGTGATGAGGTCGCTGTCGAGGGGGACGTGTTTCAACGTGGCGATGGCGGCCTCGAGCGGGATATGGGTCACGGCCGGGGGATCGAAGACGACGACTTCTCCCCACTGACTCCGTTCCGCCATCCGCACGGCCTCCGCACCGAAGCGAAGCGAGAGGACACGATCGAAGGCGCTCGGCGTCCCACCCCGTTGCAGGTGGCCGAGCACGAGATCGCGGGTCTCCTTTCCGGTCCGTTCCTCGATCGCGATGGCGACCTTGTGGGCGATTCCTCCCAGGCGCGCCATCCGACCCGGTTCCTCGGGCTCCAGGATGGAGACGTCCCCCCCCACCGGTTTGGCGCCTTCCGCGCAGACCACGATCGCAAAATGTCGTCCTTCCCGCTCCCGTTCCCGGATTTTTTCGCAGACCTTCTCGATGTCGAAGGGGATCTCGGGGATCAGGATGACGTCCGCGGTTCCCGCAAGACCCGCTTCGAGCGCGATCCAGCCGCAGTAGCGTCCCATCAGCTCGATGACCATCACCCGTTCATGACTCTCCGCGGTCGAATGGAGCTTGCTGATCGCGTCGGTGGCCGTGGCCACCGCGGTATCGTAGCCGAAGGTGACGTAGGTGCCCCAAAGGTCGTTGTCGATCGTCTTGGGAACCCCGATGATCGGAATCCCCTTCTTCTGGAGTTCGTGCGCGATCTTGAGGGAGCCGTCCCCTCCGATCGCAATGAGACCGTC
Organism: uncultured bacterium; assembly: GCA_964616915.1. Lineage (GTDB taxonomy): Bacteria > Myxococcota_A > CAZTSL01 > CAZTSL01 > CAZTSL01 > CAZTSL01. The sequence continues at coordinate 4,112 of CAZTSL010000077.1, forward strand.
GAAACCGAAGGATTTGAAATTCTGGATGATCTGCTCCGAGGCATCGATGTAGCGGATCTCCCCGTCCTCTCTTACGGGAAGGGCGAAAGGGTTGCCACGATTGTTCGCGCCGAGGATCGAGCCACCCAGGTGCGTGATCCCCCGAACCACCGAGGCGTCGAGCCGGATGAGCTGATCGGTGTCCTGGAGGCCGAGGTATCCCTTCCGGATCCCATAGACCTCGTGCCCCTTGTGGATCGCGGAGAGGGTCACCGCCCGGATCACCGCGTTGAGTCCCGGTGCATCCCCACCTCCCGTATTCACGGCCAGTTTCAGTTTTTTTCCCATGACGACTCCTTTCGGCGCTCCATCGCCGGGCAGGCGATCCCCCTTCCCGGACCTGTCGAGATCCTTCGTGTCCTCACGTGCCCCGCAGGCATTGCCAGGTCGCCGCGAGCCGTTCGCCGAGGGGGACGCGGTCCTCCGGCCGGTAGGGCTCGAAGGTCCTCGGGTCCTTCCAGACGTAGTAGATCGCAATGAGCCCCATCAGGCCGTCGGCAACGGCCACGAGGAGGAAGGTGGGCGCAACCGCGCCGCTCAACACATGCCAGTGGTAATAGAGACTCACGAAGACCTTGTGGCACGCGCCGACCGAAAGCATCGCCCCCGCACAGCGCGCGTCGGCAAGGGCCAGGAGATAGGGGAGGCCGAAGAGCCCCACCATCAGCATCGCCAGGCGAAGAAAGAAGAGATCCTCAACCTTCTTCCCGGCAAGGAGGAGGAAGAGCTTCGCGTCGAGGAACGCTCCGATCCCCGCCAGGAACGTCCCCGCAAAGAAGATCCACAGCACGAGCCGATAGTGACGAATCCAGAAGGGTGGCTTCATTCCGTTTTTCCTCATCCACAGGGTAAACAGGAGCAATATACCGGAAAGGGAACGCACAGGCAAGGGGATCTTGGCAGGGCAACCCATGAGATTTCCCGATGAGATCTGCGTTCCCGCGGCATTGGAGTCGGGGCGGGCATGAAACCCGCCCCGACAGACGCACGGCACACACGCTCCCCATCCGCCGACAACGCCCCACGAACCGCTCTTCGACCCCGATGCACGGGGAACACGATTCTGACGTGCGCCCGATCTCGGGTCGATCGTTGACAATGGCGCCACAGTGATTATATTCGAAAGCGGAGGACTATGCGATCGTTCGCAGCAGGGCATGGCGTTCACAGATTCCCTTCCGGTTCCCGACGGCAATGAGGCGGGGCGGAGGGCTCACTCGAGGTATCGGTCGCTGGAGGGCTCGTTTTGATCAAAGAGGACTACTACACGATTCTGGGCGTCGCTCGCAATGCCACCGAGGTGGAGATCAAGAAAGCCTATCGCACCCTGGCGCTCAAGTATCATCCCGACCGGAATCCGGGAGATGCGGAAGCGGAAAAGAAATTCAAAGCGGCCTCCGAAGCGTACGAGGTGCTCAGCGATCCCGAGAAGCGAGCGACCTACGACCGTTTCGGCCACGCGGGACTCCAAGGGGGAGGCTTCCAGGGCTTCCACGACATGAACGATATCTTCGAGAGTTTCGGAAGCATCTTCGAGGATATCTTCGGTTTCTCCAGTCAGACGCGACGAGGGCGAGGCGGTCCGCAACGGGGAGACGATCTACGCTACGATCTCGACATCACGCTGGAGGAAGCGGTTCTCGGCGCGGAGAAGGAGATCGAGGTCCCGCGGCTCGTCACCTGCAGCACCTGCCAGGGGAGCGGTTGCAAGTCGGGATCGCGCCCCGCCCGCTGTTCGAACTGTGGGGGAAGGGGGCAGGTCTTCCGCTCCCAGGGATTCTTCACGATCTCCACGACCTGCCCGAGATGTCACGGAGAGGGAAGCCTCGTGGAAGATCCCTGCCCCGCCTGCCGGGGCCAGGGAATGCGCCGCCAGTTCAAGACCCTCTCCGTCTCGATCCCGGCCGGTGTCGATTCGGGGAACCGACTCCGTATCGCGGGGGAAGGGAACGCAGGCCCCCATGGTGGCCCTCCGGGAGATCTCTACATCTTCATCCGCGTCCGACAACATGAGAAGTTCCACCGGGACGGCAAGAACCTCCACTTCTTGCAGCCCATCTCCTTCCCCCAGGCCGCACTCGGCACCGAACTGGAGGTCCCCACCCTCTACGGAACGAAGAAGATCACGGTTCCTCCAGGAAGCCAGCACGGCGACGAGATCCGGATCCCCGGCGCAGGCGCCCCCTCTTTGCGCAGCCGGGGTCATGGCGACCAGATCGTTCACCTCCAGATCGTGGTTCCCAAGAAGCTCACCGAACGGCAGAAGGAACTCCTCCACGAGTTCGCCGCACTCTCAGAGGAAACGATCCACCCGCCCCACACGAAGAAGAAACACTTGATGGACAAGGTGAACGAACTCAAGGAGAAATTCTCCCGGATCGCGGAGAAGACCTCCACGGAGGGCTGAGACGCGGATTCTGGGAGCGCTGAAGCGGGAAAGCGGGAGTTCATCCTCGGGATCCACGAACTACGAGCGCAGGATCAGACGTGAAAACTCCATCCCCCCCCTCCCCCCTCACCAGGGTGAACGATTTCCTCAAACGGCTGATCCAGCATCCCGTCACCGATCTGGTCGTCATTCTCCTGATTCTGACGAGTCTCGTCGTCCTCGTGCTCCAGATGATCTACGAGCGCAAGGATCCGCAACTCGGCGTGCTGCTCGAGCGGCTCACCCAGCTCATCACCCTCCTCTTCTTCGTGGAACTCTCCCTCCGTTTTTCCGTGGAACGGAGCAAGCGGCGTTTCTTCCGGAGGTACTGGCTCGACATCCTGGCGCTTGCACCCTATTTCCGGGCATTTCGTGTCCTGCGGATCTTCATGCTCCTGCGGATCTTCCGCTTGGGCAAGCTGCTGGGCCGGCACATGCGCCAGATGCGCTTCCTCCTCCTGGAAGGGATCGCAGAGCACCTGATCCTCCTCCTCGTGATCGTGGCGCTGGTGCTCGGCTGCGCCTTCCTCATCGAGTTCGTCGAAGGGGAGGTCAACCCCGATTTCCGGGAATTTTCCCAGGCGTTGCGATGGAGTCTCTTCTCGCTCGTGGCAGGCGAGCCGGTGGGGGGAACCCCACAGACGACGATCGGCTGGATGATCCAGTTCGGCGTCATGCTCGGCGGAATCACGGTCTTTGCGGTCTTCACCGGTATCGTGGCCGCGATGATGACCCAGACGCTCACCTATCGGATGGAGGACAAGATGCTCGATATGGAGGATCTCGAAAACCACATCGTACTTTGCGGCTGGAACCGGATGGCACCGATCATCATCAAGGAACTTCAGGCCGATCCCTCCTACCGGCAGTGTCCGATCGTCGTGATCGCCGAATTCGGGGAGCACGAGCCCGATCTCTCCGACCCCAAGATCGACGAGACGACGATCTTCGTCGTCAAGGCGGATTACACCACGATCGAGGCGTTGGAACACGCAAGGATCGAAAGGGCACAGACCGCAATCATCCTCGCCGACAAGCTCAAAGCCCGGTCCGATCAGGATCGTGATGCCCGAACCGTACTCGCCGCCCTCACGATCGAGAAGCTCAACAAGCAGATCTTCACCTGCATCGAACTCCTCAACCGGAAGAATGCCGCGCAACTCCAGATGATCGGGGTGGAGGAGATCGTGGTCGGGGATGAATACTCGGCCAACATCTTTGCCTCCGCCTCCCGCAACCAGGGGCTCGTCGCCCTCGTCAACGAGATCTTCACCCCCCGCTACGGCAACCAGTTCTACAAATACGACGTTCCGGAGGGCTGGTATGGGAGACGGGTCGGGGAGATCTTCCTTCCCTTGAAAGAGCAGGCGAACGCGCTGCTTACCGCCGTGGAGATCTGCAGGGAGAACGACGGCCGGATCGAACGTTCGATGAAGGTCAACCCCCCGCTCGATTTCACCTTCACCCCCTGTCAGAAGGTCGTGGTGATGGCCAAAGAGGAAATCGATCTCACGAAGGTCGATCCTGCCGGGGTGAAACCCACGTAGAGGGCACTTCCCCCTGGCGGCAGGTTTCTCCCCGTTCCGACGCCTTTACGCCTCCGGGATGTACTGGCGTTCCTTCTTTCGCCGTGCCCGGTGTTTCTTGGCCTGGAGACGTTTCTCCCGGGCCGCGGGAGGCGGGGAGGTCGGCCGGCGCGGCTTGGGCCGGGTGTTCCACGCTTCGAGCCGTTTCCGCAGCCGGGCGAGGGCCACGACCCGGTTGCGGTACTGGCTGCGCGATTCCGTGGCGGTGACGACGATCCCGGTCGGAATGTGGCGGAGACGGACCGCGGATTCCGTCTTGTTGCGATGCTGTCCCCCAGGTCCGGAACCGCGGAATGTCTCGACCTCGCACTCCGCCAGGAGATCTGCGTCGCTCCCAGGGATTTCGATCGGGAAGGGATCCCGACGGGGCGCCTCTTTCTCCCCTTCGGCAGGGGGTGGATGCTTTTCGGAACGGGGTGACTCCATCCTCCTGTTCCCTTGCGGTACGGGATCACCCGGGGAGGCACCGTGACGTTCCTGCCCCACCGTCGGGGATGCCCTTTGCGTCGTCGGGTCTACGGCCGCGTCGGAGGATGACCCGCGCCCCCGCGCGGGGAGGCGCGGATCACCGTCACGAGCGGAGGATCACTCCTGGGCGTTGGCCGCGGCCAGTTCTTCCTGGATGATCTTCTCGAAGGCGGAGAAGGGCTGCGCGCCGCTCAATTTCCTGCCGTTGATGAAGAAGGCGGGCGTCCCCGTGACACCGACCTGGGTTCCGAGCGCCTTGTCCTGCTCGATCTGCGCCGCATACTTCTTCGAGGAAACGCACGCCTTGAAGGCATCGAGATCGAGCCCGACCTTTTCTGCGTATTTCTCGAAGTCCTTGTCGTTGAACTTCTTCTTCTCGAAGAGAAGATCGTGGTACTCCCAGAACTTGTTCTGTTCCCCGGCGCATCGCGCGGCCATGGCCGCGGGCAGGGCTCGATTGTGGAAGGGGAGGGGATAATCGACGAAGGCGAGCTTCACCTTGTCCCCATACTTCTCCATCACCTGGTGCACCGTGCCGCTGGCGCGCTGGCAGTAGGGGCACTGGAAGTCGGAGAACTCGACGATCGTGACCGAGGCGTTCGGGTTGCCACGCAATGTCCGGTCACCGACATCGATCTGGAAGCGAGGTTCTTTCGGTTCGGGAAGGAGGACTTTCGTGGGGTAGCGCTGGCGCAGGGTATCGAGCCAGGCCTGCCGCGCCTCCTGGATGCGCTGGCGCTTCATGTACTCGATGACCCGGTCGCGCATCTCCTCGAATTTCCGTTTCGAGCGCCCCTTGTTCTTCTCCCAGAAATCCCGGGCTTCCTCTTCGGTCGGGTCCTTGACCTTGGCCAGCACTTCCCGGGCGAAGAGTTCGCCGGGAGAGACCCCTTCCTTGCGCGCCTCGGCGGCGATCAACTGACCTTCGATGTAGCGATCGAGGAGTTGCTTCTTGTAGGTGTAGATCTTCTTTTGCAGTTCGTAGAGTTGCCCCTTGAGCGTCTCTTCGAGTTGTTCGTCATAGATCTTGATGTCACCGACCTCTCCGACGAGCCGACCCCTGGCCGGATCCTCGATTTCGGCGAGTTGGGGAATCTCATACAGCGATGCGAAGGCTGTGAGATCCTGCTTCGTCTCTGCGCCTGCGTGGATCGCAGAGGCCGCGAGGGAGAGGCCCACGACGGCGATGGTGATGATCGATGAAGATCGGTTTGCGCTTCTCAACATCTTCTCCTTGAGGTGACTCTGGTTTGCCGGCCGGTCGCATATCCCGGCCGGATGGACGACATCGTGCTCCTGCCCCCTGGCAGGAACGGCATCATCATAGCACGTTCATTCGAGGGATCAAAATCGCATGTTCATGCGAGGGATCGAAGGAGGGGAAGAAGGATACCTGGGGTGCGTGAGGTGGCACCGGTCTCGCGAGTGATGCGCCACATGGAGACCAGAACTCCTCAAGGGGAAGGGCGGGGATCCTTCCAGGGAAGGCGTGTCGTCCGGAAGAGGCAATCGGGGTCCCCATCCTCACAGGGGTCGTCCTCCCCACTGTCGTAGTCCGAGATCCGGATGGCAACGAACGGCGCAGCGTTCTTTCCGGTGAAGATCGTGCCGACGAAGCTGTTGACCTGATCCGTGACGTCGGAGGCATGGCCGAAGAGGAGGATACGCGTCTCCTGTCCGAAATTGGTGGCGACCGTGAAGTAGAACACGATATCGAGAACGTTTCCCTCCTCTCCGACCGATCCCGAGATGTCGAAGACGCCGTTGCCGTAGTAGGAAACCCCGCTGATCGTCTTTCCCCGTTGAAGGATGTCCACGAAGAATTCCTCCTCCTCCCCTACGACGTGGACACGGTAGCGGCCGGTGTAGAATCCTGGCCGCAGCGTCGTCTCCGTCTCCGAATCACCGGCGGCCAGGAGGAAGGGGAGCATCAGAAGAAGCCCCCCCCACACACGCCATGCAGAAACTTTTCGAATGCTGTCCAATATCACCATGATCGAGATACCTTACCGAGGCGTTCCATAGCACGTGAATGCCGCCCATTGGGCCGCAGGAACCCCCTTTTGAATCAATTCCGTTTGCGCCTGGTGGAAGGCTTCTGCCGGTGAAATGCCCGTGGAAGCCTTCTGGATCGAAAGTGCAATGAATTCGCGCAAGACTTCTTTCGAGACAGGCCATTGGAGGGCGATGGCCGCAGGAACACCCTGCGAGCGCAGGAATTCAATGAATTGCAGCGCATCCGGGAGGCTGGCTGGGTGGGTGGCGGAGCCGGTGACGAACCCACCGGCCAGGACCACGGCGGGTCGATGGCCGGTTCTACGAAGCCATTCGGAAATCGTGACGAGGTGTGCCTCCCCCCCTTCCGAACGAATCTTCATATACGTGAAAAGGGGCTCTTCTGTCAAGTGGAGCGGAAGCGCGATGTGGAGGATTCCCCCCGGCCAACGCCCCGGATCCCCTGCCAGGAGCGCCTCCCATACATCGACGAGTACCTCGGACATCCCCTCCTCCGCCGCGAAGAGCGGTTCAACGCCAACTGTGAGAAGCGAGGGGAGGGAGGCGGTGGAAGGCCCGAGGGGGGAAGCGCCGGAATCGTTCGCAAGACGGGCGGTATGAAGCTCCATTCCCACGAAATGCGTCTCCCCGAGGAACGGGCCCTCCGGGGTGGGGAGGGCCGCCCACGGGAGGGCATGGAGAAAGTCGGGGGCCACGATCACGAGCCGATCAACCTGGGAAAGATGTGGGGAAACCGGCCCAACGAGCCGTTCGTAGAGTTCCCGGCCCACCCCCAGGACTTCTCCTCGCACGAGATCTTCCCGAAACCGGCTGATCTTCCCGCGCAGAAGGTCAGGGGAGAGGGGAATCTCGAACGATTCGACCCCCGCGGCATCGATCCACCAGCCGATGAGCCCCTCCGCGGTCTCGTAGTAGGAGAGGAGCGCCTCCTCCCGATCGAGAGGGGGGAGTAGGGGAACCTCGGAGAGAGAAGGGGAACGCCCGAGTTCGTGGCGATAGAGGAGGGCCAGCCGGCGCAGGGCCAGCCGCGCGCTCTCTTCCCCCGTCGGGGAAGCCACCTCGAGGTGGGCGAGGAAGCGCTTCGCCTCCGCTTCGATCTCTGCCACATCGAGGGCATACGCTTCGGGGGGGAAGGGGTATCCGGCATCGGCAGCATGGAAACGGAGCCTGCGCGCCTCCTCCGCGAAGCGGGCGCTCTCCACCTCCCGTCCTTCTCTCCGGAGGAAGGCGATATATTTCGCGTAGAGGCGTTCCTTGTCCGCAAAGAAGGTGTCGCGCGCGCGACGAGCCGCCAGCCGGGCCCCGAGGTCGCCCACGATCGTGATCGCTTCCCGGTAGGCGGCCTCGACCTCCGCCGCCGGCCGGCCGATCGCTTCCATCACCTCGGCATACGCGAAGAGCGCGGGCCAGAGGTCGTCGCGAAATCCGTGCGTCCGGCAGCGCTCCACGGCCCCCTCGATCCAGGGGAGGGCTCGATCGGGCCTGTTTTGGCGGGCGAGGCTCAGACCGAGGTAGAGGGCGGCCAGCGCCTCGGTCTGCGCATCCTGCGATCTTCGGGCAAGCTCGAACGCCTCCTCGAGTCGTCGCGCCGCCTGCGGGAAGGCTCCCCGTGCATAGTCGAGGATCCCGAGGTTCGTCTTCGTGCTGGCCACCCCCCGCAGGTTCCCCTGGCGGGTGCGGAGCCGCAGCGCTTCCTCGAGGAGCGTTCCGGCCCGTTCCAACTCCCCCAGTTCGAGGTAGGCCCACCCGAGGTTGTGGAGCACCACGGCGTAGGTCCTCCCCGCAGTCCGCTGCCGGTCTTGCAGGAGGATCCGCGCCCGCCGGTAATGATCGAGCGCGGTCTCCATCTGCCCGAGGTTGAGGTACACGTTGCCGAACCCGATGTGCGACGCACCTTCCATGGAGAGATCCCCGTGGATCCGGGAGAGCCGGTAGGTCTCCTCGTAGGCCTCCACCGCCTTCTGGAAGGCACCGAGGTTCTTGTAGGCATTGCCGAGATAGAGCGCGATCCTCATCTGAAGCCGAGGGTCGGGGGGGCGCAGCCCGTGGGCGAGGCGCAACGCCTCCTCCAGGCGATGGGAGGCCTCCAGGTAGTTGCCCAGACGGTTCTGCACCTTTCCGATCGCCTGAAGCACCCGCGCACGTTCGACGCCCTTTGCGCCGCCCATCCGGGAGAGCGCGCGCTCGTATGCCTTCGATGCCGTTTCGAAGTCTCCCTTCTCTTCCGCTTCCCGTCCCGCGGCGACCGCCTGCCCCACCGCCGGGTCCGACCATACCGGCCACGGATCGGAAAGGTTGGAGGAACCGCTGCAACCTGCCGTCATGAGAGCGAAAGCAAGAACAAAGGAGGCGATTCTTACAAGCTTGACAAACATCCAATCGGTCTCCGGGAATGCCCAGAAAAAAAAACGATGTATCTCTATCAGTTTCCCGCAATTCCCTGCAAATGTCAAGGACCTTTTTTCCGAACGCCCTCCCATCCCAAGCAGCGTCTCCGCCTCCGATCGACCGGACCCCGCGGCATCGATTCGGGCTTGATCCGCGTCGAGGATTGCGATACCTTGATCGGGATGGATCATGAGCGTAGACGACGACCTGTCTGGCGCAGCGGACCGCCTGGCAGCCATACGTCCACACCTCTCAGGAAGCGTTCTGCGGAACGGGCATGGAAGGGAGGGAACGCTTCATCGCAAGGAGGCGAGGCAGATGCAAGGTTTGATGATGGAATATCCCTTGACGGTCGATCGGATCCTCGAACATGCGTGCCGGATGCACGGCGGAAAGGAGATCGTCACGAAGCTCCCCGACGGCTCGCTCCACCGGTACCGCTATGCGGATCTCTACCGGCGGGTGAAGCGGCTGGCGAACGTGCTCGAGGCGCTCGGCGTGAGACCGGGCGACCGTGTCGGCACCTTTGCCTGGAACAACCACGAACATCTCGAACTCTACTACGCGATCCCGGTCACCGGTGCGGTGATTCATACGCTCAACATCCGGGTGCCGGCAGAGCAGTTGGCCTACATCGTCGAACATGCCGGCGACAGGGTGATCTTCATCGACGGGACCCTGCTTCCCCTCTTCGAACGGATTGCACCGCAGGTTTCGTGCGTGGAGCGCTACGTCCTCTACAACGTTCCCGCAAGTACGGAGACGAGCCTTCCCAACGTCTCCCACCTCGAGGCGCTCCTCTCCGAGGCGGGGGAGGACTACACCTGGCGGGTCACGGATGAATCGAGCGCGATGGGGCTCTGCTATACGAGTGGCACCACGGGAAACCCCAAGGGGGTGCTCTACAGCCATCGCTCGGTCTATCTCCATTCCCTCGCCTCGATGCAGACGAATGCGCTCGGCCTCGGGGAAAACGACGTCGTGCTCCCGGTGGTGCCGATGTTTCACGCGATGGCGTGGGGGCTCCCCTATAGCTGCGCGATGGCTGGGGCGGGGCTCGTGCTGCCGGGGCCGCACCTGCAACCCGCGCCACTGGCCGAGCTGATCGCCTCGGAGCAGGTGACGATTCCGGCCGGTGTCCCCACGATCTGGACGGGGCTCTACCATGAACTCGAGGCCCACCCGAGGGACCTTTCCCACGTTCGCTCCCTGATCGTCGGGGGCTCCGCGATGCCCCGCGCGCTCATCGAGGCCTACGAGAAGGAACTCGGCATCCCCGTGACCCATGCCTGGGGGATGACGGAGACCTCCCCGCTCGGCTCCGTGTGCAACCTGCGCAGTCACCACCGGAACCTCTCCGAGACGGAACGGTGGGACGTAAAGGCCAGGCAGGGCTACGCCCCTGCCGGAATCGAGATGCGGATCGTCAACGACGCCGGGGAGGAACTCCCCTGGGATGGCACGACGATGGGGGAGCTGCAGGTTCGCGGACCCTGGGTGGCGCGCGCCTACTTCAAGATGGATCCTTCCCCGGAACATTTCACCCCCGACGGGTGGTTCCGCACGGGTGACGTCGCCACGATCGCTCCCGATGGCTGCATGAACATCACGGATCGGACGAAGGACCTCGTAAAGAGTGGCGGGGAATGGATCTCGAGCGTGGCCCTCGAAAACGCGATCATGTCCCACCCGGCCGTCCGGGAGGCTGCGGTGATCGCGATCCCCGACGAGAAATGGGGGGAACGCCCCCTGGCCGTCGTGGTCCCCACATCCGAAGATTCCGGTCTCACCGCAGAGGCGATCCGCAACCACATCCGTCCCCACTTCGAGAAGTACTGGCTCCCCGACCGGGTCGTCTTCCTCGAGGAGATCCCCAAGACCTCGGTCGGAAAGTTCGACAAGAAACGCCTGCGACAGTGGCATGCCGAGGGGAGATGGGGGGCGTAGGAAAGGGAAACACGCTTGCGAAATTCCGCACCGAAAGGGGAACCTCCACCCCTTCCCCTGGGCCCGCACGAACCCGAGATGATCGAAGCGTGGGGGATGTCCGTCTACCATGCCCTCCTCGCCGAATCGGAGAGGATGGAGGGGGGGGACTTCACCACGATCGACACCCGGGATCTCGAACGCCTCTTCGCGCACTACGACGCGCGCTGGTTCGGGGGGGCACTCTCCCGTCTCCTCGCCCACCGCTCCCCCTTCCCCTTACGCTTCCGCTTCTCCCGGCGGATGACGAAGACCGCCGGTCTCACCCGCCGCACGCGTATGGGGAATCCTCCCGGAGGGGTCATCGATGCCTACGAGATCTCCATCGCCATCGACCCCCTCTTTCAATCCTTCGAGGCCGACCATCGCACGATCACGGTGAACGGGTGTATCTGTACCGACCGGCTGATGGCGCTTCAGCGGATCTTCGAACACGAACTCGTCCACCTCGTCGAGTTCCTTCTCTGGGACGAATCGAGCTGCCGCCGCAAGCGCTTCCAGCGCATCGCGCGCGACCTCTTCGGCCACCTCGAATCGACCCACCGATTGATCACGCGCGTCGAGCGGGCGCGGGCCCTGCACGGCATCGGGGTGGGGCAACGGGTCGCTTTCGAACACCAGGGGCGCCGCTACACCGGGATGGTCAACCGGATCACGAAGCGTGCGACCGTCCTCGTGGAGGACCCACGGGGGGAACGCTACAGCGATGGGAAGCGATACGTGAAGTTCTACGTCCCGCTCGATCGGCTGGAGCGATGCCCCCCATGATCGGCGGGAAGGCTCACCGATTCACGGCAGGGGTCACCCCCTTCGCTCCCTGCGCGCTTCGGCACGCATCGAGCGCGGCGCCCAGTTCACCGACCTTCCTGTTCAGCGCTTCGAGGCGGGCTTCGAGGGCCTCGATCTGACGGGCCTGGCGCTGGAGGCCGGCGACCGCCATCGTGGTGTACCCGTAGAGATCGACCCGGTCCCGCGTTCCATCGACGGCCGGGCTCGGTTCGATATCGTCGATGAGGAAGCCGAGATGGGTGCGTCCATTGGGCGCCTGCGCCTTGTAGGTGTAGGTCACGAGTGGAATGGCGAGTACCTCGTTGGCCAGCTTCTCGATCTCCGTCGGTTCGAGGTAATGGATCCCGGTCTTGTAGGCGGCCCGGGAGATCGGACAGCCGTCCGCGGTCGGATCCTCAGTGGCACAGACGTAGAGGACGTTGCAGAAGTCGTGGGGGTCACAGATCTCCCCCTCGTTCTCACACGGATCCCCCGGTTCCTGGCGGGTACAGGGCTCATAGCCCTGGTCCTCCCACCCGTGACAGACGGGATCCCCACAGGTGGCGTACCATTGGAGTTCCTCGTCGCTGCCACACTGGTCGGGGGAGAGGAGGAACGAGACCACACCGACGATCGCAATCGAGAGGATCAGCCGTTTCATGGAAGACCTCCTTATGGTCATCTTGCCTGCGGTATTCCCGCCGGGACAGAAGGATCGGCGCTCCCCCCCCTCCGACACCGGCGGGTCCGGAGGCTTGCATCCCTTCATGAGAGGATTATACCTCGAATCGACAGGAATTGAAACACCGACGTGCGCGATCCGTTGAATTCTCCGGAGACTTCCTCTATACTGGACCCCACGTACCGGGACGAGACGCAAAGAGGAGGGCCGGATGATCCGCCTCGAGAACGTATCGAAGACCTACGGAGCGGGGAAGCAGGAGGTTCATGCGCTGCGCGGCGTCGATCTGCGGATCGAAGGGAGGGAATTCGTTTCGATCATGGGGCCCTCCGGGTCTGGGAAATCGACGCTGCTCAACCTGATCGGCGCGCTCGACACGCCCTCTCGCGGCGAGATCTGGCTCGAGGGTACGGCAGTCTCCCGGATGGACGACGATGCGCTCACCCGTTTCCGCCGGGATCGGCTCGGGTTGATCTTCCAGTTTTTCAACCTCCTGCCGATGCTGAGCGCGCAGGAGAACGTGGCTTTGCCCCTCTTGCTGGCGGGGCGGCGCTTCTCCGAAGTGCAGCCCCGGGCCCGCGAACTCCTCGACCTCGTGGGCCTTTCCCACCGGACGGCCCACAAGCCGGACGAACTCTCGGGGGGGGAGATGCAACGGGTTGCGATCGCACGGGCACTCATGGCGGATCCGGCGCTTCTCCTGGCCGATGAACCGACGGGCAACCTCGATTCGAAGAGTGGCCGCGAGATCCTGCAACTCCTCCGCCACCTCTCCAGGGAACGGGGATACACGATCGTGATGGTGACGCACGACGCGCAGGCCGCCCACTACGGGGATCGGATCGTCGAGCTGTGCGACGGGCGGATCGTCGCCGAACGGAGGGTGGAAGCCGATGATCCGGAATCTGCTCCGTTTCGTTAGCCTGCGGCATGCCACGACGCATCTGGCCCGCACGCTCCTGACGCTCATGGGGGTGGTGCTCGGCATCGGCGTCTTCATTGCCGTGCGGCTGGCCGCCGGGGGGATCGAGGCCTCCTTCTCGCGGATGATCGAGGCGGTCGCGGGGCGGGCCGAACTCACCCTGAGCGGGGGGGCCGGCGGGATCGTGGAGAAATGGGGAGCGGAGGAGTTCGTCAAAGTACTCCAAGACCGCTTCCCCGAAATCCGCCATGCCACGCCGGTGATCGAGGTGAGCCCCCTCGTGGTGGGGAGCGATGGGGAGGCGCTCACGATCCTGGGGGTCGATCTCCTCGACGACGGCTACTTCCGGG
>CAZTSL010000077.1:17844-19577 GCA_964616915.1 uncultured bacterium
GGGGAGGCGCTCACGATCCTGGGGGTCGATCTCCTCGACGACGGCTACTTCCGGGAGTACCAGGTCCTCGAGGCGGGGGGGGAGGCCGAAGAGGTCCTCGAATCGCCGATCGCCTTCCTGAACAGCACGAACGCGCTCCTCCTCAGTGAAACCTTTGCCCGCCGCCACGGCATCGCGGTGGGGGACGAGATCGTCCTCCTCACGCCGCAGGGAGAACGCCCCTTCTCGGTTCGCGGCTTCCTCGCCGACGTCGGCCCGGCACGGGGATTCGGGGGAAACTTCGCGCTCATGCAGATCGATGCGGTGCAGATCCACTTCAACCGGAAGGGGCGCTACGACCGGATCGATATCGCCACGGACGGAAAGACCGACCTCGACGAACTGGCCACTCGGATCGAGGCGGCCTTCGGCTACGACGTGCGGCGCCCCGACTTCCGGAACCGGCAGGCCGAACGGATGATGGGCAACCTCGAACTCGGTCTCGGCATGATGAGCGCGATGGCGATCTTCGTCGGGATGTTCCTCGTCTACAACACGATCTCGATTTCGGTCGTCCAGCGGCAGCGGGAGATCGGCATCCTGCGGGCGCTCGGGCTTCCCGGACGGCAGGCCCGATGGCTCATGCTCTTCGAGGGGGGGGGAATCGCTCTCTTCGGCTCCCTGGCCGGTCTTGTCTTCGGACGTCTGATCGCGGGAGGAATTCTCGGGGGGATATCGAGGACGATCGAGAAGCTCTACCTGCGGATCCATCCGGGCGAGATCGTGCTCACCCCCACGCTGGCGATCGAGGGGATCTCCCTCGGGGTCTTCGTCGCGCTGGCCGCGGCCTGGCTTCCGGCGCGGGAGGCGACCCGGATCGCGCCGGTGGAGACCTTGCGAAAGGAGCGCTTCCTCGGTCACGGCCTCCTTCCGCGCTATCGCCGATCGGCCCTGGTGGGGGGCGTCTTTTTTCTCCTCGGGATCCTCCTCCCCCATCTCCCCCCGATCGACGGTTTCCCCTTCTTCGGTTTTCTGGGAGTCTATCTCCTCCTTGCCGGCGTGATCCTCTTCATCCCCCGCACCCTTCTCCTGCTGCGGCACGGGCTTGCCACGCCGCTCGGGAATCTCCTGCGCATCGAGGGGCGGCTGGCCGCCGACAACATGACCCGCGACATCGGGAGGAGCGCGATCACGATCGCGGCCTTCATGCTCGGCTTCGGGATGTTCGTGGCGATGTCGGGGTATACCGCCAGCTTCCAGGAGGAGATGGACGCCTGGATCGAGCAGTCGGTTCCGGCGGATCTCTTCATCAACTCCGGCTCGATCTGGGACGTGGAGAAGACGTACCTGCCGGAAGCGGTCTGCCGGAAAATCGTCGCCGGGCTCGAGGGGGTGACGCCGATGTTCGTCACGATCGTCAAACAGCCCTGGCGGGACATCCAACTGACGATCCTCTCCCTCGAGG
Organism: uncultured bacterium; assembly: GCA_964616915.1. Classification (GTDB taxonomy): domain Bacteria; phylum Myxococcota_A; class CAZTSL01; order CAZTSL01; family CAZTSL01; genus CAZTSL01. The sequence goes on from CAZTSL010000077.1 coordinate 19,289, forward strand.
TGGCGACCTATCTCTCCCACGCCACGCCCGGTCTCCTCGAGGGGTCGATCGACGATCTGGCGCAAAGTCCCGCGGAAGAAGGGGTGGCGATCTCGGAGAATCTCAGTCGCCTCCACGATCTCCATCGGGGAGACACGATCGAACTCTCCACCGCGCAGGGGCGGCGCAGATTCCCGATCGTGGCCGTGATGCGCGACTACACCTCCGATCAGGGCCTCGTGATGATCGACCGTGGCCTCTACCGGCGCTACTGGCTCGACGACCGGGTCGGGACCCTCGAACTCTTCCT
>CAZTSL010000077.1:19677-23612 GCA_964616915.1 uncultured bacterium
CGGATCTTCATGATCGAAGGGGGGCTGATGGGGCTGGCCGGTTCGCTGCTCGGCTCCCTTGCCGGTGCGATCGTCGCCCATGTCATGATCGATTCGATCGCGGTGGCCACGATCGGGTGGCGCTATCCCTATCATTTCCCGTGGCTCGCCATGGTCCAGGCGAACCTGCTGGCGGTGTTCGTTGCGGCATGTGCGGGGTACGATCCCGCCCGCCGCGCCACGAAACGTCCTGTCGTCGAAGCGCTCGCCTACGAGTGAATGCTCCGGCACGCCAAACGACCGGGGGATCTGCGAGCCCCCTGACGCCTCCTCTTCCCTCTCCTTCGTCGTTTCTCCCCTTCTCGCCGAACCCCGTCTTACCGCAGCAGCCACGCGCAGATCCGTTCCACCGCGCTCAGGGGCGCGTCACAGTAAGTCTTGAGGAAGGTCTGAGAGAGGGGCTTTTCCCGTGGAACGTCATGGGAGGCGGTCAGCGCGCGGGCCCCGTCGAAATCGACGTAGGCGAGCCGCAGCGTCAGGGCGTCGGAACGCGCCCCGAAAGCGCTGCCAGGCAGGAGCGCCACACCGGTCTCTTCAAGGAGGCGGTGGCAGAGATCCTCGTTCGTCCGGATGCCACGCCGCCCGAGTTCCTCCCGGAAATTCTCGAAATCGGGGAAGAGGTAGAAGGCCCCTTGCGGCCGTGGGACGATCACCCCCGCACCTTCGAGACGCCGCGCGATCGTCGTGCCGATCCCACGGAGGATTCTACGGGAGTGCCAGAGATACTCCTCGATTTCGAGCCCCCCTTCGTAGGCACGGACCGCGGCGTACTGGATGGGAGCAGCGGTGGAGGTGAAGGTTTCGCTCGCCACGACCGCCATCGCCTCGAGGAGCCAACGCAGGGCAGGGGGGAAGACGAAGACGCCCAGCCGCCATCCCCCGGCACCGCACCATTTGCTCAGCCCGCTGCTGATGATCGTCCCTTCGGGGTAGAAGCGGGCGATCGAGACGTGTCGCCCATGGTGGTGGAGTTCCCCATAAATCTCGTCGGAGAGGAGGACGACCCGATTCTTCCGGGCCACCGCGGCCAGGGCCTTGAGATCCTTGACCGTATAGCTCCGCCCCGTCGGGTTGGAGGGGTAGTTCAGGATCACGAGCCGGGGCCGCTGCGGATCCTTCTTGCAGATCGCTTCGAGTTCCTGGGGGGTGAGCATCCAGTGGTCCTCCCGGGCGGTGGGAACCCACCGGACGTGCCGGCCGATGATGTGGGCCTGCGGCGCGTAGGAGACCCAACTCGGCGTGGGGATGACGAGATCGCCGTAATAGACGAGTTGGAGGAGGAACATCAGTTCCTTGGAACCGGGGCCGATGAGCACGTCCTCTCCGCTGCGATCGATCCCCTCCTTACGGTGGTGGTAGGCCGCTACCGCCTCCCGCAGCGCCGGGAGCCCTTTGACCGGGAGGTAGTCCTTCTGGTGCGCGTTGAGCCGCAGGGCCTCCACGACCGGTTTCGGAACGGGAAAGGGGGACTGTCCCAGCCCCAATGCGATGATCCGGCGCCCCGACGCCCGCAACTGCGCGATCTTTTCGTTGATCGCAAGCGTCGCCGACTGCGACAATCCTCGGACGTTGAGGTTCAGGTGAACCGCCGGCGTATGGTTCGGGTCGACGCGTTTCCTTGCGCGGGACATCTTTCGCTCAGTATCCTTCCTTCGATTCGATCCAGCGATAGGACGTATCCCCCCGATGGTGCATCGTCACGAAGGTATACCCCTCGTTCGAGGCCCCGAGAAAGGTGAAGGTCACCTCCGGATCGTCGGTGAGGTTCGATTGGAGCATCAGGAGGCCGGGCAGATCGTTCCGATAGGTCCGGTAGTCGATGTAGTAGATCTCCTGCGTGGTCCGGCAGAGGTTTCCCGCCACCGCGGCCGAAGCGTTGAACGCCCGAATCCGAAGCTGGGTGAGCGCCGGCACCGCGATGATACTGAGGATGCTGATGATCGCAACGACGACCATCAGCTCGATCAAGGTGAATCCTTTCCCCTCCCACCGAACGAATGCACGCTTCATCGACACCCTCGAGGTCTAACCCGCCCCGGAAGTTCCCTGGAGCCCTCACCACCGACACCACCGGGAGATCCGATTGTATCGTGAAACGAGCCTCCGATGCAAGCCCGGGGTCGAAATCCGCCCCTACAGACGCATGGCACACACGCTCCCCATCCGCCGACAACGCCTCGGAAACCGCTCTTCGACCCCGATGACACGGGGATCACAATTCTGACGTGTCCACCCTTGATCCCGTGTTGGGAAATTGCTATACCCTCTTTCGAGGTCGGCGAGCCCGGCTCTCCCCCCGTCACCGGCGGGCCGCTTTTATGGCTTCGTCCTCCTTCGGCTCCCGATGTCGTGGGCCGCCGGCGTGATCCGGAAGGAGCGGCGGCAACCCTGTTTTCATCTTCACAGAGGATCCCTCCCGAGAACCGCCCCGATGCTCTTCAATTCGCTCGAGTTTTTGATCTTCTTTCCGCTCGTCGTGTTCCTCTACTTTCTCACCCCCTACCGCTTCCGGTGGTCCCTCCTCCTTGCAGCGAGCTACTACTTCTATATGTGCTGGAAGGCGGAGTATATCGTTCTGATCGTGGTTTCGACGCTGATCGATTATACGGTGGGGCTTCAGCTCGGCAAGACGCGGGCGCCGGGGAAGCGGCGGGGCTACCTTTTGCTGAGTCTCGCGACGAACCTCGGGCTTCTTTTCGCGTTCAAGTACTTCAACTTCTTCAACGATTCGGCGCGGGCGCTCTTCAACCACTTCAACCTCTTCTACGGGGTGCCGGCCTTTCACGTCCTCCTTCCGGTGGGGATCTCGTTCTACACCTTTCAGACGCTGAGCTACACGATCGATGTCTATCGGGGGGTCCAGGAGCCGGAGCGGCACCTTGGGATCTTCGCGCTCTACGTGGCCTTCTTCCCGCAGCTCGTGGCCGGACCGATCGAGCGATCCACGCGGCTGCTCCCCCAGTTCTACCGGCGCAACGATTTCGACTACGAGCGGATGACCGACGGTCTCAAACTGATGCTCTGGGGCTTCTTCAAGAAGGTCGTCATCGCGGACCGTCTGGCGCTCTTCGTCAATGCCGTGTACAACGACCCCACGGCCCACGATGGGGTCGCTTTCCTCATGGCGACGTTCTTCTTCGCCTTTCAGATCTACTGTGATTTCTCCGGTTATTCCGACATCGCGATCGGGAGCGCGCAGGTCCTCGGCTACGACCTGATGGACAACTTCAACCGTCCCTACTTCTCGAAGTCGATCTCGGAGTTCTGGAAGCGGTGGCACATCTCGCTTTCGACATGGTTCCGGGATTACCTCTACATTCCGCTGGGTGGCAATCGGGTTTCCAGGCACCGGTGGTACTTCAACCTCTTCACGGTCTTCCTCGTCAGTGGCCTCTGGCATGGGGCGAACTGGACCTTCGTCGTGTGGGGGGCGCTGCATGGGCTCTACCTCATCCTCGGGATCGTGACGGCTCCCTGGCGGCATCGGATGGTGGTGCTCACCGGTCTCGACCGGCGGCCTTCCCTCCTCAAATTCCTCAACGTGGGGTGGACCTTCCTTCTCGTCTCCTTTGCCTGGATCTTCTTCCGCGCCAACTCGATCGGGGATGCCTGTTACATCGCAGGGCACCTCTTCGACGGCGTGGGGCATTGGCTTTCGCGTCTCTTCACCCTCCAACTCGATCGGGAGACCCTGGCTCCCCTCCTGGCGGGACAGAACCTCTGGGAGTTCGTCCTTGCGCTCGCTTCGATCGCCTTCATGGAGTTCATCCACCTCTTGCAGCGGCACTACCGGATGCGCCACTTCATGCGGGAGAAGCCGCGCTGGTTCCGCTGGACGGTCTACGATGCGATCTTCTTCGCGATCCTGATGTTCGGGAAGTTCAACCTGACCGAAT
>CAZTSL010000078.1:0-2574 GCA_964616915.1 uncultured bacterium
TGCCTCGACTGCGGCCCCGGAACGTGATCGGACTCGAGACGCGGGGATACGATTGACAAAGGGGGGTGAGGGTGCTATCTTCCGCCCCGGTCGAAGCGCCCCGGTCGAAGGGCGGGGCCGCCGTGGCAGGGGGCGGCGGGGAAATCGCCGCACATCCCTGGGATCCCGCCGTGAACGCAAAGGCTCCCGGCGTGGCCCGCTGCGAAACGGAGAGGAGGGTTCCGACCGAGATGGCACGTGTGCTCCTTCGGCATGTCTCCAAGCGGTTCGGTTCGGTGGAAGCGGTCAAGGATGTCTCGATCGAGATCGAGGACGGCGAGTTCCTCGTGCTCGTGGGCCCCTCTGGCTGCGGGAAGACGACGACACTCCGGATGATCGCAGGGCTCGAGGAGATCTCCGACGGGGAGGTCGTGATCGGGGACCGGGTCGTCAACGCCGTCCCTCCCAAGGACCGCGATATCGCGATGGTCTTCCAGAACTACGCCCTCTACCCCCACATGAGCGTCTTCGACAACCTCTCCTTCGGGCTCAAGATCCGCAAGTTCCCCCGGGAGGAGATCGTACGGCGGGTCGGGGAAGCGGCCAGGCTGCTGGGGATCGAGGCGTTGCTCGAACGAAAACCGAAGCAACTCTCGGGTGGCCAGCGGCAGCGTGTCGCGATGGGGCGCGCGATCGTCCGGCAACCGCAGGTCTTCCTCTTCGACGAACCCCTCTCCAACCTCGATGCCAAACTCCGCGTCCAGATGCGCGCGGAATTGGGCAAGCTCCATCACCGCCTGAAGACGACGAGCATCTACGTCACCCACGATCAGGTGGAGGCGATGACCCTTGCCGGCCGGATCGTCGTGATGAAGGATGGCGTGGTCCAGCAGGTGGGCGCGCCGATGGAACTCTACCGGAAGCCGGCCAACGTCTTCGTGGCCGGCTTCATCGGAAGCCCGGCGATGAACTTCATCGAGGGGGAAATGACGCAAAGAGCGGGGGAACGCCACCTGAGGGGGGAAGGGTTCGAGATTCCCCTTCCGGAGACGATCGGCAACCTTCCGGAAGCGGGGAGACGAGTCATCCTGGGGCTCCGCCCCGAGGCGCTCTACCCCCGCTCCGAAGCGGAGGCGCTCCTTCACGGCCGCGTGGAGGTCTTCGAACCCCTGGGGGCCGACAGCTATGCCACCTTCCCCCTCGGAGCGCGAGAGATGACCGTGCGGCTCCCGAGTGATCTTCGCTTTGCACCCGGAGAACCGATCCATCTGGGGATCCACTTCGAGGAGGCCCACTTCTTCGACGCGGCAACGGGGAACGTCATCCGCGTGGAAAGGAGACATTCGTGATGCGTAGATCTTTCCTTCCAGCACTCCTTTGCATTCTGACGGCATGGGGCAGCGCCCTGGCCGCCCCCAAGGAGGTCGTCCTCTGGCATGCCTACCGGGGGGATGAACGGAGCGCGCTCGAAAAGGTCGTAAGGCGCTTCAACGAGAAACAGAACGGGATCCGGGTCAAGCTCCTGGCGATCCCCTACGATGCGTTCGCGGACAAGATCACGGCGGCGATCCCCCGCGGAAAGGGGCCCGACCTCTTCATCTTCGCGCAGGACCGGATCGGCGACTGGGCCACGGCCGGCGTGATCGAGCCGATCGACTTCTGGGTCGAGGACGAACTGCGCAATCGCTTCTTTCCGGCAACCGTGGAAGCGCTGACCTTCGAGAACGCGCTCTACGGCCTCCCCGTGGCGTTCAAATCGACCGCGCTCTACTACAACAAGCGTCTCGTGCCCGAACCGCCGAAGACGACCGACGAGTTGATCCGGATCGCCAAATCGGTCACCGACCCGAAGGCGCAGCGCTACGGGCTCGTCTACGAGAATGCGAACTTCTACTACCACGCCTGCTGGCATCAGGGATTCGGCGCCCGGGTCTTCGATGAGCGGATGCGCCCCGTCCTCGATTCTCCGGAGGCGATCCGGGCCCTTTCCTTTGCCCGGCGCCTGGCCAAGGAGGAGGGGATCATGCCCGAGGAGATCACGGCCACGCTGGTCACCTCCCTCTTCAACGAGGGGAAGGCCGCCTTCGTCATCAGCGGGCCGTGGTTCATGGCGGAACTGAACAAGGACCTCCCCTTCGGCGTGGCGGTCCTGCCGATCATCAGCGAGGTGGGCCGACCGGCCACCCCCTTCATGGGCTCGGAAGGGATCATCCTCTCGGCCCGCTCCAAGGTGAAGGCCGAAGCCTTCGAGGTGATGAAGTTCATCACGAGCCGCGAGGCTGGGGAGATCATGGCGATCGAGGGACGGCAGACCCCGGCAAACCGGTCGGTCTATGAGAACCCCCGCATCAAGAACGATCCGATCACCGCCGTCTTCCTCGAGCAGCTCGCCCACACGCTCCCGATGCCCAACAGCGCGCAGATGCGGCTCGTCTGGTCCCCGATCACGACCGCGATGTTCAAGGTGATCGTGGGGGATACCCCCCCGGCGGAGGCGCTCCACGAAGCGCAGCAGAAGGTTCTCGAACTGATCGCCTCCGCGAAACGGGTGCGATGAGAGCGCCGCTACGCCATACGCTGATCCCCCTCCTCCTC
>CAZTSL010000078.1:2674-4920 GCA_964616915.1 uncultured bacterium
GCGGCTCGAGCGCGACTCGTTGCGGGACAAGGCGCTCTACGACGATGCCCGGCAGCTTGCCACGATCCATCGGAAGAACGTGGTCGAGCGGCGGGAAAATCCTCGGCTGGAGGGGAATGCGTACCCCGAGGTCCTCTTTTCGCGTCTTTCCGAGGCCCTGGAGGTGACCCTCCCTGCGATCGACGCGCAGGATGCCGTGAAGGCCGTGGTCTCCGTGAAGGTGGCCCCCCCCTTCCTCCCCCCCCTCCCCTGGTGGCCGCTTCCCCTGCTCCTTATCGTTTCGTTCCTCCTGCTCCTCCTCGTTCGCGGTTCACTTCCGCTTCGGGTGGGGCTCCTCGTGGCCGGCACGGGGGTCTGCGTCCTCTTCTCCCTCCAGGAGGCGGAGAAGCTCGAAATCGTGGCGATCGAGACGCGTTTCCCTGCGCTGGCCGGGATGCTCGGCGCGTTCGACCCCGCAAGCATGGCGGACCTCCGGGGGATCGACGTCCATCTCGACGGGGGGGGGAAGAACCTCGTGCCCTCCCGGGATTTCCTCGCCTGCCGACCGCGCACGGAATTCGAGACCGAGCCCCTTGCGATGCAGCTTGCCAGGAAGGGGACGGCCACGCTCGTGTCGGGGAAGGTCGCCTGCGACCTCTCCGGCCGGGCGTATGCCGGGAAGCTCGCGGCGCACCGCCGCCGGATCACGTTCCTCCTCGGGGCGACGCTCCTCGTGGCGCTGGCCCTCTTCACCGCCTTCCACCGGGGCCTCACGGCCCGCCTCTGGGCGGGATTCCAGGCGCACAGCCTGGCCTATGCCTACATCACGCCGGCGATGGTGGGGATGCTCCTGCTCGTCTTCATGCCCTTCTCCTTCGGGATCCTGCTCGGCTTCTTCAAGAAGATCTACAACGAGTACACCTTCGTGGGGCTCTCGAACTTCGCGGCGATCCTCTTCGACTTCGACCTGGCCAACCCCCAGAACTTCTACTTCACCCTCGGGGTGACGGTGCTCTGGACGGTCGTGAACGTGGGGTTACACGTCACGATCGGGCTGGCGCTGGCGCTTCTGCTCAAGGAGAAGCTCCTCCGCTTCCGGGGGGTCTACCGTGTCCTCCTGATCGTGCCGTGGGCGGTGCCCAACTACATCACGGCGCTCATCTGGAAGGGGATGTTCCACAAGCAGTTCGGGTCGATCAACTACGTACTCGGTCTCCTCGGTTTCGAGCCGATCGGTTGGTTCCAGTCCTTCTGGACGGCCTTTGCGGCGAACGTGGCCACGAACACCTGGCTCGGCTTCCCCTTCATGATGGTCGTCTCGCTGGGCGCACTGCAGAGCATCCCGGCGGAACTCTACGAGGCGGCCGACGTCGATGGGGCGACGCGGTGGCAGAAGTTCTTCCGGATCACGCTTCCCCTGCTCAAGCCCGCACTCTTCCCCGCGGTCATCATCGGCACGATCTGGACCTTCAACATGTTCAACATCATCTACCTCGTCTCCGGAGGCGCGCCGAACAACTCGACCGACATCCTGATCACGGAGGCGTACCGCTGGGCCTTCGAGCGTGACCAGTACGGCTATGCCGCCGCCTACTCCACGATCATCTTCCTCATCCTCCTCGGTTATACGCTCTTGACGAACCGGGTCACGAAGGCGACGAAGGGCGTCTTCGAGTGACCGGAAGGGCGCGTTTCCTTCAGGCGGACTGAAGTTCGAGTTCCACCTCCTCGATTTCGCTCGGCAGAACGATCGATCCATCCTTGTCCCGTTCGACGCGGGTGATGCCGGGATACTTCGTCTCGAGCGACTGGAGATAGGCGATCTGGGTCTCGACGGTCCGGCGCAACGCCTGGTTTGTCCGGAGGAGGTCGTAGAGCTGCAAGGCCTGGCGCACCGTGAGGAGGAGTTCATCCTCGTCCCACGGTTTCGTCAGGTAGCGGTAGATCTCCCCTTCGTTGATCGCGGCGATCGCGGCCTTGATGTCGGCATATCCGGTCAGGATGATCCGGATGATGTCGGGGTGGCGCTCCTTGACGCTCTTGAGCAGCTCGACCCCGGTCATCTCGGGCATTCGTTCGTCCGAGATGATGAGGTGGACCTCCTCTTTCTCCAGGATCTCGAGGGCTTCCGCGCCACTGCCGGCCTGGAGGACCTCCACGTGATCGATCTCGCGCAGCGCGCGTTCGAGGGCCTTGCGCACGAAGGGTTCGTCATCGACGACGAGAAGCGTATGGGGTTTCATCGGACTCTCCTTTATGGGTCGATC
>CAZTSL010000078.1:5020-11036 GCA_964616915.1 uncultured bacterium
CATCGACGACGAGAAGCGTATGGGGTTTCATCGGACTCTCCTTTATGGGTCGATCTGGGTCGATCGGTCGTTTCGGGTCTCCTCGGGTTCAAAGGGTTCCACGGGGTCGAAAGAGCCGGCGGGGGAGCGCGCCGCTCACCGCGGCCCGGTCCCTGCCATCGATCGGGAGTTCGATCACGAAGGTCGTTCCCTTTCCGGGTTCACTCTCCACCTCGATCGTGCCGCCATGCTTTTCGATGATGCCGTAGCTGATGCTCAGCCCCAGGCCGGTGCCCTCTCCCGGGGGTTTCGTCGTGTAGAAGGGTTCCCAGATCCGGGAGAGGGCTTCCTGGGGGATGCCGGGGCCGGTGTCGGAGATCTCGATGCAGGCATTCTCCCCCTTCCGGGAGGTTCGGATCCGGATCTCCCCGAACGTCTCGATCGCCTGAGCGGCGTTGACGAGAATGTTCATGAAGACCTGGTTGATCCGGGAGGGGTAGCAGAGGACCTTGGGGAGCGTGTCGTCGTATTCCTCGATCAGTCTGGCCTTGTGCTTGATCTCGTTTCGGAGGATGTTGAGCGTCGATCGGAGGCACTCGCGCAGATCGACCGCTTCGCGTTCCGCGCGATCGACGCGGGAGAAGGTCTTGAGGTCGAGGACGATCTTGCGGACCCGGTCGGTTCCGTCGCGCGACTCCTCGATGAGGTCGGTCAGGTCCTCCATGAGGAGATCGAAACGGTAGCGTGCCTTGAGGTCGGCGAGTTCGTCGAGGATCTCCCGGATCACGGGGGCCCGGACGCCGGCGAGCCGCTTTTCGAGTTCCTCGTAGCGCCCGATCACATCCGCGATCCGCCCGACGTAGCGCTTGAGCGTCTCGAGGTTGCTATGGACGAAGCCGATCGGGTTGTTGATCTCGTGGGCGACCCCTGCGGCGAGCTGTCCGATCGAGGCCATCTTCTCCTGCTGGAGGAGCTGCATCTGGGTGCTCTTGAGCGCCTCGTTCATCTCGGCGAGTTCCGCATTGAGCCGGGAGAGTTCGGCCATTCGTTCGAGTTCCTTCTCCCGGAGTTCCGCGTTCTCGATCGCGATGGCGAGCGCATTGGCGAAGAGGGAGAGTTTTTCGAGGTCCTCCGGTGTGAAGTCGGGGAGATTCTCCCGTCGGTTCACGGAGAGGACGCCGATGACCCCCCGTTCGAGCTTGAGGGGGAGGCAGATCGCGGAACCGGGGATCCGGTTCGCGCTACGGACCGTGACGTTGACGAAGCGTTCATCCCTGCCGACCTCCTTGAGGAGGAGGAGGGGTTTCCCCTCCCGGGCCACCCATCCCGAAATACCGGAGCCGAGGGGAACCTTCGTCGTCCGGACGATCTCCTCGCTCAGCCCCCGGGCCTTCTTGATCCGCAGCACAGGGGGGTCCTCCTCGTGGGAGAGGAGCATGAGCGACCCGGAGTCGGCCTGGGCCTGGTCGAGCGCAAAGGAGAGGATCCGGTCGAGGAAGTCGTCCCCTCCCCTGCCACGCTGGGTATGCGTTGCGACGTCGCCGAGGGGTCGTGCAGGGTCGGTGTGCTTCTGTTCCATGTCGCTCACCATTTCGGATTCCGCCGAAGGAGGGCTTCCGCCCGCCTGGCGTCGAGGGGTTTCGAGAAGTAGTACCCCTGGACGTATTCGCATCCGAGATGACGCAGGAAGTCGAGCTGCCGAGCCTGCTCCACCCCTTCGGCGATCACATCCATCTTCAGGGAGTGCGCCAGGGTGACGATCGAACGGACGATCGTCACCTTCTCCCGTTCCCGATGCATCTTCCCGATGAAGGAGCGATCGATCTTGAGCGCATCGATCGGGAAACGGTGGAGGTAGCTCAAGGACGAGTAGCCGGTGCCGAAGTCGTCCATGTAGAGGTGGATCCCCGTCGCTTTGAGGCGGCCGAGGATCGCCGCCGCGCGCTCGAAGTTCTCGATCAGGGTACTCTCCGTGATCTCGATACGGAGCCGTTGTGGGGGGAAACCGATTTCTTCGAGGATATCCGCGATCTCGCCGGCCAGGTCGTTCTGGGCGAACTGCCGGACGGAGAGGTTGACGCTCACGGAGACTTTTCGTCCCGTGCGTGCCTCCCAGTCGCGCACCTGCCGGCAGGCCTCCCGGAGGACCCAGAGTCCGATCGGGATGATGAGCCCCGTCTCCTCGGCGATCGGGATGAACGCCATCGGAGGGATCAGCCCCCGCTGCGGGTGTTCCCAACGGATGAGCGCCTCGAACCCCACGATCCTCCCGCCGTCGAGGGCGACGATCGGCTGGTAGTGGAGGAGGAACTCCCCCCGGTCCACGGCACGATGGAGATCCCCCTCGAGCTTCATCCGGGTGATCGTGCGCTCGTGCATCCTGGCGTCGAAGACCTCGTAGCGCCCCCGCCCCTTCTCCTTGGCCCGGTGGACCGCGATGTCGGCATCGCGCAGGAGGTCCTCACACCGCTGGTAGGGGGTGAAGTTCGAGGTGATCCCGATGCTCATCGTGAGGTAGAAGTGCTCCTCCCCGAGCTTTACCGGATCCCGCAACACCTCGGAGACCCGTTTCGCCACCCGGATCGCATCCCGGATCGAATCGATCCCCTCGAGGAGGATGACGAAGGTGTCCCCCCCGAAACGGGCGAGCGTATCCGACGCCCGTACGAAGGCCTGGAGACGGCGCGCCACGGCCCTGAGGAGTTCGTCGGCCCTGGCATGGCCGAGTGATTCGTTCATCACCTTGAAGCGGTCGAGGTCGAGGAAGAGGAGTGCGAAGTGGAGGTTGCGGTTCCGTTTGCTCTTGCGCAGCACCCCCGCCAGGCGGTCGAGGAAGAGGATCCGGTTCGGCAGGCCGGTGAGGGGGTCGTAGAGAGTGGGATCGCGCATCTGCGCGGCCGCATCCGTCCGTTCCCGCCGGCGCCGGCGCTCCTCCCGGGCGAAACGGGTGACGCGCCGGAGCATCCGCGACGTACACTCCCCCGTGGTCACGACGTCGAAGGCGCCCTTTGCCCATGCCTTCCGCTCCCCTTCCCCGTCTCCCTCGTCGCAGATCGCGATCACCGGCATGTCGGGGTATTGGGCATCGAGTCGGGCGATCCCATCGGGGGTGTTCCCCTTTCCGAGCCGATAGAAGACGAGGTCGATCCCTTCGATCGGGAGGATGCGCAGGGCTTCTTCGAGGGTCCGGCAATGTGTCGGCCCCGCGCCCCCTCCGTTGGTCGAAGGGATTGCGCCTCTGCTTTCCCTTCCCGGGGACGATTCGCCGATCCAGAGGATCCGAGCCATCGTGTCCCCTTCTCCTCCTCCCCCGGAGGTCGCTCGATCCCTGGGCGCCTCCGATGTAACGGTCACATGTATTGTCATCTCCTCTCCTTGATCCCGGATGGGCTTCATGAAGTCCCCTTCCCTATCCTTTTCGGATGGGAGGGGGAAGAAGTTGAGCGGTTTCTTGACGGAAATGGGCACGATGCGTATCATGGCCTTCGTGGGGGAGAGGGGAAGTGGGAAGTGGGAGAACGGGAAGGAGCCGACCTCGAGAGGAGGATGAAGCCTCGATGCGCGATCCGGTCACGACGAAACGATTCCTCGAACATTTCGGGATCGCGGTCCCACGTCCCGATCTTGCTGCCCTCGAACGGATCGTTGCGGCATTCTCCCACCTCCCCTACGAGAACCTCACGAAGGTGATCCGCAAGCATGGTGGATACGCGGGAAGGGCGCGGCTGCGGTTGCCGGCCGAGGTGATCGAGAGCCACATTCGTCACGGCACGGGGGGGACCTGCTTCTCGCTCACCTATTGTCTCTGGGCGATCCTCGAGACGCTCGGTTTCGTGGCCTATCCGATCATGGCGGAGATGAACATCGGGGAGAACGTCCACTGCACCCTCGTCGTCCTCCTCGAGGGGCATGCCTGGATGATCGATCCGGGGTATCTCCTTGGCCGGCCTCTTCCCCTCCCCCCCGCAGGGGAGGTCGCGATGGCGCAGGGGGAGGCCACCGTGATCCTTCGCCATGTGGGGGGGAAGCGATACGATCTCCATACGGTTCGTGGGGGGGTGGAGAGGTGGCGCTACCGCGCCCGGAACGAACCGGTCGATCACGCCCGCTTCTTCGACTACTGGGAGGCCTCCTTCGACCTGCCCGGTCTCGGTTCCCTCCTGATCACCCAACGGACCGAAGGGGGGCAGCGTTATGTGCGCAACCGCCAGTTCCAGTGGATCACGAGTCAGGGGCGGGAGAACCGGAAGATCGCACCCGACGAGTATGAAGCGACGCTGGCGCGCACCTTCGGGATCGCGCCGGAGATCGTCGAGGAGGCCCGTGCGCTCGTGACCGCGCTCCAGCGGCATCGGAGGAAACATGCACTTGCCCCCTGATCCTGCCATGCTTCGGGGATGCCGGGCGGCGGGAAGGGGGGGAGGGAGGCACGATGCCCTTTCACCGTGACTTCCCGCCGCCCGATCCAGTGAAACTCTTCGTGGCGGTGCTCTGGCGCGATCCCGGGGACTTCACCCCCCTGCTGCCCCGCCTCACCGCCCAGTGGGGCGCGGTCGATCACGCAGGGGCGCCCGTGCCCTTCGATCGGACCGACTACTACACACCGGAGATGGGCGCACCGCTCTTTCGCCAGATCTTCTCCTTCGAGCGGCTCTTTTCCCCCGAGGTTCTCGTGGCGGCCAAGCATCTGACCACGCGGCTCGAATGGGAGAGCACGGTGGGGGGGAACCGGCGCGTCAACCTCGACCCCGGCTTCCTCGACTACCACAAGGTCGTTCTCGCCTCGATGAAGTACGGGGGGAAGAAGATCTACCTCGGGGAGGGGGTGTACGCCGATCTCGTCCTCCACTACGTCGGGGGGGAGTGGGCATCGCTTCCCTGGACCTTCCCCGATTTCCGGAGTGGGGTCCACGATGAGACCCTCCTCGAGATGCGCCGCCGCTACAAGCTCGCCCGCCGCCAGCGGCCGGGAGGATGACTCCGCCTGGAGACCCCCCCAGCGAATCGGCCCCTCATTGCATGAACCCCTGCGCCGTGGAAAGGGGGGCAGCGTCTTCAGAAGAGCCAGAGGCTCAACCCCGCCATCGCGGTCGTCACATGGGTGAAGGTGCCCAGCTCTTGCGGCGAAGCGCCCGCCGTGAGCGTGACCTCCCCGTTCTGGGTGAGGAGGAAGTGGGAACGAAGCGAGACGCCGAAGGCCACGTCGATCGGACCGAGCGAACCGATCACGAGATCGAGCCCCCCCCCGAAGAAGAAGTCCACCCCCTTCGTCGTATCCCCGAGTGAGCCCGAAGTGGGGTCGTAGCGAATCTGGGCATACCCCGCGCCACCGAGGACGTAGGGGCGGAGCGTGCGCTCGAGGATGTTGTAGCGGAAGGCCAGGTCGAAGACGTCGAAGAGGGCGCCGAGTTCCTGGGAACCGAGATCGATATGGTGGTAGGAACCTTCGAGGAAGAGGAACTGGGCGAACGCCCCCCACGCGATCCCGCTCGAATCGACGGCGTCGAACTCCGCGGCCGGAAGTCCAAGCCCCCCGCTTCCCCCCGTGCCGAGATCGAACGCATGGGTCGGACGGGGCGTGCCGGCGAGGAGGACGAGGAGCGTAACCACGATGCCTGCTTTTCTCACGATGCTTCTCCTTGCGCGCTGATCGGGCGCTGCGTCCGTTCCCCGAGGAAGGTCTCGATCTCCCGGAGCAGGGCCTGGGGTTGCTCATGGTGGACGTTGTGTCCCGCTTCCGGCACCACGACTTCCCGCGCCGTGCGGAAGGCCGCAACACGGCGGGCATGGTCGGGGAGGAGGAAGGGGCTTCGTGCCCCCCGCACGAGGAGGACCGGGGCGGTGATCCGCCGGAAGAACGCCTCGCCCCTCTTCCCCAGTCCATTGGCGACGAAGAAGCGATCGTGCAATCCACCCCCCATCCCTGCTCCTCGAACGATGCCATCGATGTGCGCATTCCCCGAAAGGGCGATGTCGCTCCGTGCGGGGGTGCCATCCGAACCCAGACTACCAGAGACACGCCGATGATGCAACCGGG
>CAZTSL010000078.1:11136-23357 GCA_964616915.1 uncultured bacterium
GCGGGGGTGCCATCCGAACCCAGACTACCAGAGACACGCCGATGATGCAACCGGGACTATTGACTCCCCTGCGCAGATATCGTAGGGTTTCTCCGTTGCCCTCGGGGCCCTCGACCCCGGTGCGGGAGCGGCGTGCGTGCATCCTTCCGTTTCGCGGGGTGCCTCGTGCGTCGTGGCCATTCGATCAGCCGCTCTGTGGCCGAAGGCCGAGGAGGGGGTGGGGAATGCAGGGGGTTGGGAATGAAATCAGGGGTGATTCGGTCCCGCACGGGAGCGTTCCCGGGCCCGGTCTTACCAGAGGAGATGTCCGCATGTCGGAGAAGATGAGCCGTCGAAATTTCCTGAAGTTTTCGCTGTGCAACGGCGTTGTCCTGTCGAACCTCTCGCTCCTTTCCGGTCTCTTCGAGGGAGAGGCCTTCGCTCGCGAAGGGGGAAGGGAGGGGGCAGGACCCTGGCCCGTGAATGCGCTTCCTTTCGATCATCGGGCCTTCTGGCGCACGCTCGAGCGGGAATTCTCCGGAACCCTCGTTCCGACGGCCCTTTCGGCTGCCGGGGATGACCGTGCGTTCGTGGGACGCCTTCTCGATATCCAGAAGAATGCCTTCGTGACGCTCAAGACCTCTTCCTTCTCCCTGCTGCGGCTCTACGCCACCCTCCAGAAGGAGGAGGAATTCACCGGGATGACGGCCGAAGCGATGCGCGAAGCGCAGGCGCCGGCCCGCCGTGCGATCGAGCGGATGCTCGCCGATCTCCGAGCGGTCGCCCCCCGCCTGCCGAAAGAGGTCGATGCCGCCACGAAGGAGGCGATCCTCCGCCGGCAGCGGGAACTCGTGGCCTCGATCCTCGAGCATCCGGTGGTCGCCCCCCTCCTCGACGAAGAGGGACGCACCGCGATCGAGGAACTCTTCGCCAGGATCGAAGAGGTTTTCGAGCGGGATGGATATTCGGGGCTGGTCACGGTCGGGGAGGAGATCCTCACCTGGTCCCTCCATAAGATCGATGGGACGGAGGGGGAAGAGATGCCCCTCTTCATCGAGGTCTACCTCGACGCCGTGCTCACCGGCGCCTTCCGGATGCTCGAGACGCTCTGCGGCTGGATTCCGGTCCCCTTCTTCGAGAACCTCTGCGTGGACTTCGTCAACCAGGCGATCCTCAGCCCGATCCTGGGGGTTCTCATCTTCTCGATGTTCCCGACGATGCTCGTCTGGAGCATCCTCTGCCCGAGCGAGTGCACGGAGCAGCAGGTGCTGATCCTCAACGTGATCTTCGTCATCAACGCGATCCTGGCGTTCCTCTATGCGCTCAAGGTGCTCTACGATACGATCTTCGGGGAGCCGATCAACCCGGCGGGAAGGAGCCGGATCACCGCCCGTGACGTGGTGCGTATCGTGCGGCTGATCGAGGAGCGGTGGTAGCGCCTCGCCGCTACAAGAGGGGACGATGCCCCAGGTTCTGCTCGAATACTCGAAGAATCTTCCGCCCGCCCTCGACGATGCGACGATTCTCGAACGGTTGCACGCCCTGGTCGCCTATGCGGGAGATCTCCCCCGAGCCAACATCAAGAGCCGGATCCTCTGCCACGAGCGTTACGCGGTCGGGGACGGGGATCGAGCGCGGGGGTTCGCCCATCTCACGATCGCGCTCCTCGGGGGGAAGCCACCGGAGGTGAGGGCGCGGGTCGGCAGGAACGCCCTTGCCTTCCTCGAATCGCTCTTCCCCTCCCCTCCGGACGCACCTCCCCCCTCGCTCACCGTGGAGGTGCGCGAGATGGAGGCTCCTTTCTACTTCAAGGCCCAACCTCGCCCCCCCGAAACGGAATGATGACGGCCCGGGATCATTCGGATTTCGAGGGGCGCAGCGCAAGGGGCGAGAGGGCGATCAGGAGGAGGAGGAGGAGGGAGAGGAGGCGGATGGGGAGGGGCCGCTGCCCCACGAGGTCGGAGATCGCGGCGCACTGATCGCTCGGGTCACATGCCGATCCCGCACCATCACCGTCGGCATCCGTCTGGTCAGGATTGGGAACGCCGGGACAGTTGTCGCAGAGATCCCCCCATCCGTCGTCATCGGTGTCGAGCTGATCGTCGTTCGGGATTCCGGGGCAGTTGTCGTCGTCGTCACAGACGCCGTCGTCGTCCCCATCTCCACCGCGGTCGTCGCAGCCGCACCCTTCCCCCTGGCAGATGCACGCATCCCCCCGGCCGTCGCCATTCGAGTCGCGCTGGTCGGGATTGAAGGTATCGGGACAGTTGTCGCAGGCATCTCCGACGCCGTCGGCATCACGATCCTCCTGGCCGGGATCGGCCGTGTCGGGACAGCGGTCGCAAGGATCCCCGATGCTGTCGCCATCGCGATCCTCGGCCGTGGCCTCACAGATCGTGGCATAGGTGGTCAGCGCGGCGTCGGCATTCGCCTGAAGGTCGGCAAGGCCGCGACCTCCGAGTACCGCGAAGGCCACGACATGCGTCCCGCCGGCCGGGATGTCGAAGGGACCGGTCGAGATCTGCATCGAGTGATCCTCGAGGACGTCGTCCTCCACGAAGACGAAGCCCTCGGAGAGGAACTGGAACTTCTCCTCCGGGGTGAAGCCGTCCTCGAAGAGATCCCCCGGGTTGCTGATCGCCCGGAAGGAAGTCGCACCCGGGGTGCTGAGCACGAGCGCCCCCGTGTAGGTCGGAAAGTCGGGGTTGAACATGTACCCGAGGCGGCGTTCGGAGTCGAAGCCGACGCGGTTGTTCGAGAAACCGGCGGCCGGAATGTCCCAGTCGAAGAAGAGCCCGGCGTAGAGGCCCTCGATCCCGCTTTGCGTCGTGTTCTCGAAGGTGAAGGACACGATCACGTAGTCGTCGTCGGGAGGACTCGCAAAGGCGTAGCTCCGCTGGGTGATCCGAAGTCCGATCGGATCGGGTGCTTCCGTATCGTCGAAACGGGCAAAGGTCTCTTCGTCGGCAAGGTCCCCCTCCGTGGTGAGAAGGATGTCGGGGTCGTCGGGACGGGGGCGAAGATCCGCATCGATCCCGGAAACACCCCGGGCCACGTCGGAGACCTGGGAAGCGCTCACGCCGGCCAGGAGCGCCCCCTCGAAGAGGAGGTTCTCCCCATCCTCCCCGAAGACGAAGCCATCCCCACCGGAACCGGCGAACCCGAGGAAGCCGAGGTTCCCCTGATCCGTCACGCTCATCGCCACGTTGCCCGCATGGTGCGTCACGAAACTCGGCCGAATGAGCGGCGTCTCGAGGAGGTTCCAGTCTTTGTACGGAAAGCCCCCCGGCCCCTCCCCCGTGATGTCGAGCACGATCGTGCCGACGCTGTTGCGGGGCACATCGGGGGCGATCGCAAGGCTCACGGCAAAAGTCGCTTCCTCCCCCGTCCCGAGTGCGGGGAGGGAAACGTCCTCCGAGGTGACCGAGAGGAAGGGATCACTCGTCGAAGGGGAGAAGAGGAGATCCGTGGCAGGCTCCAGAAGATTTTTCACGCGATACGTGACCGTGATCGTCTCGCCCGCTTCGAGACGGCCATCCCCATCCCCCCCCGTGGCATCGTCGAAGGAAGCCGAAACGACGACGAGAGCGGGCGAGGTGACAGTAAGGGCGCGGAGCGCGTCGAGACGGCCGAAGCCGAGAAGCCGGGCGAACTCCGGCGGATTCACCTCGTAGAACGCCGGATCGCTCGACACACGAAGATGCGCCGCCACCTGCGCGTTCGTCCACCCGGGGTGCCGGGCCCGGATGAGCGCGGCCACGCCCGAGGCCAGGGGGCTCGAAAAGGAGGTTCCGCTGTTCGTGCCGTACCCGCCCCCGAGATTCGTTCCGAAGATCGAGACGCCAGGCGCGGAGAGATCGACGCTCTCGTCGTAGGTGGAGAAACTCGCCTTGAGATCGCTGTTCGTCGTTGCGGCGACCGAGACCACGCCCTCGAAACTCGCAGGGAAGTGCGCCTCGTGGGTGCCGGTGTTGCCTGCCGCGGCGATCACCACGCTCCCGAGGCCGTTGGCAAAGGCGATGACGTCCCGGGCGAACTGGGAGGCGCCCCCCCCGCCCCAGCTGCAATTGATGACGTCGGCGCCGTTCTCCGCGGCATAGACGATCCCCTCATAGCCGTGGGTGATCGAGTTGCCCCCACCGGGGTTCGTTTTGACGGCCATCAGTTTCACGTTCCACGCGATGCCGGCCACCCCCTCGCCGTTGTTCGTGACCGCGGAGACGTCTCCCGCCACGTGCGTGCCGTGTCCCGTTCGATCGTCGGGGTCGTTGTCGGGGTTCTCTCCAGGGGCGTTCGGATCGTCGCCGGCCAGGTCGAAGCCCACGACGTCATCGACGTAACCGTTCTCGTCGTCGTCGATGCCGTTGCCGGGGATCTCCCCGGGGTTGTGCCAGAGGTTGGCGGCAAGGTCGGGGTGATCGAGGTCGATCCCCGAATCGACGATCCCCACGACCACGGGGGGATCGGCATCCTCGCCGTGGAGGTGATCCCACGCCGCAACCGCCTCGATCACGGAGAGATGCGGTTGCGAGGAGAAGAGGGGGTCGTTGGGGGTATCGTCCATGTAGGCCACCCGCTTCGGCTCCGCCGAGACGATCGACGGGTGCCGGGCCAGACGTGCCGCCATGTCCCACGGATCGCGGTTCCGCTCGAAGTGGACTTCGTAGTAGCGCGAGAGATCGGGGAGTCCCGCCCTCCGTCGATGCCCCGGGAAGACCGCTCGTACCCGGGAGACCGCCAGCGTGGAGAAGAGCCGCTGGAGACCTTCATCCACGATCCGTCCCCCTTCGGTCCGCACCGAAGGGGCCAGCTTCACGATCACGACCCCTGGAAGGAGGGCGTCCCCCTTCCCCCCCGAGCCGGCGGGAGAAATCCCCGGAAAAAGGAAGAGCGTGCAGAGTACGAAGCCCCCGATCCATCCTGCGACCGATCCGTTTCTCATCGCTGTCCTCGTCTGGTCATCGAAGTGGCGTTGCTGTCGGGATCCATGAATCCCGTCTGCATTATAGTCCCTTTCTCCCCCCACGACAATCTTCCGATGCCCAGGGATCGTGGCGGATCGAGGAGGATACTTTTCCTTGACGGGGGAGAAGGGCGGCGTCTATAATGCGGCATTCACGCAAGTGGCAACGATTCATCATGGAGGAAGTCATGGCCGGTGTTGGTTTCTTTGGAAGACTCGCAAACCTGTGGCGCGGTTTTCTCAGCCTCTGGATCAAGGACATCGAGATCAAGCATCCCGAGATCGCCTACGAGAACTCGATCCGCTCCCTGGCCGAGAAGTACAACCAGCTCAAGCGGGTGACCGCGGCGATCATCAACCAGCGCACGGAAACGGAAGCGCGCCTCAAGACGAAGAGCAAGGAACTCGCCCAGATCGAGGCGGATCTCCAGACCGCGGTGGAGACGGAGCAGGACGATATCGCGCTGGTCCTCATCCAGAAGAAGAACGTCCTCGAAGCGGAGGTGGCAGACCTTCGGGCGGAATTCGAACAGGCGGCCGCCGAGGCCGAGGATGCCAAGACGCAGCTCCTTGCGATCCAGGCCGAGATCAACAAGCTCAAGACGGAGAAGGACCAGATGCTCGCCAAGATGAAGAGCGCAGAGGCCCGCATCCAGGTCCAGGAGCAGCTCAACGGTTTTTCGATCGACAACGAGGTCAAGGCACTCGAAAACGTCCGCGACCATGTCAAGAATCTCGCGGCCCAGGCCAACCTCGGCAAGGAACTCCAGGAGGCCTCCCTCGACTCGAAGCTGGCACGTCTCCGCCTCCAGACGGGCGATGTCACGGCCCGCAAACAGCTCGAGGAGATGAAGGCGAAGTTGAAGGCGAAACAGGCCTCCCAGCAGAAGACGATGTGAGTGCGAGGCCTCTATCGATCGGCCAGCCGTTCCTCGATTTCCGCCGGGGAGGGGAGGGCGTGCGGAGAAAGGCCGACGGGAGCCGGTGGACCGTCACTCACGAGACCCTCCGCCACGCCGGGCGATCTGGGGAAGGAGAGACGATTCCACCGCTGCGGGAGAACGTCCGGTTCCGGAAGGATCCCCCTCGAGGCGGGAGAAGGAGAGCGTGATGAAACCGTATCCGCAGTGGGCATCGGAACTCCGGCGGAAGTACCTGCGGGGTGAGGTCTTCGAGTTCATCCTGCACAACAACGTCCATGACCAGATCCTCTACGACGGAGCGTTCTTCCTGATCTCCGACTTTCTGGCCCAGGTGCTCCTCAAGGAGAACAAGGCCTTCATCCTCCACTACAACCTGACGACCGGGATCACCCTGCTGAAGGGATCACCCAAGGATCTCGATTTCGGGACGGATCATTCGGTGAATGCCGTTGGGGTGTCCTCCCGCGAGCGGCAGCAACTCTACCGCAAGAAGCTGGCAGAAGCGGAGCGGCCGGAGCAGGCGTTCCCCCTGATCGAACGGATCCTCTTCCACAACAACGGGGTGGCCGTCCTCATCGATTTCGCGGAGATGATCGCGCCGGCCGGGGAGGTGAACTTCCTCTCCGAACAGGACCGTGCCAGCGTGATCTCGTTGCAGCGCTGGTCGATGCATCCCGATCTCGAACGGAAGGACAACGTGATCATCCTGATCACGGAACAGCTCTCGGAACTCTCCCGCAAACTCCTCGACAACCCCAAGATCTCGGCGATCGAGGTCCCCCTCCCCGACCGGGAGGAGCGGAAACGGCTCATCACCTTTCTCGATTCCGACCTCGAGGCACGGAGCCTCGAACACTTCACCGATCTGAGCGCCGGGCTCAAGACGACGCAGATTCGGGTGATCCTCAGGCCGCATCCCGTGGAGGACGAGGAGGACCGCGCGCGTCTCTCCTTCATCCGGAAGCTGCTCAAGGGAACGCCGGATGCGGAGAAGCGGGCCCGGATGTTCGCGGAGCGGACGCGGGGGATGAGCGAGGAGGAGATCCGCTTCCTCCTGGCCCCCCACGGCGCGCCCCCCTCCGCGGCGGAGGAGGAGGACGCGGAGCGCCACGAGGAGATCGTCAACCTCTTCCTCAAGCGCAAGGAAGAACTCCTCGAGCAGGAGTGTTTCGGCCTGGTGCAGTTCATCCGTCCCGATCACGGCTTCGAGGCCGTGGGGGGACTCCCCGAGGTGAAGCGGCGCCTGATGCGTGTGGCCGAGCACATCAAGGCGGGGCGCAAGAACCGGGTGCCGATGGGGATCCTCTTCACCGGCCCGATGGGCACCGGGAAGACCTTCGTGGCGGAAGCGTTCGCCAAGGCCAGCGGACTCACGACGGTCAAGTTCAAGAATTTCCGCTCCAAATGGGTGGGAGCGACCGAGGGGAACCTCGAACGGATCCTCTCCGTGGTCAAGGCGATCGGCCAGGTCATCATCATCATCGACGAGGTCGATCGCGCCTTCGGAACGAGCGCGGGAGAAGGGGACGGCGGAACCTCCAGCCGCGTCATCGCCCGTCTCAAGGAGTTCATGAGCGACACCTCGAACCGGGGCAACGTCCTCTTCATCCTCATGACGAACCGCCCCGACAAGCTCGACCTCGATATCAAGCGCGCCGGCCGCATCGACCTCAAGATCCCCTTCTTCTACGCGGAGACACCAGAGGGGGTCGAGGAGGTCCTCCTTGCCCTGATCCGACGCTACGGCCTGAAGTCGTCACTCGAATTCCCCCGTGACCGCGAGACGGTCAGCCGCCGTCTGATCGGATACTCGAACGCCGACCTCGAGGCGATCCTCATCTCCGCCAACAACCGGATTTTCGACGAGGGGCAGGAGACGATCACCGCCGAAGCACTCTCCGAGGCCCTGGCCGACTACCTCCCCAGCCGCGACCTCAAGATGCTCGAGTACATGGAACTGCTGGCCGTCTTCGAATCGTCGAGCCGGCGGTTGCTCCCCCACAAATATGCGAACATGAGTGCCGCCGAACTCCAGGCGCGTCTCGAGTTCCTCTCGGGAACGGTCCGGTGACGATACCCCTTGGTCTTCACACCATCACGAAGAAGGAGTAGACAAGGATGATCCAGTTTTTCGAAGAAATCGATCTCTCTCCCGCAGAAATCCGGGTGATCGCCCAGGGATTGAACGAACTCGCAAAGATCGATGGTGTCCACGAGTCGGAACGAAAGATGATCGAGGAGTTCTTCGAGGCCTGCCGTCAGGAGGCCCCTGAAGACCTTTCCGATCTCGACGGCTTCGACATCGAGGAGGCAAAACGGGTCCTCGACCGTGAGGAAGCGAAGCTCCTCTTCATCAAGACGCTCATCCTCCTGTGCTACGCCGATGGGAGCTACTCCACCGGAGAGGCGGAAGCGGTGACACGTTACGCCAGAGAACTCGGCATCTCCGAGGAGCAGTTCGCATCGCTGCACGAGTCGGTCAAGGATTTCCTCCTTGCCCAGCTCTCCCATCTCGCCAATCTCGACGCCCTTCGGGAGGTGGGAGAGGAACTCGAGATCCTGTCGCCGCAGAAGGGATCGGAGGGGTGAGGGGGCAGGGGACGCTCACGGCATGAAGAGCGTCCCTGGCCGGTGCTTCTCCACCTTCCCCCCCAGATTCCTGCCACACGCCGCACAGTCGTAGTCGTAGCGGTCTTCTCCCGGTAGCACGAGGAGCAGCCGTTTCCGAACGGGGCGTTCCATCCGGCAGTGGGGACAAAAGAGGGTGGAGGCCTCGAAGGTGTCATACTGCCGACCCGCTCCGGCGTTCCCTTCCATTCCGGCGGGATGCCGCGTCCGACGAGTCCTTTCCGTCAGGGGTGCATCGAAACGAAACGTAGCCTTCTTCATCCACGACTCCTTCCATTCATCGTATCTCGTCTGGATCGAGAAGTCCCCGCTCCACCGCCAGGCATCGTTCTTCGGGGTGGGGGAGAGGTACCCTGATGATAGCATACTTCGGGAAATGGAAAAGAGGGGGAAGAGAGGGCAATCGCATCTGAGAAGTCCCTTGCTTTCGAGATCCCACGGGATCGCAGATCGGATCGGGAAATTTCATGCGATCGCCGCCCTGCTTCCCGCTCCCATTGCACACCCCGCCCCTTTGCGATATACTTTCCCGAGAGCGTCGCCCTCGAGCAGTTCCACGCTTCGGCAGAAATGCCTGGCGGCGCGCGCAGCGGCGCCTTCCGGCGCCGTGAGCGACGCGTCAGGCATGAGCATCCCTCCCACCCAGGAGATCGAAGGACCCAATCGACACGCCGGCGTGTCGTCATCCGAAACGACCGATATGAAGAGATCAGGAGCGGGTGAGATGAAAGAGCGACCGGATCGGGAAGCAGGGGCCCTGACCGAAAGAGGCCTTCTCCCCCCCTCCGCCCTCGCGACCAAGGGGGAATGGGGCGTGTGGCTCTCCCCCGTGACCGCAATGGCCCATAAGAAAAGACTCGCCGAAGAGCTGACACACGACTTCCCCGACGAAGATCCCCAACGCCTGATCGCAGCGCTCGGATCGAAAGAACGCTTCCTCGTGCGAGGGATCGGCCGGGAAGGGGCCGAGGCGATCGTGGCACGCCTGGCAGAGATCCCCGTGCGGGCACGCGCCGTCAAATCCCCCCCCCTCTCGCTGGGACGTGCACTCCTTGCCCCCCTCCCCGTCGGATTCCTCCTCCTCGGCGGGCTCCTTCTCCTTCTGGGACGGGCTCCCCTGGCGCCACTCTCCTGGGCCCTGGCCCTCGGAGCCGCCCTCTGGCACAAGCGGAGCGCAACACGCCCCCTCCTCGATCTCTCCAGGGCACGGAGCCCGCTACGCGAATGGCCGGAACTCGCCGCCATCGAGGAACTCCTCCCCAGCCTGCCGGAAACGGCCCGGGAACCCCTGCGCCTCGCCGCCCACGAAACGGTACGCGCCGTGACCCTGGCCCGCCAGAATCCGGCGTGGGCCTTCAACGCCGAGGAGATCGCAAAGAACGCCCACGAAGCCCTGGGCCAACTCACCCGACTCGGCCGGCAAATCGCCCAGAGCGGCAGCACCCCATCACCAGAGACGCTCGCACGGATCGAGGAACTCCACGACGTCTCGAAAACCACGATCGGCCAGATCACAGAACGCGATACCCCCGACGAAGCCGTCCGGGAAGCGATCTCCCGCTTCGCCCGACAGGTCCAGACCACCCGCGAGATCGTCGCCGCCACCGAAAAAGAACACCCCTAGCACCCCAAGGGAGACCCGACGGCCGGAAAACCAGAACCCAACCCCCATGACGAGGAGCACAACGATGGGTATTCTCGATTTTGTCAAGGGCCAGTTCATCGAAGTCATCGAATGGCTCGAAGACGACGACGACATCCTCGCCTGGCGATTCCCCGTACGAGGACAGGAGATCAAAATGGGCGCTCAGCTCATCGTGCGGGAAGGACAAGCCGCCGTCTTCGTGAACGAAGGAGAGATCGCCGACGTCTTCCAGCCCGGCACCTATACGCTCGAAACCCAGAACATGCCCGTGTTGACGAAACTCAAGTCGTGGAAATACGGCTTCTCCTCCCCCTTCAAGGCCGAAGTCTACTTCGTCAGCACCCGCCGCAGCCTCGACCTCAAATGGGGAACGCAAAACCCCATCATGCTGCGCGACAAGGACTTCGGCGTGGTCCGGCTCCGGGCCTTCGGCATGTTCAGCATCAAGGTCGTCGATCCCCCACGCTTCCTCCGGGAAATCGTCGGCACCGACGGCGAATTCACGAAGAAGGAGATCGAAGGCTTCCTGCGCCGCCAGCTCGTGTCGAGCTTTACCGTCGAACTGGGCAAACTCGGCGTCCCCGCGCTCGATCTGGCCGCCAACTACGGAGCGATCGGCGAACAGGCACGCCAGAAGATGATCCCCACCTTCCAGAACTACGGCCTCTCCCTCGAACAGTTCGTCATCGAAAACATCTCGCTCCCCCCGGAACTCGAGAAAGCCCTCGACGAACGCTCGAGCATGGGCATCATCGGAAACATGGGGACCTACCGCGACTACCAGACCGCAAAGGCGATCGGAGACGCCGCCAGACAACCCGGCTCGATCGCAGGAGAGGCGATGGGGATCGGCGCAGGCTTCGGACTCGGCTCGATGATGGCCGACGCGATGCGCCCGAAGGAACCAAGCCCCCAAAGTTCCCCCACCCCCCAACAGCTCCTCTGCCCCAAGTGCAACGAACCGGTGATCGCCGGCAAACCCTTCTGCCCGAACTGCGGAAACCGGATGAGCGCACCGGCCACCTCCCCCTGCGCGAAATGCGGAGAGCCGGTCCCCGAGAACGCCAGGTTCTGCCCGAACTGCGGCGCTCCGCAAACGCTCTCCTGCTCGAACTGCGGCGCCTCCCTCTCCGCCAACGTGAAATTCTGCCCCGAATGCGGCAACAAGATGGGATGACCGATGGACGCCAGAACGCTCGCCTGCCCCGCCTGCGGCGCCTCCCTCCGGATCGAAGACCGCTTCGCCAGGGTCGTGATCTGCGAGTACTGCGGCGCCAGCGCCCTCGTCACGCCGGAAGGACTCGATCCCACCGGCAAACGCGCCCAACTCCTCGATGCCCCCTCCCGCTTCCACATCGGCGCGAAAGGGGAGGCCAGAGGCCGAAGATTCTCCGTGCGCGGGCGAATCCGCTACAGCTACGAGGACGGCTTCTGGGACGAATGGTTCCTCCTCGATGAACGAGGAAAAGGACGCTGGCTTCAGGAGGACGAGGGGATGTACACCCTCTACGAAAAGAAACGAATCACCACAGAGATCCCCCCCTTTGGAACCTACCGCGTCGGCGCACGCTACCCGATCGAACAGCTCACCCTCTTCGTCACCGAGACGCGAAAGGCCCGAATCGCCGGCGCCGAAGGAGAACTCCGCTTCCGGCTCCTGCCCGGTGACGAAGTCGGATTCGTGGACGGAAACGCCCAAGGCCGCCTCGTCTCGATCGAGTTCGGAGACGAAGAGATCGAACTCTGCATCGGCGACCCCCTCGAATACGAAGATGTCACCCTCGAAGGGGAAGCAGAGGCCTGAACGCCACGCCTCACGGACAGGTGTCCCCCTCGGCCGGCTCGAAGCGGAGCGAGACCGCGGCCTCCTCCCCCGGAAGGAGATCGAAGGACGCACCCACGGCACGACCGACCACCCCCGTTCCGGCAAAGAGACACGCCGTGGCATCGATCCCCGGCGCGGGAAGGAGATCGACGATGCGAAGCCCCTGCTCAAAGGCCGCCTCGTCGAAGAGGAGGGGCAGCACCTCCGTCCCCGAGGCATACCGGGCCTCCCCCTCCCCCGCCTCGAGAAGGAGAAGCC
>CAZTSL010000079.1:0-23210 GCA_964616915.1 uncultured bacterium
CGAGCCTGCCCCTCATCCTCCACGATACCACAGAACTTCCGGGAAGACCAGATTCGGCAGGCCCACGACGAGGCGCGATCGGCTGCAAGGGGCTTGGAGAGGGGAGTGGAAGGGAGAGGAGGTGTTGCCACGGCAAGAGAAGACACTCGGCCCCCTTTCCCCCAGGGGGCGGCGTAACCCCAACACGCCCTTCAGGGAAGGCGCCACACGCCTGCGGCGGGGGACTTCCCACCCGATCGGGATCTCTACTCGAGGAGAGTTCCCGCCTCCACCTGGACCGCCGTAAGGGGGAGATCCCGGGAGAGTTCCGACTCACGGGTGGCGTAGTCCCCGAAGGTGAGCACGAGGAGGATGAGGAGCCAGAATGCCCCCGCGCTCACGAAGACCGGAATGAGCCGCTCGCTGTAGCGAACATGCATGAAGTAGAGGATCACGAAGCATGCCTTCGTCACCGCGATCGCCAGCGCGACGACGGTGTTGAGCGGACCCAGATCGATGAAGGCCACGACCACCGTGACGAGGGTGAGAAGGATCAGAATCCCGAAGACGCGAAAGTAGAGCTGAACCGGGATGCGCTCTTCCGACATCAGTATCGTCCTCCAGGGTGATTCCGCGCCCTTCGGGGCGCAACGCGGTGGATCTCCTCCGATTCAGTGTCGTCCGATCAGATAGAGGAGGGGAAAGAGAAAGATCCAGACGATATCGACGAGGTGCCAGTAGAGCCCCACATTCTCGACCGGTGTGTGGTAGCTCCGCGAGAAATCCCCTCGCCGGGCCCGAAAGAGGAGCCAGGAGAGGAGCCCGATCCCGATCACCATGTGCAGCGCGTGGGTCCCGGTCATCGCGAAGTAGAAGGAGAAGAAGAGTTCCACCTGCCGGGGGTGGGAGCCCTCCATCGCGAAAGCGGGACCCGGTACGAGATGCTCCGCGAACTTGTGGCTGTACTCGAAGCCCTTGACCACGAGGAAGGTCGCACCCAGCAGGATCGTAAAGAGAAGGAATCTCCGGAGGCGA
Source organism: uncultured bacterium (assembly GCA_964616915.1). GTDB lineage: Bacteria > Myxococcota_A > CAZTSL01 > CAZTSL01 > CAZTSL01 > CAZTSL01. The sequence goes on from CAZTSL010000079.1 coordinate 1,015, forward strand.
TCGGGACGCTCTTCGGCCGCGGCATGCACCGCAAGCGCCATCGTCAGACTGCTCATGATCAGCACGACCGTGTTGAGCCCCCCAAGCACAATGCTGAGATGGTGGCTCCCCAGCGCGAAGGCCGCAGGATAGCGGGAACGATAGATCGAATAGCCGAGGAAGAGACCGGAAAAGAGCATGATCTCCGTGAGGAGGAAGATCCACATCCCCAGCGTGGCGGCCTGGCGCTGCTGTTCGAGATCGTGGAAGTGGTGGGCGAGCATCTTCGGGTGTTCAGACATGGACGGCCTCCTTGGCTTCCTCCTCGTAGGCGTACACCTCGCCGGTAACAAGAGGGATCTCCTCGAAATTCTCCGTGGGCGGCGGAGAGGGGATCTCCCACTCGAGACCGCGGGCGTCCCACGGGTTGGCCGGCGCCGCTTTCCCGAACTTGATCGACCAGAGGAGATAGACGATCGGAATGAGATACCCCACCCCCAGGATCGAAGCGCCCGCCGTGGACATCACGTTCCAGACCTGGAACTCCGGGGGATAGACGTGATAGCGACGCGGCATCCCGAGATAGCCGAGCAGAAACTGGGGGAAGAAAGTGAGATTGAACCCGAGGAAGATCACGATCGCACCGATCTTCCCCCAGAACTCCGAGTAGAGTCTTCCGGTGATCTTCGGCCACCAGAAGTGGAGCCCCCCAAGGTAGGCCATGATCGCCCCCCCCACCATGATGTAGTGGAAATGGGCCACCACGAAATAGGTATCGTGGAGATGGACGTCTGTGGCCAGCGTCGAGAGGAAGAGTCCGGTCAATCCTCCGATCGTGAAGACCCCCAGAAATCCGAAGGCATAGAGCATCGGCGTCTGGAAGGAGATCGAGCCCTTGTAGAGGGTCGCCGTCCAGTTGAAGGTCTTGATCGCCGAGGGGATCGCCACGAGGAAGGAGAGGATCGAAAAGACCATCCCCGCATAGACCGACTGGCTGCTCACGAACATGTGGTGCCCCCACACGAGAAAGCCGAGCACCGCGATCGCCAGCGAAGAGAAGGCCACGAAGCGATAACCGAAGATCCGCTTGCGGGCGAAACAGGCGATCAGTTCACTCATCACCCCCATCGGCGGGAGGATCATGATATAGACCGCAGGATGGGAGTAGAACCAGAAGAGGTGCTGGAAGAGCACCGGATCCCCCCCGAGCGCCGGGTCGAAGATCCCGATCCGGAAGAGCCGCTCGAGCGCCACGAGCACGATCGTGATCGAAAGCACGGGGGTTCCCAGGATCACGATGAGGCTCATGGCATACTGCGCCCAGATGAAGAGGGGGAGGCGAAACCACGTCATCCCCGGCGCCCGCATCTTGTGGATCGTGACCATGAAGTTCACCGCCGTCAAGATCGAGGAGAACCCCATGATGAAGATCCCGAGCGCCATCGGGATCACCTTCGTGTTCGCGTAGGTGCTGCTGTAGGGCGTATAGAAGGTCCACCCCGTATCGACCCCTCCGGAGACCGCGGCCCATAGCGCCAGGATGCCCCCCGCCATGTACACGTACCAACTCGCCAGATTGAGCCGGGGGAAGGCCAGATCGCGCGCCCCGATCATGATCGGAACGAGGAAGTTCCCCAGTACCGCGGGAATCGCCGGAATGAGGAAGAAGAAGACCATGATGATGCCGTGCATCGTGAAGAGCTTGTTGTAGGTCTCCGACTGGAAGAGATCCCCCTTGGGCGTCACGAGATCGAGACGCACGAGGACGGCAAAGAGCCCCCCGAGCGCAAAGAAGAGCGTGATCGAAACGAGGTAGAGGAGGGCGATCCGCTTGTGGTCGAGGGTCAGCAGCCATGATTTCACGCTGTAGCCGGCATTGAGATAGTTCCGGCGATCGGTCGATCCTTGTTCGGTCATCCTGTTTCCTTCTCGATGATCCTCGATGGACAGGGCGATCCGAGGGGGGTAGCCTGTCCATCCTGCGGCGACGGCACCAGGTAGCCTCGACGACGCCTCCTCACGGGGCCTTCGTGGGGGTGGATTCCGTCGAGGGGGCCTGGGCCGGATGCGTGAGCGACTTGATGTAGGCGATCAGTTTGACGATGTCGTCCTCTCCGAGCTGGCCGGCGAAGGTCGGCATGATCTTCGGGTATCCCCGGACCACCCGGGCGGTGGGGTCGAGGATCGACTCCCGCAGATAGGTCTCGTCCGCCACGACACTCGAGCCATCCTCGAGGAGGACGCGCTTCCCGAAGAGACCGGTCAGGTCTGGACCACGGGCATTCGTCGCCTGGGTGTGACAGGTGTTGCAAAGACGCGCCTCGAAGAGGCGCGCGCCGGCCTCGACCAGGGTTTCCCCCTGCGTCCCTCCCGCAAGCCAACGCTCGTATGCCTCGGGGGGCATCGCGATCACCTTGCCGATCATCTCGGAGTGCTTCGTGCCGCAATACTCGGCGCAAAAGAGGTGATATTCCCCCGGCCTGGTCGCCTCGAACCAGAGCGTCGTGTAGCGTCCCGGCAGCACGTCCATCTTCGTGCGAAATGCAGGGATGAAGAAGTCGTGGATCACGTCCTCGGAGGTCATGATCAGCTTGACCGGCTCCCCCACCGGGACGTGGAGGCGATTGATCATCCGCCGGCCGTTGGGATGCTGGATCTTCCACATCCACTGTTTGCCCACCACGAAGATCTCGTGCGCATCGCGCGGGGGATGGCTGTTGACGAAGTAGAGCCTGGCCCCCCACACGAAGGTGACCATCGCCAGGATGAGGGGAATCACGATCCAGAGGGCTTCGAGACGAAGATCCCCGGAGATCGGCGCGGGACGCTCCGAAGGGGAACGCCGCCGGTACCGGATCGAAAAGTAGATCACCAGGGTGAAGACGAGGAGGACGAAGCAGGCGGAGAGTGCAACGAGGAAGAAGTAGAGCGAATCCACCCGTTGGGCCAGCTTCGATGCCTGTTCCGGAAAGAATGGGAAATTGTGCCACATGGTCTCTCTTTTCGAGCTTTCAACGTGAGCCGGATTTCTCTTTGCGTTCGCGAAGGATGAAGCGGGCCACCACCAGCCCGATCACGAGCACGGTCGCGGAACCGAGGAGTCGAATGCTCCTCATGATCCGGAGGCTATAACGCCCTTCCGCCGGATCGTAGTGGTAGCACCAGAGGAGGACGCGATCGGCGAGCGTGCCGATCCGCTCCGAAGCGGCCTCCACGAGGGCCAGCCGCAGGTCGCGGGGGGAGTACTCCACGCCGTAGAAGTACTTCGCCAGCCTCCCCTGCGGGGTGAGGACCATGATCCCCGCGGCATGGGCGAACTGTTTCGTCTTCGGGTCGTAGCGATAACGAAACCCTGCCGCCTTCGTGAGGCGCTCGATCGAATCGGTGCTCCCAGTCAGGAAGTGCCATCCGGCATCCGCCCCCTTGCGGCCGTAAGTCTCGAGGTAGATCCGCTTCTTCTGGGCAGCCAGTTCGGGCGTCTCCCGCGGATCGAAACTGACGGTCACGACCGTGAAGTCCTTTCCCGCATCGAGGGAGATCGCGCGCATCGCCCGCACGAGCCCGTTGAGGACGAGGGTGCAGAGCATCGGGCACTCGTAATAGACGAAGGCGAGGATGACGGGACGTTTCCCGAAGTATTCCCCGAGGGTCACCCGGTTGCCCGCCTCGTCGCGGAAGGGGAGGGAAAGGGGGATCGTCTCGTCGAGGTGTTGATCGATGCCGACCCCTTCCAGGGGTTTGGGGACACCCTCCGCGGCGTGGGCGATGGACCCTGTAAGCCAGAGGGTGAGGAGGATCGTGATGATCGCCTTTCGCCGTTTCATCTCAGTCCCGCTCCTCTGCTGGGCTCTCGGTCGCGAAAGCCCCGTCCTCGGCGACGATCTCGATCGCCGTCTCGATCGGGATCCGGGCGATCCCCCCCTTGCGATCGACCCATCCGAAGGCATGGAGGTTGCGTTCTTCCTCCTGCTGCACGCTGCGGCGGAGGTCGGAGAGGTCGGTCGTGAGGTCCCCGGGGCGGGCGGTGTGGGGGGGGGTGACGCCCGCGGGAATCTTGCTTTCGAGGCTCCCCGATTGCGCCCGGAATGCCTCGAACATTCGGTTCATGCCCGCCAGGACCGCGACCACGGTCACGGCCAGCACCACGAGGAAGACCACGATGCCGCGGATGTAGAGATCGCGGCGCTCATATCCTTCCGATCGTGTTCCTTTTCCTTCCGTCATCGCTCCTCTCCTTCCGGGTATCCGAAGACCTCCGCCATCCTGGGGTCGGAGAAGGGCATGAGATCCCGGCGTTGCAGGAACCAGGTGAAGGTGGCGAGCCAGAGGCCTCCGATGCCGATCGGCGCCGCGATATCGACCCAGTGGAGGGTGAGTCCGAGGCCCTGCATCGGTGCCACGATCCAGAAGAGATCGACGAAGCGCAGCACGATCAAGAGGAGCGCCACACGCACCAGCCGCCTCTTGCTCCGCTTGCGCGCCCGGGAGAGGAGGAGGAGGAAGGGGATCGCGAAGTGGAGGAGGATGAGTCCCACCGCGATCTTCTCCCAACCATGCTGCGTCCGTTCGAGATACCAGGGGATCTCCTCCGGCAGATTCCCCGACCAGACGATGAGATACTGCGAGAAGGCGATGTAGGCCCAGAGCATCACGAAGGCCAGAAGGAGATTCCCCAGATCGTGGAAGTGGTTCGGCGCGATGAAGTCCCGCAGCGGCTCCTCTTCCGAGAGCCACGACGCCACCACGATCATGAGCGCGATCGCCCCGACCCCATGCCCCACCACGAAGAGGAGACCGAAAACCGTGGAGAACCAATGCGGATCGAGCGACATCACCCAGTCGAAGGCGGCGAAGGTGAAGGTGACGACGTAGAAGAGGATCCCCGGTCCGCTCCAGCGTTGAAGATTGCGCACCGTCTCGTAGGGATCCTTGCCCTGATCCTGACGCCGGGCCAGGAAGTGCATCACGAAGGCAAAGAGGAACCAGACCCCGAAATAGACCCCGGCGCGCACCGTGAAGAAGCGTGGGTTGAGGTAGAGGGCCTTGTGCTGCAAGAGGGGATCCGCGGCCACGATCGAAGGATCGGCCCAGGAGAAGAGATCGGGAACCCCAAGGAGGATCGGCACGAAGAGGAGCGCCATGAGGGGCAACGTCTTCGTGGCCGCCTCGAGGCTGCGCCGGATCACGAGCCCCCATCCCCCACCGACGAGGTGGTGGAGCATGAGGAGCGCCAGCGCACCGAGCGACATCCCGATCCAGAGGAGATACCCCGTGAGGTAGGCGTAGAGGAGGCCGGAACGGTTCCCCCCGATCTGCGTGGCGCAAAGGGCCAGCGCCACGATCCCGATGACGAGGGCCCGGCGGCCGAAGGTTCGGAGTTTCTGGTCGAGGGCTTCGTTCATCGGCTTCCTCCCTCCTCATCGGGCGATTTCTCCGCAGGAGGACGCCCCTCCTCGGGAATCGCCGCGAGCCGCGCCCGGATCGCCTGGGGGAGGCGATCGATCGGGGCGTATTGGCTCAGTTGCAAGGCTCGGATGTAGGCTGCGATCGCCCAGCGGTCCCGCGTGGGGATCTGGGCGGCATACCCCTGCATCGCGCCGAAACCATGGGTCATCACGTCGAAGAAATGGCCGATCGGTGCGTTTCGGAGCCGGTCGGTGTGGAAAGAGGGGGGAGAGCGAAGGCCCCGGCGCACGACCATCCCCGCTCCCGTGCCGGCCCGGTCGTGGCAGGGGGAACAGAAGATCTCGAAGCGCTCCCGCCCCCGCAGGAGGAGTTCCTTCGTGCGGGGGAGGGGCAGGGTATCGACCGGTTTCCCGTCCACCTTCCCCGTCTCGAAACGGGGATCCGCCGGTAACGCACCCCGGGCCACCGTATCGGGGATCGAGGGGCGCGCCGAACGGCCGTCGGCAAAGAAGGTGCTCGCCTCCAAGGGCTCATACCTCGGTTGATCGTGCATGTCCTGCCGGCAACCGGCCCCCATGGCGAGGAGAAGAAGAAAGGCGATCGTCCATCGGCTACGCATCGACTTCAAATACCCCTTTCGTTGGAAGATGTTCGAGGAAACGGCGCGTCTCCTCGCGATCGAAGCGGGGATCCCTCGCCTCGATGCAGAGGAAGAAACGATCCTGGGAGGCCATGGCGAAGCGCTCCACGTTGAAGGTCGGATGATACGGCTCCGGCAGCCCGTTGAGCGCGAACATCCCCAGCACCGCAGAGAAGGCCGCAAAGAGGATCGTCAGCTCGAAGGTCACCGGGATGAAGGCGGGCCAGCTATTGAACGGCCGCCCCCCCACGTTGAGCGGATAGGCGATCGCAGCGGCGTAGTACTGGAGGAAGAAGCCGGTCAGACACCCGACGATCCCCCCGATGAGCACGATGAGGGGAAGCCGCGAGTGGTGTGCGCCGAGGGCCTCGGAGAGCCCCTCCACCGGGAAGGGTGCGTAGGCGTCCATCCGCCGGTACCCCGCCGCGTATGCCTGTCGCGTGGCACCCACCAGCGCCTCGGGATCGTCGAATTCCGCCATCAGTCCATAGAGCGGGGGCTGCGTCTTCATCCTTCCGTCGCCTCCTTTCCTTTCTCCCCCTGGGGCACGAGGGTTCGCATCTCGAAGATCGAGATCATCGGCAGGAAACGGATGAAGAGGAAGAGGAGCATGAGGAAGAGCCCGAGGCTGCCGACCAACATCGACCAATCCCAGAAGGTGCCCGCGTACATGTCCCACGAGGAGGGGAGAAAATCGTGGTGCAGACTGGTGACCACGATCACGAACCGCTCGAGCCACATCCCCACGTTCACCACGATCGCGATCACGAAGAGGAGGGGCACGTTCGTGCGGACTTTCTTGAACCAGAGGAGCTGAGGCACGAAGCCGTTGCAGAAGAGCAATGCCCAGTAGACCTTCGCATAGGGCCCCGTCATCCGGTTGAGGATCATCGCTTCCTCGTAGGGGTTGCCGCTATACCAGGCGGTGAACGCCTCGATCATATACCCGTAGAAGACGATCAATCCCGTGGCGAGCATCACCTTGGCCATGTTCTCGAGGTGGCGCAGCGTGATGAAGTCGTGCAACCCGTACACCGCGCGCAGCGGAATCGCCAGCGTCATCACCATCGCAAAGCCGGAGAAGATCGCCCCGGCCACGAAGTAGGGCGGGAAGATCGTGGCATGCCACCCCGGGATGATCGACACCGCAAAGTCGAAACTCACCACGGTATGCACGGAGACGACCAGCGGTGTGGCCAGCCCGGCGAGAAGCAGATAGGCCGTCTCGTAGCGATGCCAGTGCCGCGCCGATCCGCGCCACCCCATCGCCAGCACCCCGTAGATCGTCTGAACGATCCGGTTGCGGGCCCGGTCGCGGAGCGTGGCCAGATCGGGAATCAATCCCACGTACCAGAAGAGGAGGGAGACCGTCGCATACGTCCCGATCGCGAAGACGTCCCAGACGAGAGGACTGCGAAACTGCGGCCAGAGCCCCATCGTGTTCGGGTAGGGCAACAGCCAGTAGAAGAGCCAGGGGCGCCCCATGTGCAGGAGGGGAAAGAGCCCTGCACACGCCACGGCAAAGAGCGTCATCGCCTCCGCGAAACGGTTGATCGAGGTCCGCCACTCCTGACGAAGAAGGAGGAGGATCGCGGAGATCAGGGTACCGGCATGCCCGATCCCGATCCACCACACGAGGTTGATGATCGCAAACCCCCATCCCACAGGATTGTTGATCCCCCAGATCCCCACCCCCCTGGCCAGGAGGTAGCCGATCGTGTAGAAGAGGAGCATCACGAGGAGAAAGGAGACGGCGATCCCGAGATAGAGACTGCGGGGCAACGCACCGGCCAGGACGATCGAGCTGATCTTGTCCGTGACCGAGCCGTAGGTGTGCCCCGGCGCGATGAATCGGGAAGGACTATGCTTTTTTCCGTTCGGGTTCATGGGCGTTGCTCGGTCGAAGTTCAGGGTTCGGATTCGTGATTTTCGCCAGATAGGTCGTCCGCGGTCGGGTCCCCAGCTCTCCGAGGAGGCTGTAGTCGAGCGGCTGCGCCTTCCAGCGGGAGACGCGGCTCTCCGGATCGTTGATGTCGCCGAAGACGATCGCCTCGCTCGGGCAGACCGCCTGGCAGGCCGTGACGATCTCGCCGTCGCGGATCTCCCGCCCCTCCTTCTTCGCCGCGATCCGGGCGGCGTTGATCCGCTGCACGCAGTAGGTGCACTTCTCCATGACGCCCCGCACGCGCACGGTGACGTTGGGGTTGCGCATCGCCTTGAGACTCTCCGTCTCCCGGTCCGCGTACTGGAGGAAGTTGAAGCGGCGCACCTTGTAGGGGCAGTTGTTCGCGCAGTAGCGGGTCCCCACGCAGCGGTTGTAGACCATGTCGTTCAACCCCTCGGCGCTGTGGACGGTCGCGCCCACCGGACAGACCGGCTCGCAGGGGGCGTTCTCGCACTGCTGGCAGAGGACGGGTTGATGATGCGTGGCGGGATCGTCGATCTCCCCGCTATAGTAGCGGTCGATCCGGATCCAGTGCATCTCCCGGCCGTTGGCGACCTGATCCTTCCCCACGATCGGGATGTTGTTCTCCGCCTGGCAGGCCACGGTGCAGGCGCTGCATCCGGTGCAGCGGGAGAGATCGATCGCCATCCCCCAGGCGTAGCCCCGATATTCGTGCTCGGGGGGATAGAGGGTGAGGCTGGGGTCGGGATCGTGGGCCATGTGCTTCGCGAACTCGGGGTGCTTCTCGAAGTGCTCGCGCGTGGCGGTCCGGACGATGGGGCGTCCTGCCATGGCATGATGGTCCTGGGTGGAGACGAGAAGGCTCTTTCGTCCCGTCTTTTCGAGCTTCACCCCCACTCCGCTCCAGCGTGCCGCGCTCGTGCGCAGCGCATAGGCATCGAAGCCGGTGCCGGTTCCGACGCGGCCCGTTGCTCTTCGCCCGTAGCCGAGGTGGACGGTGACGCAGCCTTCCGTCTGGCCGGGGAGGATCCAGGCGGGAGCTTCCACGCTGCGCCCCTCGAAGGTCACGCGAAGGTGGGCTCCGTTCTCGATCCCGAGCGATGCCGCGGTCGCCGGCGCCAGGAGGAGGGCGTTGTCCCAGGTGAGCTTCGTCAGCGGTTTCGGCGTCTCCTGGAGCCAGCCGTTGTTCGTATACCGCCCGTCGTGGATCGTGGGATCGGGGCGAAAGACGATCTCGATCCCCTCCTGGGGCTCGTGCCGTTTCCAGGTCGCGAGGAAGTCGCGGCGGATCGGGAGGGTCTCGGGGGGGATGGGGGCAAAGCCCGAATCCGCCACGACACCCTCGTGGAGCGATGTGCGCCAGAAGAGGTCGAAGGGGGTGGACTTTCCCGCTTGTTTCCAGAGGTTTCGCCACGTCTCCTTGACGATGTCGTGGTCACTTCTCCCGGGCTTCCCCTGGAAGATGCTCACCACTTCGTGAAGACCATGGCCATCGTAGAGGGGCGCGATCAGGGGCTGGCGGATCGTGGCGGTCCCGTCGAAGGCCCGCGCATCGCTCCACGTCTCGAGGTAGTGGGCCTGGGGAAGATGCCAATGGACCCGTCGGGCGGTCTCGTCCGTGTGGAGACCGAGGTGGACGCTCATGCGGACCGTGGAGAGCGCTTCCCCGAAGCCGAGATCGGCCGGCGCGTCGTAGACGGGATTCCCGCCGAGGATGGCGAGGAGGGAGACCTTCCCCGCCCGCATCTCCGCAACGAGTTCGGAGAGGGGAGCCGCCGTGATCGAAGCGGGAACGGGGGGGGTATGGAGCAGCGTCGCGCCCCGGTTGCCGAGCCGGTCGTTCATCGCATGGACGAGCGCATGGACCTCGGGGGAAAGGGAAGGACCCGCCACGATGAGCCCCCGTCCCGGGTGCGCGGTAAGATCCCGTGCCACGGCTCCGATCCATTCCGGCCCTTCTACGCCCTCCTCCGGAACCACCCCGAGCGCGGCGGCCAGCGCCCAGGCGATCCCCTCGAACGCCGAGGGACGGGCCTGGAAGCGGTGGTCGGCGATGCTCCCCGTGATCGAGGGCGTGCTCTCCACCACGTAGAGGCGGTTCATCTCGTTTCCCCCGAAGGCACGCCGGCGCCGGGAGAAGGCCTTCGCATAGGCGAGGTTTCCGGGGCCGGGGGCGAGAAAGTCGGCGTCGAGCGAGAGGATCACGTCGGCCGCTTCGAGCCGGTAGCGCGTCTCGAGAGGACGGCCGAAGGCGAGGCGTGTCCCCGTAAAGAGGGCACCGCGATCGACCGGCTCGTGGCAGTGCCAGCGGGCCTCCGGATAGGCCGAAAGGAGCGCCTCGATCTGCGCGGCCAGCGTCGGCGAGGTCACCGTGGGGGTCAGGATCCGCAGCCCCGCGCCCCGCGTCCCCTTCACTCCGGCAAGCGCCTCCCCGATCGCATCGAGGAAGGCCTTCCAGGTGGCGATCCGTCCCTCTCGCAACACGAGGCGGGAACGGTCCGGATCGTAGAGGTCGAGGAGGTCGGCCTGGGAGAAGAGGGTCGTGGCCCCGAGCGCGTCGGGATGCCGGTCATTCCCCTCGATCTTCGTGGGGCGCCCTTCGTGGCTCTCCACGAGGATCCCCTGCGCGTATCCTCCGATCGTGGCGGCCGTCGCGTAGAACCGGGGTTTTCCTGGAACGACGTTCTCCGGCTGCTCCACGTAGGGAACGATCGTCTCCTTGGGCTGGCGCGTGCAGGCGTTCAGCCCCCCGAGCATGAGGGAGGCGGCGGCCAGTTTGAGAAACTCCCGGCGCGCGATCCCGCTCGTGAGGAACGCGGCGTGTTGCGGGAACTCGTCGTGCAGCCGTTCGAGGAACGCCTCGCTCTGGGTCAGTTCCTCGAGGCTCCGCCAGTAGGCGGGCCCTGTGGGGGCCCCGGCTCCCTTTCGATCGAATCTCTTTTCCATCTCGCTTTCGTCTCTCGTGTGAAGAACGGCAACAACCTGGTGCTGGTGTTCGTGCGGAACGCTCCCTGGCAGGCGCGCGAGGGGTTCAGCGGTGGCAGACGGAGCAGCTCGTCTCCGAGTGGATCCGGTACTCTGCCACGAGGCGCTTGCCCAGAATCTCCTGGGGCTCCTCCGGCTGCCAGTGAAGATCGAAGACCGCCTCCCGCGGCCGGACGTAGCGCTCCGGCGCACGATGACAGCCGAGGCACCATTCCATCTGGAGCGTCGCTTTGCGCCGCACGAGCGGCATCTCATCGATCTGGCCATGGCAGGTGACGCAGCCGATCCCCTTGCGCACGTGGATGCTGTGATCGAAGTACACGAAATCGGGAAGGTCGTGCACCCGCGTCCAGGCGATCGATCGCTTCGTCCGGAAACTCTCCTTGATCGGCGCGATCATCGGAGAATCGGTCCAGATCTGGGAATGACAGTTCATGCAGGTCTTCGTCGGAGGAAGCCCGGCAAATGGACTCTCCTCCACGGAGGTATGGCAGTAGCGGCAGTCGATCCCGATCTCCTGGACGTGATGCTTGTGGCTGAAGGGAACGGGTTGCTCCCGTGCCACATCGACCTGCGTCGCATAGGGGGAGCGGATCAGGATGCCAAAGAGCCAGAGGAGTCCGGCGAGGAAGAAGACCGCACCGAAAATACTCACCTTCGAGAAGGTATTCGTGCTGGGATGGAAGATCTGTGCCATGTCTCGGTTGTTCGGAACGTACCGGGTCGTTCACCGGTGATCGGAGTCCAGGGGATCGAAGACGTTCGGATCGGCTCGGTGGGATCGGAAGATGACGGGTGGACGATCGTCGCCCACAGCAGCGAATCCCGGAACGAGCTTCGGTTCGTGCCCAAAACCTCCCCCCGGGATCATCCCAACGGGGAGAGGAGATCTCATCCGGGAAGATCATCTCCCCGGAAACGGGCGCCTGTATAACACGGCGATGTAACCAGGTCAACCGTGTGGGTCAACGAAGCGGAAGGTCCGCCGCGGCCATTGCCCCTGCCCCCTTCCGGGAAATCCGATCGGGCGAGGGAGGCCGCGGTTCATCCGGGAATCCGGGATCGATCGGAACCCTTGCAAAATCCCTCGAAAGCGTGTATCTGCAATCGGGAGGGGGAACGTGGCGGTTCGTGACGGTTTCACCGATGGAGGAAAGAACGATGAGAAAACGAATGATCGTTTTGGGCTCGGCCTTCCTGGGACTCTGGCTCCTTGCCTTCCTCATGGCGCCCGTCTGCGCCTGCCCCGACGCGGACAACGACGGCATCTGCGATGCGGATGATCCCTGCCCCAACGATGCGGACAACGACGCCGACGGCGACGGCATCTGCGGCGACGAGGACGCCTGCCCCAACGACGCGGACAACGACGCCGACGGCGACGACATCTGCGGCGATCTCGACAACTGCCCCGATACGGCCAACCCCGGGCAGGAGGACTGCGACGACGACGGGGAGGGAGACGCCTGTGAAGCGCCGGGGAGCGTCGTAATCAACGAGATCATGTACAACCCCCAAACCGCGGTCGATACGGTCGGAGAGTGGATCGAACTCCACAATACGGGGGGGCTCCCCATCGACATCACGGGGTGGCTGATCCGCGATTCGCTCACGATCAATCTCACCACGATCGGGAGTGAGGACAACCCCGCGATCATCGATTGCAAGGGCTTCTTCCTCCTGGCCCGCAACAGTGTTCCCGACGTCAACGGTGGCCTCCCCGAAGTCGATTGGGTCTTCGACTTCGCCCTCAACAACGACGTCGGGGACTCCGTCGTCCTCTTCAAACCGGGCCAAGGGGATCCGGTCCTGGTCGACCGGGTCGATTACAACGACGATGAATCGTGGCCCTTCTGCCTCGACCCCGACCCCGACCTCGACCGTGGGCTCTCGATCGAACTCGCCGATCCGATGCTCGACAACAACGACGGCGCCAACTGGCACTGCGCCTCGGAAAACTATGGCGCCGGTGACTTCGGCACCCCCAAGGCTCCCAACTCCCAGGGATTGCCCTGACCAAGGGAACGGTCCTGCGTCGAACCGCGATCGGCGAGAAGCGATTCCGGGCATTCCCCATCCATCCCCACCCGATTGCAAGCCAGCCGATGCGCCTCCCCGAGCCTCACCCACATGGCGTAGCCTGGTGCGAAAAAAAAACTTGACCTCCCAGGAAGAACCCTGTATCATGAGGGGGTATCGTGGGGTGGCCCATCCCGAAACGCATGGATGCGCGCCGGGGTGCGTCGATCGTGAGGGATCTTCGGAATACCCAACCATTTTTTCGATCCGCGGAGGCTGCGTTCATCGTTCTCTTCCGATTCCAGGTCTGACTTCTCCAGAAGAAATGTCGGGTTTCCAAACAACGAGGTGATGGTATGAACGCGTTCATTCCTGCAACCCGTTCGGCGGAAAACGACGGACCGACCTTTCATCGAGTCTTTTTCCTCAAAGCCTTCTGTCCCCTCCAGAAAGAGATCCGTTCGCTTCGGGACCATCTTTCGTGTGAGTACTACAGGGGCGTCGTGCGCAGGGAGGGGATGATGTGCGTGCGCTGTGGGTATAGCAACAAGCTGATTGCCCACGACATTCCGGCGCTCTCTTCCGTGCCGCCGTTGAAGGAGGCGTAGTCAGAAGCGTTCGACGCTGGTTTCGTGGCCGATGAGGACGAGATCGGCCATCCGGGGGAAGATCCCGTTGTCGAGGACACCGGGGATGGCGTTGATTTGTGCTTCGAGGCGGGAGGGATCCTCGATGGCCTCGAACGTCACATCGAGGATGAAGTTTCCCTGATCGGAGATGACGGGGCCATCCTTGCAGCGGGCGAGCCGCAGGCGTGGGGTTCCGCCGAGGGCGGCCAGTCGTTTCTGCACGAGGGGAAGGGCGAGGGGGAGGAGTTCGACCGGCACGGGGAAGCGTTCTCCGAGCCGCCCGACCCGTTTGGAGGCATCGGCGATCACGACGAAGCGTCGTGCCGCCGCTGCGATGATCTTTTCCCGGGTATGGGCGCCGCCGCCGCCCTTGATGAGGTTCTTCTCGTCGTCGATCTCGTCGGCGCCGTCGATGGCGATATCGATCTCTTCGACGTCATCGAGGGTACGGAGGGGGATGCCGTGTCGCCGGGCGAGTTGGGCGGCGGCATAGGAGGTCGGGATCCCGACGATGTCGAGGCCTTCCTCGGCGATGCGTCGTCCGAGCGCTTCGATCGCGAATGCCGTCGTCGAGCCGGTGCCGAGGCCCACGACCTCTCCCCCCTCCACGAGGGAGGCCGCTTCGAGGGCGGCCCGTCGTTTCGCTTCCGTGGCGGAGTGGGTACGCCGGTCCATCGGGTCCCTCATTCGTCGAGGTGCGCCTTGAACGCCTCGAAGACGTTCCGGAGCATCTCGTTGTTGAGCATTCCCACGGCGGAGAAGCCGGCATCGACGTAGAGGATCTGTCCCGAGATCCGGGCGGCCAGGGGGCTGGCGAGAAAGGCGGCCAGGTTGGCGACGTCCTCCTGGCTGATGTTCTCCCGCAGGGGGGAGACGGCCCGGTAGTACTCGAGCGCCTGATCGAACTCCCCGATCGCCTGGGCCGCCAGTGTCCGGATCGGTCCGGCCGAGATCGCGTTGACCCGGATCTTCTTCGGCCCCAGTGCCACGGCCAGCTCCCGCACGAAGGCTTCGAGGGCCGCCTTGGCCACTCCCATCACCTGGTAGCGGGGGGCGACCTTCGTGGAGCCGTGGTAGGTCATCGTCATGATCGAACCGCCGTCACGCATCAGCGGGAGGGTGTAGCGGGCCAGGACCGCCAGGGAGTGGCTCGAGATCTGCATCGCCTGGTTGAATTCCTCGGCCGTGCATTCGTAGATCGGTTTGTTGAACGTCTCGAAGGGGGCAAAGGCGATCGAGTGCACGAGGATGTCGATCGTTTCTCCCGATTCGGTCAGGGCTCCGAAGAAGTTGGTGAGTTCCTCCTCCGAGGTGACATCGCATCGGTCCCACCGGACGACCTCGATCTCCTTCTTCTGCATGAGTTGCCAGAGGCGGCTGCGGAAGCGGTGCTGATATCCCAGGATGATCCGGGCACCGGCCTGGTAGAGCTTCTTGGCGATCGCCCATGCGATGCTCTCTTCGCTGGCTACGCCGAAAACGAGCGCGGTTTTCCCCTGAAGATCGATCATGACTCCTTCCCTTCCATTGCCGAAGTTTTCCGCTCTTGTCTCCCCGCACGATCGGCCGGGATGGTTCTTCTCCGAAGGGGGGGGACGATCGCCTTCCCTCCGGAACCTCTACCGGTACCACGTGGCGGGAGAAGGGTCAAGGGGAAGGTGAGCCGCAGGAACCGTGCCATCCGGCAGTGCACCGGGAGATCGCACGACGATTGCGATCCTGCGGAGCATGAGGGGGGAGAGACATGGATCCCCCGCCGCTGGCTTCCGATCGTCTCCTTTGGTGGTCTTCCGGCGATTCCGTCGGTGTTCCTTCGATGGTCTTCCGGCGATCCCGGTGCATCGGAAGGGGGCGCACGTCGAAAGGGAAGCGTCGTGCCCCTTCGGAGGAAGAGGGGATGGCGGAAGTGCATGGGAATCGAACCCACCGGGGAGCTTTCGCCCCCCCACCGGTTTTGAAGACCGGGAGGGCCACCAGAGCCCTATCCACTTCCGCGCAGATTTTAGAATCTCCCGCGGAATGTGTCAAGGGGATCATGGCGTGGCGCCGGCGTCGCGCAGGATCGTGGCGGCCGTTTCCTGGAGGGCGGCTTCCGCCATGACGAGGGCGTTCTTCCCCCGGTTGTCCCGGAGGTCGATCTTCGCCCCCCGGGAGAGGAGGAGGCGCAGCGTATCGATGTGCCCCCGGAAGGCGGCGGCCATGAGCGCAGTCTTTCCCGTGGCGCTCTCCCGTGCATCGATGTCGGCCCCATGCTCGAGGAGGAGGCGGACGATCTTCGTCGCGCCCTGGTCCGCCGCCAGGAAGAGGGGGATCATCCCCGCGCCGTTCGGGGCGGGGTTCGGGTTCGCCCCCCGGGAGAGGAGGAGGGCCACGAGGTCCGCATCGTTCCGCCGCACCGCGTGCAGGAGGGGGGTATCCCCCGCCTTGTCGGGAAGGTTCGGGTCCGCCCCCCCCGAAAGGAGGGGAACGACGAGGTCCGACTTCCCCGAGAGGACTGCCAGCGCAAGGGGCGTGAGGCCGCGCTGTTCGTCCCCCAGGTTCGGGTCCGCCCCTTTGGCCAGGAGGCGTTCCACGATCCGCGGGTGTTCCTTGACCACCGCGGCCATGAGGGGGGTGGCCCCGACATGCCGTTCCCGGAGGTTGGGGTCGCTGCCGAGTTCGAGGAGGCGGGTCACCGTCTCGAGGTGTCCCGCGGCCGCCGCGACATGGAGCGCGCTCTCTCCGTGTTCGTTCGTCGTGTTCGGGTCGAACCCTTCTTTCGCCAGGGTTTCGAGGATTTCGGTGCGCCCTTCCGCGGCCGCCTTCATCCAGTAATCCGCCAGGGTCTCACCGCAAAACGCATCGACGCTCCCCAGCGCGCAGAGGAGGAGGGCGCAGATCCAGGGGAAGATGGGGATGCGCGGGGGGCCTCCTTCCGATGCGTTGCGGGTGCCGAAGGTGCCTGTCCGTTCCATTGGCTCGATGATTGGCCGAGGCTCTATTCGGCGTCTCCGAACCATGAGGTGTCCTCCCGAAGTCGTGTCGCAAGATCTTTTCCGAGCAGGATGCGGCCGAGCCGGTAGAGATGCTGGGTCATCGCCGCGCGGTCGCTCAGGTCCCCGAAGGGGATCTCGAAGACCTCGTAGCCCTGGTTCCGGAGTTCCTCCCGGATCTCCCGGTCCTTTCGCCGCGTGGCGGCGTTGCCATGCAGATGTCGGCTCATGCCGTCGAGGTAGATGCAGATCCCCTCCGTGCGGTCGTCGGGGTCCTCGTAGAAGAAGTCGGGCGTCGTGGAACCGAGCGGCCTGCCCAGTTCGATCGTCCGCTGGCCAATGGGGGGGGGGAAACCGGCGCGTTCGAGCAGGGCGCGCAGCGTCGCCTCCGCCGCGTTGACCGGCAGGGCGCCCCGGTCGGTGGTGGGGAGCTGCGGCGGGATCTCGTGGGCGAACGTGAGCGTGCCGCCCCAGCTCCGCAGCCGCTCGGATGCGGTATGCCGGTCGAGCTGCTCGTGGTAGAAGGCGTTGCGGAAGGTGTAGAGGCAGTCGATGCAGGCCTTCGCGCACACCGACGGGCAGTGGTCCACGATCGCCCGCGCCGCTGCCACGACCTCCGGCCAGCGCGCCACCATCTGTTCGAGAAGTCCGGAGCCTCCCGGCATCGGATCGTAGAGGAGGAGATCGACCGCCTCGGTCCCGGTGCGTCCGAGGATCAGCACTTGCAGGTCCTCGAGGTCCATCTCGAGGATCTCGGCCGCGCCCCTTCGCAGGGCTTCGGCCACGCTGTACGCCTCCTGCCGGTCTTTGCAGTCGCGCAGGCAGAGGGCGTCGGCCACGACGTCCGCGAAGAAGCCCACCGGCTCCACGGGGCGGCCGCAGCGATCGTGGTGATCGCGTTCGAACTGCTCCAGGTCGCGTTGTGAGGCGAGGGGCGAGCGACTCTGGCCGCAGACGAGGCAGACCGGGTATCCGAGGCGTCCGCTCCCCCGGACGAGTTGGGCCGCCCCCACGTTCACGAGGCGGATGTGGACCGAGGCGCGCAGCGAGATCTCCCTGGGGCCCCAGTGGTACGCCTTGCCCCCTCCGTGCCGGGGTTGTTCGTACCCGAAGACCGAGACCGGGAGCTGGAAGCGGTAGTCCTCCTCGTCGGTGATGTGCGACTGGTGGGGCAGGTCCACGTCGCAGACCGGGACCGCGGGAAGCGCCGTTGTCCCCAGTCCGAGGCAACCTCTGCCGGGAGCCGTGCCCACCTCCACCACGGCCTCGCTCGTGACGTCCACCTGAAAGATCGTCGGCTCGGTTGCTTCGAGGTGGAAGAAACGGGGGTAGAAGCGGTGCCCGTTGGCATAGATCAGGTTGCCCGGAACGTACTCGCGAAGCGCCAGGGCCAGGGCGCGTCGCAGTTCCCAGTCGCGCAGATCGGTCCCGTAGCGTGGCGCCTGGTGGAAACCGACCACGGTGCCGATCTCCAGACCGTAGCCGGGAAGGAAGCCCTCGGCGGCGAGCATCGCGTAGGTGTTCGTGTCGTCGTATCCTTCTGCTTCCCGCCGCTGCCGCCGCTCGATCCCCTTGAGCCGCTTCACGAGGCGGTCGCAGCGCAGCCGCAGGGCGTCTTCCTCCGGATCGAGGGTGCCCTTCCGTTGGCGTACCGCATCGAGCCGCTCCATCTGATCGAGTGCCCAATGCAGCCGCCGTGCCAATCGGGCGATCACCTCCGCCAGGCGTTCCGGCATCTCCTTCACCAGGGTGACCAGGCGTTCCCCGCTGACGAGGGCTGCGTCCTCGGCCGGCCACCCCTGTTCGAAGATCTGCCGGACGTGTTCCACGATCGTGGCCTCCTGCTTCGAGATGGCGAGCGCCAGTGGCCCGATGTCGAAGGGGGCCGTGCGCACGTTGCCCGCCGCGTCGAAGAGGTAGTGTTTGATCTTCGGGGGGAAGGTGTGATCGAGGGCCGCGGCCAGCTCCTTGCGCTCGGCATCGGAGAGGGGGCTGCCGGGCCGGCTCGACTGGAAGAGCACGGTGAGCACGGCGGCGTGGACGTGTTTCCGGACCATCGGCTCGTTCTTCAGGTTGAAGCGCGGCGGCAGGATCAGCCCTTCGAGGAGCTTCAGCGGGTCGGCGAAGCAGGCCCGGTCGTGGCTCATCGGGCGGGCGTAGGTCACGTTCACGGCCATCCGGTGCCGGCGCCCGGCGCGCCCCGCCCGCTGCCAGTAGTTCGCGGGCAACGGCGGCACGTTGCGCATGAGCACCGCGTCGAGGGCTCCGATATCGACGCCGAGTTCGAGCGTCGGCGTGCATACGAGGGTGTTGACCCGTTCGTGCTCCCCCTTGAAGGCCCGTTCCAGGATCTCGCGTTCCTCCGCCGGAATCTGTGCCGAGTGCTCGCGTGGCCGCAGCATGGCGAAGTTCTGGTCGAGCACCATGAGGTCGTAGTCCTCTCCGCTCTCCGGCTCGGCCACGAGGGTTCCGGGGCAGCGCCACGCCGGGCAGGCCATCTGGGGGGTGGCGCGCACGTGGGCGCGCCGGCACGTGTCGCAGCGGTACACGTCCCGATGCGCGTGCAGGCGGAGCTTGTCGGCATCGACCTGCCGCACGCCGGCGCAACCCGGAAGGGCGCGGTTGCGCGCCCCTCGGAGCGTGACCGGCACGAGGAGCGCGAGTTCCTCGGTCGAGAGCCGCCACACCTCTTCGATGAACGTCTCGAGGTCCTCCGCCGGAACGCCGAAGCGCCGGGCGAGTTGTTTCGTGCGCGTCTCGCCCCGTTCGCTCAGCCACTGTTGCACGCGGTTCGGGGTGTCCTTCGGGGCGCGGCGCAGCTTCACCCCCTTGGGGACGCCCGGCATGATCGGGAGATAGCCGCGTTGGATCTCGAAATCCCCTTCGCGCCAGCAGCGTGAGAAGATGAATCCCTCGCGGTCGAGGAGCATCCCGTTGCGCCGGGTGATGTCGAGCAGCGTCGCGACGCCCGAGACGAGGTTCTCTGGCGAGGTGCCGAGCCGGGGCGCCCACCTCTCGAAGAAGGGGAGGTCGGCCGAGAGACCCGCGTATTCCACGAGGAGCCGGCCCCACGGCTCGAGGCCGATCCGCTGGCGCATGCTCGTTGCGATCTCGCGGAGCACCTGGATGCGGAGGAAGCGCCGGCGTTCTTCGCCGTGCCGGAGTCCCTCCGCCTCCTTGCGGTGAACGCGCCAGACCTCGGGCACGAGGGCGCGGGAGAGGTCGTCGTCCTGCTCGAGCCGATCGTCGAGATGGGCGGTGAGGTCTCCCACCGACACGGGGCCCTGGAGCAGGCGCTCGTGGATCAGCGCGCGCAGCCGGTAGCGGCGGGCGTGGTCCTGCATCCACCCCGCCTGGAAGGCGGCGTCCTGGCGGTTGTCCGCGAAGACGAGGAGGCGCCGTCTCTCGGCGTAGTGGAGCATGTTCTGGGCGAGCACGTGGACGTCCGACACCGTGACGGCGCGTACCGGGCGCACCGGTTCGCGGAAGAGGCCGATCCGCTGGCGTCCGAGTGCGCCGCACGTGACGCAGCGGGCGAGGTGGCCCGGCTTCTCCGCTTTCTGGTGCACCGCGACGAGCCCCACCAGGTCGCCCTTGCGCCCGCAGCCGTCGCAGGAGGGGCGCTCCTTGGGGTGCAGGGCGCCGCAGAATCGACAGAGGAAGATCGGGGTGCCCCAGCGGCGTGGTGTCGGTGTGTTCTCTCCCGTCCTTTCCTCTTCGGCTTCCTCCTCCTCCGCCACGTCGTCGGTGACGAGATGGTCCACGAGGAGGAGGCGGTTTCCGCCCTGGCCGGGGTCGAGGGGGTGCCAGACGACCCGTTCCTCGACCGCTTCCCCCCCTTCCGGCCGGTTCCGGGTGAAGTGGAAGTCGGCCACGTGATGGACGAAGTAGTGCTGTCCGCACGTCGTGCAGCTCGAGACGGGGAGCCGGTAGAGACCGGTGCCGCTGGTGGCCGCGTCCTCGGCCGAGAGCCAGAGTTTCGGTCCTCCTTGCTCGGGGGGGAACGTCACCACCGCGCCCCCCACGCCGCGCACGAAGGCGTGGACCACCGGCCGCAGGAGTGGGCGTCCCTCCTTCCGGGAGATGGCGCCGAGCGCGAGCCACACGAGGATCTCCTCCTCGGGGACGGCGCGACCCACCGCTCGGGAGAGTTCTTCGACGAGATCGGCGAGCGCGCGGGGCGTGCGAAGGGCCTCCGCGATCTGGTACACGAGCGCGTTCGCCGCCAGCCGCTCGTAGAGGCTCTCCTGCCAGCGGGCCGCATCGAGGGGGGTTCCCGTGATCGCCTGGAAGACGCTCTGCAGGACGCGGACCGCTTCGCCGGAGGGGGGATCCTTCTCCACGCCGGCCACCGCGTCGAGCACGGTGCGCAGTTGCACCGCGGGGTCTCCGGGGAGCGGGCCTGGCAGTGTGCGCCGTGGCGCCCAGAGGTCGGGCTCGTACTCCTCCCCCACGAGCGTGACGGCCTCCGCGGGAACGCCGAAGAAGCGGGCGGCGAACGTTCGGCCCGCCTCGGGTCCGCGATCGGGGTCCGCGATCGTCGCCGAGGTGGCAATACAGGCCGTCTCTGTCGGGCCGCGTCCGCAGTAGGCGCGCAGGCGCCGGATGAGACAGGCCGTCTCCGCGCCCGAGGCGCCGCTGAAGGTGTGCGCCTCGTCGAAGACCAGGAACTCGAGGCGGGCGCCGTCGAAGAGTTCCACGTCCTTCTGCCGCGTCAGGAGGAGTTCGAGCTGTTTCACGTTCGTGAGGAGGATGCGCGGTTGTTGTCCGGGGGTGCGCATCTCGTCGCGGGCGACGCGCTCCTCCGGGGGATGGACCGCCTGGGAGCGTTTCTCCCGGCGGGCGGTTTCGAGGGCTTTCCGGTAGTCGGCGCGGGAGGCCCCGGCGGGGAGGCGGGTGCCGGGCACGTCTTCGCTGCGCTCCGGCGTCTTGCCGATGTACATCCCGAAGGTGACGCCCGTGCCGGCGAGGAGGGCGCGCAGGCGGCCGAGCTGGTCTTCTGCGAGCGCGTTCATCGGGTAGACGAGGACCGCCACGATCCCTGCCGGCGCTCCTTCGTCCCGCAGCGCCAGGCAGCGGCTGATGATCGGGTAGAGGAAGCATTCGGTCTTCCCCGAGCCCGTGCCGGTCGAGACGAGGGTCGTTCGTCCGGCCGCGATCGCGCGGATCGCGCGCTCCTGATGCCCGTACACGCGCGGGTGGGGAGCCAGGTTCGCGAGGTGTGGGTGGAGGATCCCTTCGGCGACGAGATCCGCGACCCTCGTCCCCTTGCGGAACGACCGGCTCAGACTGATGTAGGGCCCCTTGAGGAGCGGTGTCGCGCGCGTCGCCTCGAGGTTGAGCAGCCGCCGCATCTGGTCGTGGAGAGCCTGGTCGGCAAAGGGGTACGTCGTGAGCTGGTAGCGCAGGAAGTCGCCGACCACCCGTTCGGTGTAGGTGATGGGGTTCAGCATCCGTCCATTCCCCGCTGGGAAAGCCGTTTCAGGAACACCCGGAGCCGGGCCAGACTCGGGCTTCGCGCCTGAGCCGCCTCGGGCCGCCAGTGCTGGTTCGTGAATTCCATGAGGGCCGTGGCATCGCCTGGTCCGACCCGCGCGCTCGTCCCCTCGGCGGGCAGCAGGGCTTCACGAATCGCCTTGCGACGCGAGCGGCGGGCGAGC
>CAZTSL010000080.1:0-13419 GCA_964616915.1 uncultured bacterium
GGCCCGCCACCGAGTAGATCCGGGCGGTCACCTCCCCCCCCTCATCGAGGACGACCGCCCCCTCCGCCACGACATCTCGGGTCTCGAGAAGATCGAAGATCCGTTCGAGCGCCGTGGTCGCCTGCTGCATCGTGGTGAACTTCGCGGAGAACTCCTTGATCGGAATGAAGAGCTTCTGGATGTACTCGATGAAGGCGACCAGGAGCCCCAGGCTGAGATACCCCTCCCGATGCCACCCCGCACCGAACCAGAGCATCACCGCGATCGTGAACGCCGAGAGCGCCTCCATCACGGAATAGAGGAGTGCGTCGAAGAAGTTCGCCCAGGTGTAGGCCGAAAAGAAACGGTGGTTGAGCGACTTGAACGTCGAGAGACTCTCCTTCTCGTGACCGAAGAGCTGCACGACCTCCCGCCCGGAGAGCTGCTCCTGAAGATAGCCGTTGAGGGTGGCCAGCGACTTGCGGATCGTGAGAAAAAGCCCCTTCTGCCGCCGCCGGAAGAACTCGATGATCGCAACGAGGAGGGGAACGAGGACGAGGAGGAGAAGACTGAGCCGAAGATCGAGCCAGAGCATCGCCACCACGATCCCCACCAGCGTGACGAGATCCCCTACGATCGACACGACCCCCATCGCCAGCGTCTGGGAGAGCGCCTCTACATCCGTCGTACTGCGGGTGAGAAGCGCACCGGTCGGATGCCGGTCGAGGTAACGCTGAGAAAGACGAAGGACGTGCGCGAAGATCGCATTGCGCAACCGTCCCACCGATCGTTGCCCCACCACCTGCAAGCCGAACATCTGAACGGCACGAAAGAGGTACTCGAGACAGATCGTCCCGAAGAAGAGGAACGCGATGAGGGTGAGCCCTGCCCGGTCCCCTACGAGGATGTAGTCGTCGATCCCCTTCTTGAGGAGATAGGGTTGCACGAGCGTGGCCAGGGAAGCCAGGGGGATCGCAACGAGCGCGAGGAAGAAGTGCTTGCGGTCGGGACGCGCATAGGGCCAGAAACGGGCCAGGAGCTTGAAATCGTCGGACCAGCGCTGCATCACACCTCCACCACGATCTGTTGGTACCGCCAGGCATCCCGGTAGAGGCCGGGCTTCTCCACGAGTTGCGCGTGCGTCCCTCGCTCGATGAGGCGCCCCTGGTCGAGGACGAGGATCTCGTCGGCCCGCTGGAGTACGGAGAGGCGGTGAGATGTGATGACGAGGGTGGCATCCTCCCCCATCTGCCGGTAGATCTCCGCGATGAGCCGCTCCTCCGTGGTCTGATCGACCGCGGAGAGGACGTCGTCGAGGAGGAAGAGCTTCCCCCCGCGGAAGAAACTTCGGGCCAGGGCGATACGCTGGCGCTGTCCCCCCGAAAGGGTGACCCCCCGCTCCCCGACGACCGTATCGAGCCCCTCCGGGAGCGCCTGGAGGTCCTCCGTGAAGGCAGCGGCGGAAAGCGCAGCAACGATCGCCCCCTCCTCCCCCTTGCGTTCGGGATCCCCGAAGGCGACGTTCTCCCGGATCGTCTGGGAGAAGAGGAAGGGGACCTGAGGCGCAACCACGAGATGACGGCGCAACGATCCGGGATCGATGCGGGTGATGTCGATCCCATCGAGGAAGATCGAACCGGCAGGAGGATCGTAGATCCGGGCCAGCAGACGCAGGAGCGTCGATTTCCCGCTCCCCGTCATCCCGAAGATGCCAACGACCCGTCCCGGGGCGATCTCGAAGGAGAGGTCCACGAGGGCCTGGCGGCGCCCCCGCTGATTCGGGTAAGAAAAGCTCAGATGCGACACCCGGATTCCGATCCCCCCCCCGGCGCGCTCCAGGAAGCGTGCCGTGGCCTCCGGATCGGAAGGGGTGACCTCCGGTTCGGTGTCGAAGATCTCGTAGATCCGCACCAATGCGAGAAAACCCCGTTGCAACGCATTGATCACCCAGCCGAGCGAGGTGAGCGCGGTGGCGATCATCGCCAGATACGCTGCATAGGCCGCGATATCCCCCACACTCATCCTCCCCGCGATCACCCCACGCCCTCCCCAGAGAAGAAGCCCCCCCACGCAGAAGTTCGCAGCCACCCCCACGATCGGGATCAGAAAGGCACGAATCTTCGCGAGACGAAGGTTCGTCACCACGTACGCCTGGTTCTTCCGGTCGAGGCGGGCAAGGAACGCAGGCTCCACACCGAATCCCCGGATCACCGGAATCCCATGGTACGTCTCGAGGATCGCCTCGGAGAGTTCGGAGAGTTCCTCCTGCGAGCGCCGCATCAGCCGCAGGGCCCGAGAAAGGGCGTAACGAAGCACGAGGAGCGATCCCCCGAGCGGAACGATGCAGGCGAGCGTGAGCCACGGATCGATGGCGAACATCTTCGAGAGCGCCAGCACGATCGAGATCGAGACGTTGAAGATCTGCAAGGAGACGTACCCGATCATCGCACGCAGCGACATGAGATCGTTCGTCATCCGCGACATGATGTCCCCCACGCCCATCCGGTCGTAGAAGCGTTGGGGTTGGCGCAGCAGATGGGCGAAGAGATCGTTCTTGACCCGGAACTCGATCGCTCGCCCCGGATTGAAGAAGCAGACCCGCGAGAGGGTCCGCACGACGACGATCGCCACGCTCGCCCCCATGATCGCCAGGCAAGCGCGCACGACCCGCCCCTCCGCTCCCGTCCCGAGCTGGTTGATCGCCTCCTTGATCCACTGCGGAATCGAGACGGCGAGGCCATTCGTGGCGAGCAGCGCCAGGAGGCCCAGGGCATAGTGCCGCAGATGCCGCCGCGCGTACGTCGAAAGGAAGCGGACGACCAGACGGAAATTCTCTCTCCAGCCGTTTCGAGGCGTCATGGCCGTGTAGGATACCGGATGGAGGATATCTTGCAAGCCGCCCCGCGCGGCAGACCGGCGCGGGCCAGATTCAGGGCCCCGGCAAAGTCCGGCTCCGGAGCCCGGGGATTGGCCGTCGCGCCGAGGGCAGGAGGAGCGGAGAGGCGCCTGTCCCTCTCCACGCCTCGCTCAGGGGCCGCAGGCCGGCCGCCAACACCCGCGAGGCCAGGGGGGGGGCGGCGCGCCCACGGCAGGATGAGGAAACGTGCTGCGTTGACGAGCAGGGCGCGATCCTCATCCCCCCGATCATGCCACAACATGGACAGCGGCGCCAGATCGTGCGACAACGTGGACAGCGGCGTCGGTTCCCCGCCCATCTCACCGGATACCAGGAGGATTCACGACTTTGCCGGGGCCCTGATCCGTTCTGGGCGCACCTCGCCAGCGTGAGACTTTGGGAGCGATTGCCCTGCCTGGTGATCCTTGCCCCCCAGGGTGCTTTCTGCTACATTGATGGGGAAGGGAAGGAGATTCTTCCGGTTTCGAGGGGGCTTTCAAGATGTTCGGGGGGGCTTTCAAGATGTTCGGGGGGACTTTCAAGATGTTCAAGCGGTCGAGGAGCGAAAGGATGAGGATGATCGGGGTCGCTGTCGCCGGGATCTTCGCGGCGTTCCTCACCGGCGCGGCAAACGCGCAAGTCCCGCGCCCGTGTGTCTGGTATCCCGACTGTGATCACGATGGCTTCGGCGACGAAGCGCGTCCGGTGACGAGTTGTTCCCAGCCGAACGGGGAAGGGGTGGGGTGCGACTTCCTCCGGAAGGGGGGGGATTGCAACGACCACGATCCATCGGTTTTCCCCGGTGCACGGGAGGGGAAACTCTTCCCCGAGACGACGAGCGACGGCGTCGACAACGACTGCGATGGCTACGTCGATATCGACTGCGACGGCACCTCGGGCGTGGCCTTCCCCTCGGTCGAGATCGAGACGCCGCTACGGGGAAGCTTCCTCACGGAAACGCGCGTCGAGGTCTCCGGCAGCGTCCTTCCGAGCCAACGGCACGTTCCGATCGCCTCCGTGCGGGTCGGCTCGGCCCTGGCCCGCTTGACCCCGTGCAGCCGGGAGGGAGGCGTGCGCTTCTCCGCGGAGGTCGAGGTAGCCGAGGGCCTCTCCACGATCCCCGTCTCCGCCCAGGACCGGCTTCGCCGCACCGACGTGGCCCACGTCTCCCTGATCTCGGCGACACGTTTCACCGATCTTGCCACGGAGACACTCCACGATTCGATCCACGTCCTCGTCAACCAGGGGAGCTGGGATCTCCTGGCCGACGATCTCGAGGGACTCGTCACCCCGGAGGCGGTCGAAGCCGAACTCCTCTCGCAAAACCCGATCGTCCACGAATCGGGAGACGCGGATTGCCTCGAACGATGGGAAATCTACGGCAACGCCACGGCCTACACGCACACGAGCTTCGATCTCTCCTTCTCCGTGACCGGAGGGCGGATCTACAGCACGGCGCGTCTCGTGCAGCCGCGACTCTGGGTGGATGGATGGGGGTTCTACGACCTCGAGTGGTACTGTGGGGGATTCTCCGATCGCGTGGGCCTGACAGGGTATGCCTCCTTTACCGATGTCACCGCCACTGCCGACGGTCACCTCTCGATCGACGCCAACGGTGACCTTGCGGCCACCTTCACGAACGTCCTCGTGCAGGCCAATGGCGCCTACGTGAATGTCGATGCGGACAATTCCTTCTACGACTGGCTCATCGATCTCTTCGAAGACGACCTGGCCGCGGAGATGGAGGCGTTCATCGAAGCGGAGATCCGCGACTTCATCCGCTACGATCTGGGGCCTGCCCTCTCCGAAGCACTGAACGACCTCGATCTGAGCTACGAGATCTCGGTGTCGGGGGTTCCCTACGAGGTGATGGTGGACTACGATTCGCTGACGATCCCGGAGGGAACCGTGTCGGTCGGCTTCTCCATCGATACGGCCTATCCCGTGGACGAGCGGGTGCCGGAGAATCCAGGGGTGGCGACGATGCCGGCCGATTACCGTTTCGATACCGCTCCCACCTTCGGGTTCAAGATCTCCGACAACTTTTTCAACGCGGCGCTCTTTGCGCTTTGGGAGGGCGGCATCTTCCACCTGGAGGACGAGCCACTCTGGTCCGATCCGGAGATCACGGGGTCCACGGATCCACGTCTTCCGCCGATGGTGGCGGCCGGGAATCCCCCCTTCCTCCTCGAGCTTCGCGTCGGCGATCTGATTGGAACGTTCCGGATCGTGGAGGCGGATGGCTCGATCTTCACTTTCGAGGCGGCGATCTCTGCCCTCCTTCCGCTCGACCTCGATCCGATCGCCGATGGGGAGACGATTCGTTTCGACGCGACCTTCGGGAAATCGACGATCACCTACGATCTGCTGGGCATCGACAGCCTTCCGGAGGAAGTCGAGGCCGCATCCGAAGCGGCGATGGCCGAACTGATCGACCTTCAGATGGCCGATGTGGAGGCCTATCTCGAGTCCCTCGAGTTCTCCTACCTCGACTTGCCGGTCATCCTCACGAACCTCTCGATCACGCCTGATGCCTTCAACGCACATGTCCTCTCGCTCACGGGAGATGCGATCCTTCGTTGAATGTCAATGTTGAGGTTGATTCACTTCATCTACGCCCCTTCGTTGCCATGCTCGAACGCACGGAAGAGAGGAACCGCTCATGATCGAACCACTTCCGGCATCCTCGCTTCGCCGGACCTTCTCACTCGACGACTTCCACTTCACCTCCACGCGCCAGCTCCTCGCCTATCGGGGGATCGTAGGACAGGAGCGCGCGGTTACGGCCCTCGATTTTGGCCTGGAGATCGACGCGCACGGATTCAACATCTTCGTGGCCGGTCCCGAAGGGATCGGAAAGATGACCGCCACCCTCGCCTTCCTCGAGGAACGCGTGGCGAAACGGAAAACACCCTCCGACTGGTGCTACGTCAACAACTTCGAGGATCCCGACCATCCCCGGCCGATCGCACTACCAGCCGGGGAGGGACGGCGCTTCCAGCGGGAGATGCGCACGATCGAGGAGAACCTGCGGGTCGAACTCCCGAAAGCCTTCGAACGGGAGGAGTACGCCAAGAAACGGGAGGAGATCGTCAAACGCCATGCCCGAGAGCGGGAAGCACTCGTCGAGACGCTCAACCGCAAGGCCCGGGAAGCGAACTTTCTCCTCCAATCGACCCCCTACGGGCTGATGCTCATCCCCCTCAAGGAGGGCCGCCCCCTCCCGGAAGAAGCCTTCCGGCAGCTCCCCGAGGCCGAACAGACCGCGATCCAGGAGAAACGACGGGAACTCGAAGGAGAGACGCAACGGGTGCTCAAGGAGATCTACCGGATCGAACAGCGCATCCTCGAGGATCTCCAGAGACTCGACGAACAGATCGCACGCTACATCGTGGGGATCTGGATCGATGACCTCGAGGAGAAGTACGCCCACCTTCCCGAAGTCCTCGCCTTCCTGAAGGCCGTGGAAAACGACATCGTGGCAAACGTCGCCACCCTGAAGGCGCCCCCGAAGCAAAACGGGGAGGGGAAGCGGGAGGGCACGCCGATCGCTCCCCCATGGAGCGAGGACCTCCCCTACCGGAAGTACCGCGTCAACCTCCTCGTCGATCACAGCGACCAGAAGGGAGCCCCCGTCATCGTGGAGGAGAACCCCACCTATCTCAACCTCTTCGGCAGAATCGAGAAGGAGACCCATCTGGGCGCGATCTACACCGACTTCACGATGATCAAGTCCGGGGCCCTGCACCGTGCCAACGGCGGCTATCTCGTGATTCCGGTGGAGAACCTGCTGCGATCCCCCTTCTCCTGGCCGGCGCTCAAGCGGGCGTTGCGATCCCGCGCGGTCCGCATCGAGGAACCGGCGGAGTTGATGGGGTTCTCCACGGTCAAGAGCCTCTCCCCCGACCCCATCCCCCTCGACCTCAAGATCATCCTCGTGGGCCCCTCCCTCTACTACCACCTCCTCTACCGTTTCGACGCCGATTTCGGGGAACTCTTCAAGGTGAAGGCGGATTTCGACACCCGCATGGAGAACACGAGCGACAACATCCGGGAATTCCTCGGCTTCCTCTGCGCCTTCTGCGAGAAGCAGGGGCTGCGCCACCTCGATCGGAAAGGGGTCGTGCGTCTCCTCGAGTTCGCGGCCCGGGAAGCGGACGATCAGGAGAAACTCTCCACCCATTTCGGAAAGCTCTCCGATCTCCTCCAGGAGGCCGATTTCTGGGCGCGCAAGGCGAACGCGAAGCTGATTCGCGCGTCCCACATCGAACGGGCGATCTCCGAGCACCGCTTCCGTTCCGGCCTGCTCCAGGACCGCATCCAGGAGGCGATCGTGCGGGGGACCTACCTGATCGATACCCGGGGAAGCGCGGTCGGGCAGATCAACGGTCTCGCGGTCTATCAGGCGGGGGATTACCGCTTCGGAAGACCGAACCGGATCACGGCCACCGTCTCCCCCGGCCGGGGCAACATCGTCGATATCGAACGAGAGGCGAAACTCGGCGGCGCACTCCACAGCAAAGGGGTCATGATCCTCGCCGGCTTCCTGATGGACCGCTTCGCAGCGAAACGTCCCCTCAATCTGAGCGCGCGTCTCGTCTTCGAACAGAACTACGCCCCGATCGATGGAGACAGCGCCTCGAGCACCGAACTCTACGCACTCCTCTCCGCCCTCTCCGATCTCCCGATCGACCAGGGGATCGCCGTCACCGGTTCGGTGAACCAGCACGGCAAGATCCAGGCGATCGGCGGGGTCAACCAGAAGATCGAAGGATTCTTCGACCTCTGCAAGGCCCGAAGACTCACCGGAAAACAGGGGGTCGTCATCCCGAAGAGCAACGTCAAGAACCTCATGCTTCGCAAGGATGTCGTCCAGGCCGTGAAACGGGGAAGATTCCACGTCTGGGCGGTCGAAACGGTGGAGGAGGGGATCGAGATCCTCACCGGGGTTGCAGCCGGTAAACCGGATCAAGAGGGCAACTACCCCAAAGACTCCGTCTATGGCCGGGTCGTCGAGCGCCTCACTCGTTTCTCCGAGGCGCTCAAGTCTACGTCGAAACCGAACAACGACAAACCCAACGGAAAGTAGAGAGACGGCTCCCGGTCCTTCCGGACCGGAGACCTCCGAAAGGCGGGATCCGCCGTGATTCCCAATCGGACCCGTTCCGCATCCTTCTCTGGTATTCTTCTCGTCGTCGGTTTCTCCTCGCAGGCGCCGGAGAATACGATGGCGGCCTACGAGGCGGCCGTCGGCGCCCACCACTTCAGGAACGTCCCGGACGTGGCACTCGAACAACTCCCCTGAACGCCCGAAAACGTGACCCCGGCGGTACACCCGAAGTAGAGGGAAGAGATGGAGAAGCGTCTCGCGGTGTTGCTCATCCGTTTCGCGGATGCAAGGGGGATTGACGCACTGCCGTGGAAGGACTACGATACGCTCCAGAAGGGTTCTGGATTTCAGGGACCTCGGGGAGGGGGCGCGACGGGGGGGCGGCGTCCCCTCACGGATGTCCCTGACACTTCGAGGGGAGACATCGGATGAACCGCTGGGGGAATGTGATCGCATGGATGGGGGGCATGGCCCT
This sequence comes from uncultured bacterium, assembly GCA_964616915.1. Classification (GTDB taxonomy): domain Bacteria; phylum Myxococcota_A; class CAZTSL01; order CAZTSL01; family CAZTSL01; genus CAZTSL01. The sequence continues at coordinate 8,461 of CAZTSL010000080.1, forward strand.
CCTCTTGGCCTTCCTTTCGGGACCGGGAGGGTGCGGGGGAACACCGCGCTGGGAGGAGATCCCCCCCCTCGGACTCTCGCAGAAGGGGGTCGCCGAGATCGATCTCGATGCCTATCTCCGGGGAGGGGGCAGTGGGGTCGCCTTGGCGGCGACGGGAGATTCCCCCGGTACCGTGGCCGCCGCCATCGATGAGCGGACCCACGTGGCCACGCTCACCGCTGCGGCCACCTTCGCCGGCGAGGTGACGATCACCTTCACGGCGGAAGGGACGGGAGGCGCCACCGCATCGACCGACCTTCGGGTGAAGGTCCATCCGAACGTGAGCTGCCTGGCCGAGTTCCGCTACGACGCCCGCGGCGAGAACGTCACCCAGATCTCCGTGGCCGGGGAATTCAACGGATGGTCCCCCACGGCCGACCCGATGCGTGACGACGACGGTGACGGTGTCTATACGGCCGCGATCGAACTGCCGGCCGGGTACCATCAGTACAAATTCGTCGTCAACGGCTCCGACTGGCGGCTCGACCCGGAGAATCCCTACCGGGCCTGGAGCGGCGGGTTCCTCAACAGCGAATGGGCCATGCCCGACTGCAACCGGCCGCGGCTGCTCCTGCGTTCCCTCTCCGTCGATCCGGCGGGGCGGGTGGAGGTCGTGGTCCACTATCAGGATGGCGCCGACGGGAAGGGGCCCGACGAGGAGAGCCTCACGGTCACCGAGGGGGGCCGGCCGCTTCGGGATCCGGGCTGGGATCCCTTCGAGCGGGTCTTCGACCTTCGACTCGGCAGCCTCTCGGAGGGGAAACACACCCTCCGTTTCTCGGCCCGCAGCCTCTCGGGCAGAAGCGCGCTCGATCGCTACGTCCCGGTCTGGATCGAACGGACCCCCTTCGACTGGCGCGACGCGATCCTCTACAACGTCTTCACGGACCGCTTCCTCGACGGCGATCCCGGCAACGACGATCGTCTCGAAGGGGTTCCCTTCCCTTCGAACAACCAGGGGGGGGACTTTGCCGGCGTCACCCGGAAGATCCGGGAGGGGTACTTCGACGACCTGGGCGTCAACGCGATCTGGCTCTCCCCCGTGATCGAGAACATCGACCACGCCGAATATGGCGACGACGGAAGGCTCTACGCACCCTACCACGGCTACTGGCCCTCGGCGCCGCGGGAGGTGGAGAGCCGTTTCGGCGGCGAGGAAGCGCTACGGGACCTGATCGAAGCCGCCCATGACCGGGGGATCCGGATTCTCTTCGATCTCACCGCCAACCACGTCCATAGCGAGCATGTCTACAATCGGCTCCACCCCGACTGGATCAACCCCTTCGACTGGTGCGGCGACGGCGATTCCTGGAACACGAACCCGATCGGCTGCTGGTTCATGGATTATCTCCCCGACCTCGACTACCGCCATCCCGATGCCCTCCACACCCTCGTCGAGGACGCGCTCTTCTGGATCAAGACGTTCGACATCGATGGGTTCCGCATCGATGCGGTCAAGCACATGGAGCCGGTCTTCGAGGAGCATCTGCGCGCCCGGATCCGTGAGGAGATCGAGACCGATCAGGTGCAGTTCTATCTCGTGGGGGAGACCTTCGTGGGGGACTGGGACTGGAGTGGAACGTCGAACCAGACCGTGATCCGGGAACACGTGAGTGAAGACCGCCTGACCGGTCAGTTCGACTTCCCCCTCTACTGGGACATCGTGCGCACCTTTGCGCGCGACGAGCGCAACATTCCCGATCTCGAGGCGGTGTTGAGCCAGACCGAGGACTACTACGGCGCTCAGGCGATCATGTCGAACTTCCTCGGCAACCAGGACGTCCCCCGCTTCATCTCCCACGCAGCCGGCGACATCGCGGACGTGTGGGGCAACGGTGCCAAGGAGCAGGGGTGGACCGATCCCCCCCAGGCGCCCACCTGGCACGAACCGTATCAGCGGCTCGAGCTGGCCTTCACCTTTCTGATGACGATCCAGGGGGTTCCCCTCATCTACTACGGTGACGAGATCGGCCTGCCGGGTGCCGGTGATCCGGACAACCGGCGGATGATGAACTGGGAGGATCCCGGTGCCTTCGCCGGGGAGGTCCTGGCCCACCTCCAGGCGCTCGGGCAGATCCGCAGGGCCCACAAGGCGCTCTCGCGCGGCAGCCGCATCCCCCTCCTCACCAGCGACGAGGACGTCTGGGTCTATGCACGGACGATGCTGACCGACAAGCTCGTCGTAGCCCTCAACCGCAGCGGGGTGGAGCGGACCGTCACCGTCGATCTCTCGGGGACGGGGATTCCCGATGGCCGCACCCTGACCGACGAACTCTCCGGAAAGCGGATCACAGTCACGGGAAACCGCGTGACGATCACGCTCGCCCCCTGGCAGGGCGCCATCTTTGCACTCTAGGAGCACCGTCGATGAAGATCGCGATGATTCCGGCCCGGATGGGCTCCCAGCGGCTGGCGCGGAAGAATCTCCAGGAACTCGATGGCCTCCCCCTCATCGTCCATGCGATCCGGAAAGCCCTCGAGGCCGGGATCTTCGATCAGGTCTGGGTCAACTCGGAGCACCCCCGGTTCGGCGAGATCGCCCGGGAAGCGGGGGTACCCTTCCACCAGCGCCCCGCACACCTGGCCAACGACCAGGCCACGAGCGAAGAGTACGTCGAGGAATTCCTGCAAGCCCATCCTTGCGACCTCCTCTTCCAGGTCCACTCGATCGCCCCCCTCCTGACGGCCGAGGAGATCCGGGAATTCGTGGCCGACATGGAGACACGGAACCTCGATGTCCTCCTGAGCGTCGTCAACGAGCAGATCGAATGCCTCTACGAAGAGCAACCGGTCAACTTCTCCTTCGACCGGAAGGAGAACTCCCAGAACCTCCGTCCCGTGCAACGGGTGACATGGAGCATTACGGGATGGCGAAGATCGACCTATCTGGCGGCCCGCGCCGCAGGACGGTGCGCGACCTTCGCCGGACGCGTGGGGGTCCATCCGATCCGCCGGATGGCAGGACACATCATCAAGACCGCCGAGGATCTCGAAATCGCACGGATATTCCTGGAGAGCCGGCGCCGATCGTCGTCCTCCAACACCACGCCCCTCCTTTCCACACCGGATGAGGAGCGGAGGGAAGACCCGCAAACCCAGGGGTGAGCCGGGGCAGAGGGAATGCTCCCGTGTGATCTGGGGGAGGGGATGAAGACCCACAGGGGGAACTTCGGCGAATTCCAGATCGGGGCAGCCCGGCATGCAACGGAGATCCGGTTGCCACGGGCATGCGTAAGGAGGAGCGAGAAGTGAGCGGCAAGACCCGGTGCAACCTTCGTTCGACGATCTTTCTTCCCCTCTTCCTCCTCCTTTGGGGGGTCACCCTTTCCTCCTCCCCTTCGGGTGGGGTGCATCCTCCGGGTCCTCCGGAGGCGGGACCGGGAAGCCCGAATCACCGGCACGCCAAGGTCATGAAGTACCGTTTCGGGGAGGGAAACGGGGAATACCGGGTCTTCCTCCCCGACGATCCCCGCCCCCCTTCCGCGCCGGTGATCGTCTTCCTCCACGGCTGGACGGCGGTGAATCCCAAGGTGTACGGGGCGTGGATCGCCCATATCGTCCAACGGGGCGCGATCGTGATCTATCCCCGTTACCAGGCGGACAATCGGACCCCCCCCACGACCTTCACGGCGAACGCGGTCGCTTCGGTGAAGGAGGCGATCGGATGGTTGACGACCGCCGCGCCGGTGCGGCCCGATCTGGAGCGATTCGCGATCGTGGGGCATTCGGCAGGGGGGAACATCGCGGCGAACGTGGCAGCGCTTTCCGAAGCGGGGCAGCTTCCCCGGCCCCGTGCCCTCATGGTGGTCCAACCGGGGCGTTCCTGGAACCCCTCGGAGCGTTTCTCCATCCCCCTCGAGGATCTCGGCCGTGTCCCCGCCGACCTCCTCCTCCTCTGCGTGGTCGGGGATCGCGACCGGGTCGTGCGCGACATCGATGCGCGGAGGATCTGCCAGGAAACGACGAGTGTCCCACCTGCGAACAAGAACCTCGTCGTGATCCACTCCGACGATCATGGTTCTCCCCCCTTGATCGCGAACCACTACTCCCCGGCGGCCCTCGACCCCGCCTTCGACAGCGGGGAGAAGACGATGACCGGTGCCAAAGGCCGTTTCCTCCAGCGCCTGCGCCGCAGGAGAAGGGGTCAACATCCCGCAGCCGCCCCCCCGGACCTCGAGGGCCGGGAGAACGCCTCGGTCGATGCCCTCGATTTCTACGGATACTGGAAACTCTTCGACGCCCTCTGTGACGCGGCCTTCTACCAGGGGAAAAATCGCGAATATGCCCTGGGCGCAACGCCGCAACAGCGCTTCATGGGGAGATGGAGCGATGGAACCCCCGTCGAGGAACTGGAAGTGCTCCCCCTCTCCCCGGAGAAATGACGGTGCCCCTCGGAAGAAGGATGGAGCGGGTCTCGGAGACGCTCATCGCAGAAGCCGAGGCGAAATGGCGGGAAGCCCACATCGGGGGCTACCACATTACCGTCGATGTGATCCGCGGCAGTGATGTTCGACGAAACGACGTCACCGTCCATCGGGGGGCGATCATCTACGCCACCGTGCGCTACCGCGAACCCAACGGTCGTTTCGGTGAACCAAGGGAACTCACCACCGCACAGGCCGAACCCTTCACGATCGACGGGCTCTTCGAACTCCTGCGCGACGAGATGCTGCGCAGCGGCCGCATCGAGATCCGCGTCGAACGCTCAGGAACGCCCCCCCTCCCCCGCACGATCGAACTCGGCCCGCTACTGCGCAAGGGAAAGGTCGTTCCCGATACCGCCGTCCTGATCCACATCGTCCGCTTCGAGCAGGAAGGCATCACTCCGTCATGAGGGAGGCAGAGCACGTCGCAAGGTGTCCCGATCGTGCCGGGGTCGAGGAAAGAGCCCGTCGTGCGGTTGATCTTTGGGGGGGCTCT
>CAZTSL010000080.1:13429-21799 GCA_964616915.1 uncultured bacterium
CCGCGTCGAACGCTCAGGAACGCCCCCCCTCCCCCGCACGATCGAACTCGGCCCCCTCCTGCGCCAGGGAAAGGTGATCCCCGATACCGCCGTCCTGATCCATATCGTCCGCTTCGAACGGGAAGGCATCACCCCTCCATGAAGGAGACGGCACCTCGCAAGGTGCTCCGATCGTGCCGGGACCGAAGAACAAGCCGGTCGTGCGGTTGATCTTTGGGGGGGCTCTCTGGTAAGATCAGGGATATGCGGCCCAACGTCATCATCACCGGCCCGACCGCGGTGGGGAAAACGACCCTGTCGATCACGCTGGCGAAGCGCTTTTCCGGCGAGATCATCAGCGTCGATGCGGTGCAGGTCTATCGGGGACTCGACATCGGGTCGGCCAAGCCCTCCCGGCAGGAGCAGGCGGAAGTTCCGCATCATCTTCTCGGCATCCTCGACCCGGCGGAACAGGTCGATGCGGCCTGGTACGTCGAACAAGCCCGGGCCGCGGCAAAGGAGATCGAGCAGCGGGGAGGGCGGGTCTTCTTCGTGGGGGGTGCTCCCTTCTATCTGCGGGCCCTGCGTTTCGGGCTCTTTACGCTTCCTGCCGTGGATCCGGAACGCCGCCGGGCCCTGATCGAGGAGGCTGCGCATCTCGGAACCACCGTGCTCCACGAACGGTTGCGCCGGATCGACCCGCAGCGGGCGGCAGAGATCCATCCGAACGACCGGTACCGGATCGTACGTGCGCTCGAGATCCACGCCACCAGCGGTCTCCCCCCCTCCGAACTCTATGCGCGGCACCGGGCCTCCCCCCCCCCTTCCTGGCCTCGTCTCGTGATCGGGCTCGATCGGCCACGCGACGAACTCTACCGGCGGATCGACGAACGGGTCGAACGGATGATCGAAGGAGGACTCGTGGCCGAGGTCGCGGGGCTCCTCTCCGGCGGTCTTTCCCCTGAGGCCCCGGGGCTGCGGGCACTCGGATACCGCCAGATCGTGGCCCATCTTCGTGGGGAATGTTCCCTCTCCGAAGCGGTGGCCTCGATCCAACGGGAGACGCGGCGCTTCGCGAAACGTCAGCTCACCTGGTTCCGGAAGGACCCCGAGATCGTGTGGTTCCATCCCGAGGCGGTCGATGCGATCGAAGGAGCGGTGGCAAGTTTTCTGGGGCAGCCCTTGGCGTCCCCCACCCGGCAGGAGGAACGACGGGGGAGAGGGAAGGAGGCAGGATGATCGATCGTGGGGTCCGGGGTGTTGCGGTATGCCTCGCAGGGATTCCCGACTTCCTCCTCCCCCTTGCCGAGGCGTTCGACCGGTGGTCTGCCGGGGTGCGCTTCCTCTTCCTCGTGGGAGAACTCTTCACCTTCCTCTTCCTCGTCCCCTTCGTCTTTCTGCGCGCGGGCCTCTTCCCCCCCAGGCAGGCGCGCTTGGGTGCCGCCATCGTCGGTGGAATCTTCTACGCCTTCCTCCCTGACCCGATCGACGTCTTCCTCTTCGACGATCTCTTCTTCCTGGCCCTTCTCTTCTTCTTCCTCTGCGCCGACCAGATCGGGGCGTGGTGGCGCCGAAGGCGCAAAGGGGGCGACGGAGGCGGACGATGAGCGGGGATCTGTCGCGGGGAGAGACGCCGCGGGAAGAGAAGGGGCTCCTCCTCGTCGAGGAGGGGGGGATCCCCCCCGCAACGCCCTCCGGCCGGCGGGGGGGGGGGAGACGTGAGCCGGCAGGATCGTTCTTCGCCCTCCTTTCGCTCCTCATCATCTGCGCCACGATCGCGGTCGTCTTCCAGATCCTGGCCGAGACCTTCGAGACGTTCCTCGCGATCGCTCCCCTGCTGGCTCTGGCGCTGGGGATCGGTACCCTCTCCTCCTTCCTCCTGTGGAGGGCCTGGAACTTCCTTCGCCTCGTGCGCGAACTCAAGGCGGCGCACCCGTTGATCTCCTATGAAACGTTCCGCAACGACGAGGAGAACGTGATCGGCCAATGGATTCGTTCGGGGGTGGCCCCCGATGAACTCGAAGCACTCCTGGAGAGTGAAGAAGCCTTCTACGCATGGCTCGAACGGGAACTCCCCACCCTCCTGATCGGGAAGAACCGGCGGGTTCTTCGCCGCTTTTTCGAGAAGGAGTGGTACCGCTTCAAGATGGGGGTGAGCCCCTATCAGGAACAGATCGAGACCGGGATCGAGGCCGAGTGGCTCCGTCGGGCCACCTCCCGATTCCCTCGTCTCCTTCGAGGCACTCTCCCCAGGGGGATCGACGACTACAAGCTGGACGAAGCGGCATTCGTCTCCTTCATGATGCGGAACTTCTTCCGGATTCTCCGACAGTACAACCGCCAGAACGAGACCTTCCGTGACCTCGAACGGGAACGGCAACGCACCACGGAGGAGAGCTACCGTGAAAAATGGCAACGATCCCGGCTCGAAGAAGAGATCGAAGCGGAGTGCTACGCCTACTTCGAGTACGGCCAGGGGGCGTTCTATCGGATCATGAAGGAGTACTTCGCCGAGCACCCCGAGATTCCGGAGACCCCCGCGAACTTCCGGAAAATCCTTTTCGAACATTTCCCTGCCTTCGAGCGGAAACGACGGATCATGGAGGCGGTCGATGCGAAGTATCTGGGAAAGGGGAAGGATTCTCCCCGCCTTTCACCACCGGAGGAGGAATCGTAACCGGGGTGCGCATCCCGTCGATCCTGGAGGTCTGCCGGGTGAGGCACGTGATTGACATCCGGGTTTGCATGCCCTAAGCTCGTGTTTCGCCATTTTTGCTTCCGGTCCCATCCAGGAACGAAGGGAGGAACGCGTCCCCGCTGGACGCAGGAAATCCCCCTGACCGGAACGAAGAAATCTCTCTGGGCCGACGGGAATCGATGCAAGCCTTGAAACCGATCGAACTGAAGCGTTTGCTCCAGCGGGCATCCGATGCGCTCGAGGCGGCACACCTTGCCGGGCCGGCGCTCGAAGTCCACGATCTCCTCCGGCGGCTCGACCGCAACTTCACCGTGATCGTGCTCGGATGTTTCAACAGCGGGAAATCCTCCCTCATCAATGCCCTCCTCGAGCGGGAGGTCTGCGCAACCGACCGCTTGCCGAAGACCGCGACGCTGGTCTTCTTCACGTATGGTGCGCTGGAGGAGCGGCGCGTGATCTTCGCCGGTGGGGAGCGCAAGACCTTCGATGCCACGCTTCCGGCCGAGGAATGGGACGCCTTCATCGAAGCGTCGGCCGAGCGGATCGCATGGGTGGAACATACGCTGCCCCATCCCCTCCTCGAGCGGATGACCCTCGTCGATGCACCTGGGCTCAACTCCGTCTTCCCCCTCCATGGCGAGGTGGCCAGCGCGGCCTTCAAGAGTGCGGATCTGATCGTATGGGTCTTCGATCCCCTCTACACGGCCACCCGAAAGGACCGGGAGTATCTCCAACGGATCGCGGAGTACCGCACGAAGACCCTGGGGGTGCTCAACAAGATCGATCGGATCGACGATGCCCAGCGGGAGGCCCTTCTCGACTTCGTGCGGGAGCAGTTCGGCGAGGCGTTCGTCTCCCTTCATCCCCTCTCCTCGCTCCCCCCCTACGACGAAGAGACGAATCGGCGCTGGGGGCGGCGTGCGTTCCAGGCCCATCTCACGGCCATGATCGAGGCCATCGGAGAGCGCGACCGCCTCGAGGCACGTCGGGCCACCACGAAACGGGTGATCGGAACGATCCGGGAGAAGGTGGCGCGGGAGCAGCAGGAGATCGAGGAGAAATCTCGATTGATCGAGGAGACTCTGGCCGACCTCGACCGGCGGCGGAGGGCGTTGACCCTCCGGGTCGCAGAACGGAGCGAGGAACTCCTCTGGGCCTGGCTCGATCGGTTGGCCGGTTCGCTCGCTCCCTTCCTGCGCGCAACCCTCTCCTGGAGGGGGATCCTCGCCGGCGAGGCGCACTTGCGAGCAGGTATCTTGGGGGTCGTGGCGAGCGAGGCCCCCTCTTCCCTCCTCCTCCTCCCCTTTCGCCGGGCACTCTCGGAAGGATTGCGGAGCTACGCACCGGCGTTCACGGAAAGGATCGCCATCGAGGCGCTCTCCCAACGCATCGATGCGATCGTTCAGAACGACTACCTCACCCCCCTCTGCCACGATGCCGCGACGTTCCTCACCCGCGGTTTCACGATCCTCGTCTTTGGCAGTGTGATGGGGGTACAGGAAGCGCTCATCCTCACGATCGGCGGCGCTCATCGGATCCCCTTGCTCCTCTACACCCTCCCCCTCTGGGTGATCCTCGTCGTCCTCGTCCTGGAGGCGAAGCGATGGCAGCGGCGGATCTGCGGAGCCGCAAGGGAGACGGGGAGACTCGCGGAGGCGATCGCCCGAGAGCTTCACGATTTTGCGACATCGACGATCTCGCGCGCCTTCGCAGGGGAAGAGACGGCGTCAATCCGCCGGGTATTCGGGTTTTCGGGCGGTCGGGAGGAAATTCTCGATCTACGGCATAAGACGTCCGTGGCGCTTCGAACGCTCGATGAAGTGTGCCGCGGCCTCGACAGGAGGGGATGACGACTCGATATGGAACTGATCATTCTTGGAACCAGCTCCGCAATGCCCACCCTGCATCGGGGTCTCTCCTCCACGATCTTCCAGTACAACGGGGAGATCTTCGTCTTCGACTGCGGGGAGGGGACGCAGATGCAGATGCTGCGGGTGGGACTGCGCCGGGGGAAGATCCGGGCGATCTTCATCTCCCATCTCCACGGGGATCACTACTACGGGCTGGCAGGGCTGCTGACGACGCTCAGCCTCGACGAGCGCACCGCCCCCCTCCAGCTCTTCGCACCGGTGGGGATCAAGACCTTCCTGCGTGCGATCCGGGCGCTTGGGCCCAAGGCGCTCAACTTCCCGCTCGAGGTTCGGGAGCTTCGTCCCGGTTTCTCGGGGACGATCCTCGAAGGGCCCGACTATACGATCTCCGCGATGCCGCTCGATCATACGATCCTGACCTTTGGCTACCGTTTTCAGCAGAAGACGCGGCCGGGGCGTTTCCAGGTGGAACGTGCCCGGGCGCTCGGTGTGCCGGAAGGTCCGCTTTTCGGGAAGCTGCAACGGGGAGAGGTGATCGAACTGCCGGGGGGAGCGCGGGTCCATCCCGAGCAGGTTCTGGGCCCTCCCCGGCCGGGGAAGAGCTTCGTCTACTGTCTCGATACGGCCTTCTGTGAGAATGCGATCGCCCTCTCGGAAAACGCCCATACCCTCGTGCATGAGGCAACCTACACGGAGGCCTTTTCCCAGCTCGCCCGCGAACGCAAGCACGCCACGATGGCCCAGGCCGCCACCGTGGCCAAGGAGGCCCGCGTCTCGCGACTCGTGGCCGTCCACTTCAGCGCCCGCTTCTCCGACCTGCGCCCCCTCGAGGCGGAAGGACGCCGCATCTTCTCCCGCATCGTCATGGGGAAGGACCTGATGCGCATCGAGTTGTGAAGGACGGGGAAAGCTGATATAGTGGAGGGGCGGTCTCGAAAGGGAAGGGAAAGGAGAGGGGCCGTGCGTTCTGCGGATCGCCGCGAGGAGGTTTGCATGAAACTCCGATGGATGACGCGCTCGCTCGAATGGATGATCGGTTTGATGCTGGCCGGTTGGCTCATGACCGTAAGTGGCGATCCCGTCGGTTCGATGCTCTTCCTCTTCCTCGCCCACGATCATTCCGCCCCCCCGCTCTCGAAGGCCGTGTCGGCGGAGGCGTTCCCGCCGGTTCCGATCCAACGGGTGCTCCGCCGCATCGAAGTGGGAAAGGGAGGGGAGCATGGCGTCCCCCATCCCCCCCTCTGGAAACTCCCCGTTTCCGGCAGGATCGATACCTTCCAGGCGCCCGGCCTGATGCTCTTCACCTTCCGATGTGATCGAGGGCTGACGCTCCTGTCCTTCGAGTCGTGGGGGATCGAAGAGGATGGCGCGGTGGAGATCCTCCTCAACGGCTATCCGATCGGGTTCGTGGAGGGAGATACCGCGGGAGGGTGGTCCCCCCCTCGGCGGATCCTTCTGCCTCGCAGGCTCCTCGCTCCGGGCCGGGAGAACTGGGTGGGATTCCGGAATCGTGAAGGCGCCCAGGGGTGGGCGCTTCGCCGGATCGCCCTCCTGACGCCCGGCGAGACGTGGAATCCGTATGCTCCCTCTCCCTCCCCTCCAGCTTATCCGAGAAGATGCCGCCGTTTCCCCGCGGGCTTCGGCGGGCAGGCACGTCTCTCCTTCACCGGGGGGATCGACACGAGAACCTTCCCCCTCGTGTCGTCGTCGTGGAGGTCCTCGCCCCCTTCGCTCGAGCCGTGGGTGGCCAAGTTCGATCCCACCGGTTTCTCCTCCAAGATCCTCCGTCACTGGTTCCACAGTGGCGGGTATGCTGGCTCAGGCACTTTCCCCCTCGACGCCTCGAGATCGGATAGATCCCGTAGATGATCGGCCGGCCCTCCTCCGCTCCACGGCGCGCATCTCCCTGCGCTTCGAACCTTGCCCCTTTCTCCCTTCAGGATCCTCCCCCTTCACGCCACGTTTCCTCCCCTTCATGCGGAGGAAGTGCTCCTGGAACGATCGATACGAAGGGGTTCGATTCATCGTGTATCCCAGCAACCCGTCGGAGTCTCTTTCATGATCCTTCCCGTCGATCCCGAACATCCTCACGAACGTCATCTCCAGCAGATCGCGGAAGTCCTCCAGCGCGACGGCGTGATCGTCTACCCCACGGACACGGCCTACGGTCTTGCGTGTAGCATCGAAAGCCCCAAGGGGATCCACCGTCTGGAGGCGATCAAGAACGGTGCGAAGAGAAGAGGGAAGAAGCGCTTCACCCTCGTGGCGCCGAGTCTTGGCGTGGCGAGCCGTTTCGCGGAGGTGGAGGACCGGATCTTCCCTCTGATTCGGGATCACGTGCCGGGTCCTTATACTTTCATCCTCAATGCTCACAAGTTGACCCCGCGTAAGGTGCAGGGCCACCGCAAGACGATCGGGGTTCGGATTCCCGATCATCCTTTCGTGGCGGCGTTGCTGAGTGAACTCGGCGTGCCCCTCGTGAGCATCTCCGCCCCGCATCCCGAGGGGACCGAAAGTGATCCCCTCACGATCGCGCCACTGGTCGGGAGGGGGGTGGACCTCATCGTCGATGCGGGTGTCCTTCCCCTCGTGGTCTCGAGCGTCATCGACCTCACCGGTCCAACGCCCGTCATCCTCCGCGAGGGCCTCGGTCCCCTCGACGACTTTCGGTGACTCGGCGCGGACGGTCCGGGACCGCTCACACCGCAATCCCTTCGCATGGCGGACGCCCTGCGGTGTTCTGTATCGTCGCGGAAACGCAGAGGAGGCAAAGGCATCTGGGGGGAAAATTTACCTGGGCTCGAACCGAGGAGGATCGACGATGAACGATCGCAGGGTATGTTCTTCTCTTTTTTTCCTCTTTCTTCTGGGGCTCTGCGCCCCTTCCGCCTGTGACTCCGGCGGGGAAGACGTCGAGGTCGTTCGGGAGATCAATGCCTGCTGGAACGCAGCGAACGACCGGATCCTCCTCGTGGAATCCCATTATCTCACGCCCGACCCGCAAGAGCCCTATTACGATGCGACCCAGGGACACGACTGGTCGATCGTGCTCTACCGCACGGACGTCGATCTCTCCAATCGGGAGGAGATCCTGCGCTGGGACGAGGAGGCGGAGCCTGGCGGTGGGCTCGAATACAGCCTGATCTACTGGTTCTGGAACGAGAAGCGGTTCGTGGGGATGGAGTACAACATTCCCTGGCTCACGAACCTCGAAACGGGGGAGCGCACGCTTCTCGTTCCTCCCGACGACGTCTTGTTCGAACTCTTCGGGGACCTCATGGAGGGTGCCGCGGTGCAGGACGTCACGCCGGCCGCGGGGGGGGAGGTGATCGGGGTCTTCATCACCGTGGCCTATCTGCCTGATCCCGACGATCCCTTCGACCTGCATTTCCTGCACGCGATGTCGTTCTTCGATCCGGCCGATGGGCGGCATGTCGGAAGCGTGCGGATCCCCTTCGCCAACGATCGGGTGGATCCTCATCTCACGCCGGCGGAGCCCGTGGTTCGGGATCGGTACCATTTCCTCTGGAAGCCGGATGCCTCTGCGGTCTACGTGCTCTACCGGCAGGAGGCCTTCATGGTCTCTGCCGTCGATCTCTCCGTGGCGTGGGCGCCGCAGGTTCCCGATCGGGCCTATCCCACGAGCGGGGGGGCGGTGGCCGACGATGGAACGATCCTCGTTACCGAAATCGATGGCAATGAGGCAACGATCGTCGAGGAAGGGGTCGAAGGGTGGATCCCCTTCGCAGAGATCCCCCTCATCCCGCAGGGGCGTGAGGATTACACCGTCGATATGCGCTGATCGCCCAGACGATCGGCCGG
>CAZTSL010000080.1:21899-23139 GCA_964616915.1 uncultured bacterium
GGGAAGATCGCTTTCGCGCCCGCGGCGAACATCATTTCCGTCAAGCGTTTCACGCCCAGCTTGAGGATACGCACGTCGTCGTCCGTGAGGTCGTAGCGCACCACCGGCCGCCCCGTCCAGGAGCGCCGGACGCGGCCGTGCGCCCGGGCCCGGATCTGGACCGCAAAGAGGGCGTAATGCCCGTAGTCGGCAAGGCGTGCCATGAGCGTCCTCCCGTAGCCGGGGAGGCGCACGGCCCCCAACTCGGGGGGAAGCGAGATCGTCTCGAACTTCATCCGCTCGTGCCAGTAGTGCGTCGATTCGAATCCTTGCGTTGCGCCGAACCACATCTCGATCGGCTCGTCGAAGACCCCCATCACGGCGGTGCCCGGGTGGGCCTGGAAGCGTTCCCCCACGAGTCCGGAGGCCTTGCCGATGCCGCTGTCGCGCAGGAGGATCGGGGTCTGGATTGCGCTGGCGGCTACGATCACCGCATGCCGGGCATGGACGAGGATCTCGGGTCCCTTCTTGCGCGTGCGGGGGTCGAGGAAGCGCCCCCGCACGCCGGTCACCCGCCCCTTTTCGTGGAGGATCCGCTCGGCGCGGCAGGTGGCGTAGACGCGGGCGCCCTGTGCGATCGAACGGGGGATGTAGGTGCGGTCCATGCTCTGCTTGGCGCCGGTGGGGCACCCCTGGAGGCAGCGGGCGGAGCCGCGGCAGCCGGAGACGTTGCGTCGGATCACGTTGCCGTCGATCCCGAGGCGTTGGGTGCCCAGGCGCATCCGTTGATTCACGTTGCCGAGGACCTCCTCCGGCGTCGGGGCGATCTCGAGTTCCGCCTCCAACTGGTCCCAGGCCCGGGAGAGGGCCTCGAAGGTGACCGGGGCCTCCACGCCGTGTTCCCGTTGCCAGAGGTCGAAGATCGCCTCCGGCATACGGTGGACGATCGCGGCGTTCACGACGGTGGTTCCCCCCACGCACCGTCCCTGGAGGAGTGCGGTGAACGCCCGACCCTCGGCGACCTGCATCCCCATCTGGGGCCACATCGCCTTGAAGCTCGAGAAGAGGTCAGGGCGAAAATCGCTGGTCGAGAGATGGGGGCCTGCTTCGAGTACGACGACCTCGATGCCGTGGCCGCTGAGGACCCGCGCCGCGGTCGCCCCCGCGGCTCCGGAGCCGACGATCACCACATCCGCGCAATCCTCGAGTCGTTCTTCCTCCTCGAGATCGCCGAGATCCTTGAGGAAGCCTCTGCTCATCG
>CAZTSL010000081.1:0-12911 GCA_964616915.1 uncultured bacterium
CCGTGCCCGGGGTGCACGTCACCAGAGTGGAACTTTGGGAGGCGTCTCGTTGCAAGGGAGGGGCGGGGTTGAAACCCGCCTCTACAGGCGCACACCACATCCCGGTCCTTCCACCGAAAAATGCCCCGGAAACCGCCGTAAGCCCCTGATTCCATGTGGATTCCGCGAATCATGGGGATGGAAAGCGATGGTCCTGAGGGGAGATTCCCGATTCTTGCACTTTCCTCCCTGTTTGCTACAATGCCTTACCGCACTGCACTGCACTGTTGGTCCGGGCTCCCGTGCCCTCGCATCGAGAGGGAGAACGACCCATCCTCCGATCCGGGGACAGATCGGCAAGGGAACGGCGGTGCCTCCCTGGAGCTTACGAGATCCTGAGGGGATCGCCCCTTTGGGCAGGCACCCCTTCCCGGCACCGCACGAAGAGAGGAGACGCGAGATGACGCAGAACGCCGAGGCAAGTGGGCCGATCGAAGGGGGGGGCTTCCTTCTGGAGGACCGAGACCCCTCTTCCGTAAGCACCTATGAGGATCTCGACGAGGAGCAGCACGCTTTCGCCCGAACGGCCCGGGAGTTCATGGAAAACGAAGTCTTGCCGCGGGTGGCCCAGATCGAGGCGATGGAACCGGGCGTGCTCCCAGGACTCCTCCGGAAGGCCGGCGAGGTCGGTCTTTCGATGGTCGATATTCCCGAGGAGTACGGCGGCCTGGGCCTCGACAAGACCACGGTCGGCTTCGTTCACGCGCAGACCGCCTCTATGCCCTCCTTTGCCGTGGCCTTCGGGGGGCAGGTCGGCATCGGGACCGTACCGATCCTCTACTTCGGCACCCCGCAGCAGAAGGAGAAGTACCTCCCCCGGCTCGCCTCGGGGGAACTCCTTACCGCCTATGCCCTGACGGAACCGAACTCCGGATCCGACGCGCTTGGCGCACGCACGAAGGCCCTCCTCACCGAAGACGGCCGCCACTGGCGCCTCGACGGAACGAAACAGTTCATCACGAATGCCGGTTTCGCCGACGTCTTCATCGTCTTCGCCAAGGTGGATGGGGAGAAGTTCTCCTGTTTCATCGTCGAACGGGATACTCCCGGGCTCACCGTCGGACCGGAGGAGAAGAAGATGGGCCTTCGGGGCTCCTCCACCTGCACGCTCATCCTCGAGGATGCCCTCGTTCCGCGGGAAAACCTGCTCGGGGAGGTCGGAAAGGGACACGTCATCGCCTTCAACACGCTCAATCTCGGGCGTTTGAAGCTCGGCCACAAGGCCATCGAACGGAGCAAGTACGTCCTTGGCCTTGCGCTCTCCCATATCGCCCAGCGCAAGCAGTTCGGGCAGACGCTCAACAGCTTCGGCGCGATCCGCAAGAAGGTCGCCCGGATCGTGGCGGAGATCTATGCCGGGGATGCGATGGCCTATCGCCTCCTCGGGGACATCGATCTGGCCCTCTCCCGGATCGATCCTGCAAGTGGCGATCCCGATGCCCAGAAGGTAGGGGTTTTCGCCTCGTTCTCCCTGGAAGCCGCGATCCTCAAGGTGTTGGGCACGGAAATCCTCGCCCACGCCGTGGACGAGGGGGTCCAGATGTTCGGCGGCTACGGCTTCATCGAAGAGTACCCGATCGAACGCTTCTACCGTGATTCCCGGGTGGAGCGGATCTTCGAGGGGACGAACGAGATCAACCGGATCCTCCTCGTGACCACGATCGCGAAACGAGCGATGCAGGGAAAACTCGATCTTTCCGGATTCCTCCGGAGGATCGAGGAGGAGGGTGCGACCCCTTCCCTGGCCGCTCTCCGGAGCGAACCCCTGCTGGGCGCGGAGCGCTACACGCTCGAGATGGGCCGACGGGCCTTTGCCCGTCTCCTGGGGACAGCCCTCAAGAAATACGGCGCGCGGATTCGAGAGGCCCAGTACGTCGTCGAACCGTTGGCCGATCTGGCAATGACCCTCTACGCGGTGGAGAGCGCGATCCTGCGCACGCTCAAGATGGCGGAATCGGGGAGGGACGTCTCGCTGGCGGCAAGCGCGACCCGCCTTCATGCCGCGCTCTCCTTCGACCGGTTCGCGGCCGGGGCGATGCGGCTCCTCCCGAGCCTCCACGACGGGGGGGGGGAGGCCCAGCGGGCGGCCCTGGCCCCCTTCCTCCCCTGGCTGGCCACCGATCTCGTTCCCCTGCAAGAACGACTCGCCCTGGCTGCGATCGAAGCGAACGCCTATCCCTTCGACCGGCGATGAACCCGTCGTGCGCCGCGGCGAGATGCGACGCCTCGTGGCGCACGACCCTCTGGAGGTCTTCCATGCAAGAGATCTGGGAATACCACCTGGCGATCGAACCCAAGGAGTGCGAAGAGGATCTGGAGAAGATCCAGGCATGGTTGAACGAACTCGGAGAAGCAGGATGGGAACTCATCAACATCCTGGGCAATTGCTACTACTTCAAACGCCGCAAGTAGATCGGTGAGGCGTAACGGAGGGGAAGGCTATCCGGGATAGAGGGGGAGAGAGATCGTAAAGCAGGTACCGTTGCCCGGCTCACTCGTCACGGTGATCTCACCGCCGTGGTAGTCGATCATCTTCTTCGTGAAGGCAAGGCCAAGCCCCATCCCCTTCGTGCGAGTCGTGAAGAAGGGGCGGAAGATTTCCGAACGAATCTCGGGGGGCATCCCCGGCCCCGAGTCCCCGATCGCAATATCGAGGAAGTTGTTTTCGATGGCGATCTTGCGCAGATCCTCGGGGTCGCTCTTTCGTGCCTTGCGCAGCGATCGGGTGGTGAGCCGGGTCGCCACGATGAGGTCTCCACCCTCCTCCTCCATCGCCTGCACGGCGTTACGAATCAGATTTTTGATCGCGTGCTTGATCTTCAAGGGGTCGATCGTCATCCGGATCTCTTCGCCGAGGTAGTCCTTCCGCAGGGTGATCCGCGTTTTCTCGAATTCTTCCGCGAAGAGGCCGAGGATCTGGTCGAGGAGGGTATGGATCTCGACGTTTTCGAGGTTGAGTTTCTCCGGCTTCGAGAAGTCGAGGAGATCGGTGACGATCCGTTCGAGGTAATCGACGCCGTGGATGACCCCTCGGAGGACCTTCTCCTCGGCCGTGGAGAGCTTCGAGTATTCCTGGAAGTACTGGATGCCCGATTTGAGCTTCTGGAGCTGGTTGCGGATCTCGTGGGCGATCTGGGCGGACATTTCGCCGAGCGCGGCCATCTTCTCCTGCTGGACGAGTTTCTGCTGGGTCTGCTGGAGTTCCTTGTAGGCCTCCTGCACGTCCCGGGTTCGTTCCGCCACCCGCTGCTCGAGGACCATGTTGACCTGGGTGAGCTGTTCGATCTTCTGCTGGAGGCGGTCGACGAGCCTGCGGCTGTACGTCTTGAGGTAGACGTTTTCGAGTTCGGGGGGGACGGAGACGCTCTTTCCCTCCAGGAACTCCGCGATCTGGAGGGGGAAGCGGGCCACATCGATCGGTTTCGTGATGTACCCCTCACACCCGGCGGCAACGGCCAGCTCCTCCCCCCCCTCGACCGTACCCGCGGTGACGGCGATGATCGGAACGTTTTCGAGGTGAGGGAGGCTTTTGATCTTCGTGGTGGCCTCCAGCCCATCGATTCCGGGAATGTTGATATCCATGAGGATGAGATCGGGGAGTTCTTCCCGGGCGGTCTGGATTCCGGAGAGCCCATCGCCGGCGAGCAGAACGTCGTAGCCCGCCTTGGTGAGGATCGTCTTGATGAGGAGCTGGTTTTCCCAGTTGTCCTCGATGTAGAGGATCTTTACGGGTGCTTTTGGCAGTCCCGGCATGGCGGACTCCTTCGTTCCATTCCCCGGCGCTTCGGTATGCCTATTCGTTGAGGAGGAGGAAGGTCGAGTTCCCCACCGTACAGACCGCGATATCGAGATCGCCGTCCCGATCGACGTCTGCCGCGGCAAGACCACCGGCCTGGCCACTGGCCGTCGGGCCCTCCCGCGGGATGAGGTCCTCGGAGCGGTCGGTAAAGGTGCCCCCGTCGTTGAGATAGATCTTGAGGAAGTTCGTCCCCTCCCCCTGCCCCCCGACGAAGAGGTCTTGATCGCCGTCGCCGTCGAAATCGAGGGCGAGCACACGCCTTCCGAGCTGCCCCCCGTCGACGAGGGGAACGGGGGCCAGGTTGACGACGCCGTCACCATCCGTGTCGGTCGTCGAATTGAAGAAGATCTGATCCTCTCCGCTCCCGACGAGGACGACATCGGGATAGTCGTTGTCGTCGAGGAAGCCCCATGCTCCTCCCAGCGCGGTGGGCATTTGCCCCTCTGCATCGAAGTTGCCCAGAAACGCACTCTCCGAACGGAGAACGCCCAGGGTGTTGAGGTAGAGGCGGCTTGCCGCCGCCCCCCCCTCCGTCGTGCTGATCGTGAAGAGGTCGGTATCCCCGTCGAGGTCGTAGTCCACGGCAATACCGTCGTTCGTCAGATCCCGCCCATAGTCGTTCGACATGTTCGCGCAGGAGACGTTCTTGAAGGTCCGGGGAGAACTCTGATGGTCGTTGAAGAAGAGCTGATTCGGAAATCCGCCCGTTGCGCCCGTCCCCTGTGCCTGGAAGAAATCGAGGAAGCCGTCGCCGTTGAAATCGGCCAGGGTTCCCCGGTTTCCCGACTGAACGGGGGTGCCATTCGTACATTGGGGATCGTTCTTGGGGAACTCTGCCCCTTCCGTGAACGAGAAATCCCCCGTACCATCGTTGTAGAGGATATCCTGGCTCTCCTCCCCCTTGAGGACGATGAGGTCGATGAACCCATCCATGTCGAGGTCCCCGGCGTTGACCGTGATGTTCGTGAGCCCCGATGGGTTGGGGAGGAGGACCGGCTGGGCGAAAGCCCCGGGCTGCGCCTCTCCCCGGTTCGGGTAGATCCCGACGTCCCCCCCATCCCGCACATAGACGAGGTCGGGGTAGCCGTCCTGGTTGAAATCCCCGAACTCGCAGGCGAAATGATTCTGCTGGGGAAGGATCTCGAAACTTTCGGAGAGCCGGAACGAACCGCCACTGGGGGCAAGAACCGTGAAACCCTCCTTGCGCTCTGCAAAGATCGCCTCGTCCTCGGCGGAGACGAGGGTGACATCGATCGGTCCGCTCGTGCCCGTGTCTGGGACCCTCGCGATCAGGGTGGAAGAGGGGGCCTGCCCGAAGATCGAGATCTCTTCGGCTTCGATTCGTCCGAAGAAGACGCGGGTGTCCCCCGGGGAGAACCCACTCCCGAAGATCATCACCCGGCTCCCCGGCGCACCCGCTGCCGGTACGATCCGGGAGATCCGTAGTGCTCCGACGGCACCGCCGTTCCCCTCGGAGGCCCCCGTGACTTCCGTATCGGTTCCTCCTGGGAACCGCACGTCGGGCGGTTGGATCTCATCCCCACCACACCCTGGAGACGTCGCCAGCAATGCCAGGTTCAAGACGCCCATGCTCAATGACCCTACGAATCCCTTCATCGATGACTCCGATTCAACCTGCGTTGTCCGTTCCACGAGCAGTGATTCCGGCTTCGTCGTTCCCATCGGGAAGGAGTATACTGGAAAACCGAGTGCGCTGTCCACCCCTCCTGATTTTCAGAATCCCTTTCCTCCAGGGGTGTACCCGAAGTCTCACGAGGCATCGTGGGGCCGCACCGGTCCCCCAGGACCGCCAGGGGTTCTCTGAGGAAGGCAACGAATCGTGGGGTGGGCGGGTCGGTGGATCCGGGAGACGCACCGATGGGGAGGATTTGGCCTCCTCCCCGTTCTGTGGTAGGATGGGCGCCGTCTGGCGGAAAGGTTGTCGTGCTGCGCTCCTGCTCATTGCGATCCCGCCCGGTGTGGAAATGCGTTCGAGGACGGAAACGATGCGCAGATCTTTCGGATTCCTCTTGCTCCTCCTCCCCGTGATCCTGCTCGCTGCCTGCTCCCGGAACCATCCTCCCCTCCCGGCTGGCGCGACACGGGGGCAACGGGATCCCGAGTTCGACCGGCTGGCCGAGGCGGTCGTGGAGGCAGAGTTTCGTTTCGATCCGGTCGGGGGCACGCTCCTTGGCTTCCACGATCATGACGACGAACTCCCACGCTACAGCGTGGAGGCCGTCAAGGCGCGGGTCGCGGAACTCGACGATTTCCTCGAAGGGGTGACCGCCTTCTCCCCTGAAGATCTCAGCGCCGAGCGGTGGGCCGACCGCGAGATCCTTCGCCAGCGCCTGACCTATCAGCTCTGGGAACTCACCGAACGGCGGGTGGCGGAACAGGACGTGATCCGCTACACCTACGCCCCCTTCCTCGCGATCGCGCGGATGACGGAGATGGCCCAGGGAGCCCAGCGCGAGGCGGTCTTCCGGAAGATCGTCGCGCGGCTTCGCCAGATCCCCCGACTCGTCGATCAGGGCGCTTTCAACCTCCACGATCTCACGAAGGTCCAGATCCTCTTCGCCGTCGATTCGATCGATGGCGCGATCACCTTCCTCAAGCAGGAGTTGCCTTCCATCGTGCCCCGGAAACTTCGAAGGGAGTTTCTCGAGGCTGTGGTTCCCGCGATCAGCGCGCTCGAACGCTTCCTCTCCTTCTTCGAGAGCCAGTTCGAATATGGGGGGGCGGAGCGGGAGCCACGGCTGGGGGCGCTCCCTTTCCAGCAGTTGCTCGCCCGGGCCTACGAGATCGACTATTCGATCGAGCGATTGACGGAGATCGCCACGACGGAGATGAAGCGGCTCGATGGCGAGATCCTGGCGCTCTCCCGCAAGATCGATGCGGTGCGGGATCCCCGCACGATCCTCCGGGAGGTGGGGCTGGGGCGCTTCACGGAGTACCCGAATCCGGCGATCCTTGCCGCCTTCTATCGGAGCGACTTCGAGGCGTGCAGGCGTTTTCTGGCCGACCTCTCTCCGCCGCAGATCGAGCTTCCGCCCGCGCATCCCATCGAGGTGGGGGTGGCGCCGAGCGTGATGAAGGGGATGATCAAGCTGGGGCGGGCGATCCAGTATTTCCCGCCCCTTTCGCAGGAGACGCCAGGCTTCGTCTACTTCGCCCGAATCGATCTCACGCAGAACGAGGAGCGGCTCCGGCGTGCCTTTGGACGGCACAACGAGGAACGCCGGGACGTCTTTGCCGTCCGATCGGCCTATCCGGGGCTGCACCTCCAGGCGGTCGTGCAGCGCAGCCTCGCCTCGCCGGTGCGGCGGAGTGCCCGTTCGGAGATCTTCACCTTCGGCTGGGCCGGTTATGCCGAGAACCTGATGGCCCGGGCTGGTTTCCTCTCCGAGCGTGCCCGTCTCTGGATGCTCTTCAAGAAGAAGCAGGCCTTTACTGCCATGCTCGACACGATCCTCTTCCACACCCGTCAGATTTCGGTCCTCGAGGCGGAGGAGAAGCCGCATCTCCAGCTCGCGCAGCTCCAGCCGGAGATCTTCGTGGCCAATGCGCTGGGGACCTACGAGATGGATTCCCTGCGGCAGGAGTGGGCCTTTCTCCATCCCGAGCGTCCCGACTGGCCGGAATTTCACCGGCAAGTGCTCCGTTATGGCGCGATTCCCTTCAAGTTGCTTCGCAACTTCGTGTTGCACCCCAGCGGTGCAGCCCGCGTGTCGATTCGCCCGGAGGGATCGGAGGATCGGCGGGCGATGCGGTAGGGATCGGGAGGTGCGGGGCGTGGTTCCCGCCTCCTCCCATCGCTCACTCGTAGAAGTTCGGGAGGAAATGGAGGGTGGGGAGGACGTCGGGGTCGTGGCCCCCGATGATCAGCGTCTCGGGTGAGATCCTTGCGAGTTGGTGGGTTCGCAGGAGGTTCTTCCACACCTCCCGTTCGTCGAACTCGATCAGGCGGCGGGGAAGCCGTGCCTTGGGGGCGGGGATCCGGTAGTTGTCGGCGACCCAGGCGGTATCCCCGGTATAGAAGACCTGCCGGCCGGAGGGGAGCCGGATGAAGACCGCCTGGCTTCCGGCCGTATGCCCCGTGTTCGGCACGAGGATGATCGAGCCGTCGCCGAAGAAGTCGCGGCTTGCCGGAAAGGTTCCATAGGGGGCTTTCGGGTCGTAATCGACGAAGACGAGGCGGTCCTCCACCCCCTCGAACTGTTCCGGCATGAAGCCGCGCCGGATCCCGACCCACGTCCCGGTCGCGTCCTCCCACTCCTCCCGCCGAAGGTGGATCCGCGCGTTCGGGAAATCGTGCAGCCCCCCCGCATGGTCCTGGTGAAGGTGGGTGAGGATGATGTGGTCGATCGCCTCCGGTTTGATCCCCAGCCAGTCGAGCTGTTTCCGCAGCGCCCATTCCTGCGGAATCTGGGCATCCGCGAAGAGGAGCGCGATCTGGTTCGGGAAGTGACGGACGTATTCGAAGTAGTGTTCCCCGTAGCCCGTATCGATGAGCACGAGCCCCTTGGGGTGATCGACGAGGAAGGCGAAGACGGGAAGATCGACCCGCCGGTCCTCGGCCCCATCGACGAGGTCGCAGTAGTGGGCCCCCTTGACGTACCCGACCTGCATGACGTAGAGGCGGATCTTCCCTTCCGGCGGGGGGCGGGTTCCCTGAAAGGCCTCGGGCAGGGGGGGCGTCTCGTAGGTCACGGGGAAGAAGACGACGAAGAGGGGATAGAGGATGAGCAGGGCCAGCCCTGCGGCAACGACGAACCCGATCCGCTTCATCGAAACCTTGCTCCTTATTCGGATGACCGCCGGTCCCCGCTCCTTTCCCCGAAACGGAGGGGGGCACGCCCCGTCTCTTCGGGGGAAGGGATGCCTGGGGGATCTCTCCTCTTCCGGGCACCGGCAGGGGGCCTGCCCCCCTGGGGTTTCCGTCTCAGTAGATGTAGCGGATCCCCCGGGCATCGTCACGGGCGATCGTGGCCTGGTAGTTCGAACAGATGGAGACCGCGAAGTACATCGTCGCCCAGACGCGCAGGCCGGCGTGCCCCAATCCCAGGGCGTGGCCCGTCTCGTGGACCATCGTGGCTTCGAGGTAGATTTCTCCGGCGCATCCCGGCTCTCCGGTGCTCGTGAAATCGACGCGGTCGTTGACGTAGATATCCGCATCGACGAGGATGCCCCGCGCGTTGCGCAGGGGGAAGGTGACGGCCACGCAGTTGCCGGTGCAGGCCGAGGAGCCGATGAAGTTCATCGTGGGGATCCCGTCTCCCTGCGTGCCTCCTCCCGTATTGCCGGGACGGGCATCGATGATCCCGGAGAGCGCCGCGTTCCATCCCGTGGCAGAGGAATTGATCGCTTCGATCGTACGGGAGACGCCGCCGTCCCCGTCCTCCACACTCGGGTGTCCATTGCGATCGACGATGAGTTGGACCGGAAGCTGTTGCCATCCGTTCCCCGGGGCGACCAGCGTCGAGAAACCACTGGAGAAGAGGAAGAGGGGAAGGAGCCAGGGAAGGGTCGCGAGGCACTTGCGAAGCATACACGATTCTCCTTGCGCGTCGTTTCGAGTCCAGATCCTTCGGGGGCGCTGGGGGGGCAGCCTCCTGCCCATCTCGGCCGAGGTGCGCTCGACCGACCGTCCCCTCGAAGCGTTGGCATCAGTCTAGCGGAGCCGCGTCGAAATGACAACGAACCGATGCTGTCCGCGGTCTGGGGAGGGGGGCCTTCTTCCCTCGACCTTCGAGCCTCGGGCAACGGCCGGGAGGACATTTCTCGATGGCTTCGGCCGGGGCGGAATGCCCCCTTTCGAGGGAGGCGTTCACGAATTCGAGCGGATCTTCAGGAGGGTTTCCCCCGCGCGTTCGGTGACGCGGCCGATGATCCGGGCTTCGGTCACACCGGACGAATGGAGTTCGGCCAGGAGGGGGGGGGCTTCCGCCTCGGGTACGGCCGCCAGGAGGCCGCCGCTCGTCTGGGGGTCGAAGAGGAGTTCCTCCTCCCACGCCGGGCGGGGTGGAAGAAACTCGATCGCCCTTCCCACGAGACGGCGGTTGGCGGGGTTGGCCGCAGAAGAGATCCCTCGGCGGTAGGCCGCCAGCGCCCCCGCCATGATCGGGAGCGCCGCGTAGTCGATCTCGAAGGTGACCCCGGCGGCCCGGGCCATCTCGAAGGCATGGCCGGCCAGACCGAAGCCGGTGACATCCGTTGCGGCATGGATGGGGAAGCGTGCCATCACTTCCGCCGCGGCACGGTTGAGCGTCGAGACGATCTCGATACATGCGGCCAGGTGTTCGGCCGTGGCCTTCTTGCGCCGGGCCGCGTTGAAGATCACGCCGCTTCCGATCGGCTTCGTGAGGAGGAGGAGATCGCCGGGACGGGCGGTGGCATTCGACCAGAAGCGTTCCGGATCGACGAGACCGGTGACGGCCAGGCCGAATTTCGGTTCGTCGTCCTCGATCGTATGCCCGCCGACCAGGCGTGCCCCTGCTTCCGTGATCTTGGAGAGCGCGCCCGAGACGATCCCGGCAAGGATCTCCGGACCGAGAATCCTGGTGGGGAAGGCGGCCAGGTTGAGGCAGAGGAGCGGTTTGCCCCCCATCGCGTAGACGTCGCTGAGCGCATTGGCCGCCGCGATCTGGCCGAAGGTATGGGGATCGTCCACCGGCGGGGTGATGAAATCCGCCGTGGTGACGATCGCCCGTTGCTCGTCGAGGCGGTAGACCCCTGCGTCGTCGCTCGTCTCGAAACCGACGAGGAGGTTCGGATCGTCGTTTTTCGGGAGGGTGGCCAGAAGCCCTTCGAGCCCGACCGGGCTCACCTTGGCCGCTCACCCACATGTCTTCGAGAGCCGCAGGAGCGTCGGCTTCCGAAGGCGCCTCGGGAACTTCATGGTGTTTCTCGCTTCCGCTCGGATGGCGGGGGTTCCGCCATCCGGGGGGGGGAGATGGAGTGAAACCGTGCGATCGCGCTTCCCATCCGTACCGGGGTCCCCGGCGCCACGTCGAGGCGTGTCTCGACCCCTTCGGGGAGGAGGAGGATCACGGTGGAACCCATCTCGAAGCGGGCGATCTCCTCCCCCTTGGCCACGGGGAGGGGTGGGTCGTAGCTCCGCTCGACCCGTTGCCGCCCGAAGAGACGGTTCGTCCGCAGCGATGGGTCGTATTCGAGGACGATGTCCCCCACGTTCGTGGCCGCCACGGAAACGAGCGCCAGCGGGCCCGCCTCGCTCTCCATGAAGGTGACGACCCGTTCGTTGCGGGGGAAGAGGTCGGGGATCTCCCGGACCGCGTAGGGATTGACCGGGAAGAGGCGCCCGGGAATGTGGCGTGTCCTGACGATCCTTCCGTGGCAGGGCGCATGGATCCGGTGGTAGTCGCGCGGACTGAGGTAGAGCGTGACGAACCACCGGTAGCGATCCGAGGGACCGGCCAGGAGATCTTCGACCGTGAAGCGCCGCCCCTTCGCTTGCACGAGGGTTCCTGCCTCGATCGCACCACTCTCGGAGACGCACCCATCCACCGGCGAAACGATCGTATCGGCCGAAGGATCGATCGGGCGTGCCCCCGGCCGCAGGCGCCGCACGAAGAAGTCCCCCAGTGTCCGGAACGATTCCACGGGTCCTTCGACCTCGGCGAGGTCGATCCGGAAGTGCCGGCAGTACCATCCGATCATCCACCGCGTGACGGGCCTCGGGAAGGGGAAATGGACGAGGAATCCCACCACACGGCTCAACAGACCGAGGGGGAGGAGGTAGAGGAGGAGACGGAGCATCCGATCACCAGCTTCCCTGCTCACCAGCGTTGCGTTTCCCGAATGTGCGTTCCGTAGTTGCTCTGACCCATGATCAGCGCGGTGCTCACCGTCCCCTTCACGAGGAGGGTGCTCCCCATCTCGGGGAGTTGCTCCGAGGTGAGGACTGCGATCTCACCGGTGCCGTCCTCGATCTTGTAGATCCGCATCCCGATGAGGGGAACCTTGAGCGCGTAGGTCACCTTCCCTCGCACCCGGACCACCTTCCCCTCCCACTTCGTGGGATGATCCATGATCTCCTTCGCCGATTCGAGCCCCAGTGGAATCCGGTCGCAGAAGCTGTTGCCCCCGAGCAGCAGGGTGGCCAGAAGGAGGATCATGGCGGTCTCGAACCGTTCGATCTTCGTCTTCATCGAGGCTCCTTCCTGTCGCCTCCCGGTCCATGGGGGATCGGGCGGGTCTCGAGGATTCCGTTTCGGTCGTCTTCAGGAGCACCTCATGCGGGCTCGATGCCTCCCAGGACTCGAAGCATCGGGCGTCCACGGGTTGCCAACCTACCCCTCTACGTCTGAAAGAATGCTACCATGGCATGATTCGATTGTCAAATTCCTCATTTTCCTCCGATCGTCTCGCTTTTCCCGATCCATCCACGGTTTGCCACGTGGATGGAGGATGTCCGTATGCCCGGCTTCGCGCGCTTTCCGTCCCCCTCTTCTTCCCGATTCTCCGCTTTTCTCCGCTCGATTCCCCCATCCGGCCTTCACGTGGATGGAGGATGTCCGTATGCTCCCCCCCGGTCTTTCCGCCTCTCCTCTCCGCACTCCCCGCACGATTCCGCCACCGTAGCGGGAGGGAATCGAGGATGCCCTTTGCGATTCCTGTTGCATCGAGTGCAATCTGGTGTTAGAATAAAGACAATAGGTATCTTTATGGGCAAGGGTGCGAAGGGTACGAAGGTACGATCCCTTCCCCACCGCGATCCCGGGAGATCCGGGGAACGCGGAAGATGCCATGGCGGTGCGCAGGTCTGCATGGACGAAACGAGTGGGTCGTCCGGCATCGTCCCTCCATCCGGGAGCGACGCGGTGCCGGAATGGGTAACGGAAGAGGGCTGCCGCGAGGCGCCGTGAAACGATGGGAGGCTGGTCATGAGTGAGCAATATCTCGACAACGTCGGAGCGCTGATCCGGGCGATCAACACCTTTGCCGAGAAGCACCCCGAGGCCCCCTTCCTCGGCGACCTCGAAGCGATCCGGGACGCGGCCCTCGAATCGCTCGACACCCCCGCGCTGGAGGCGCACCGTCCGGGGAT
>CAZTSL010000081.1:13011-23055 GCA_964616915.1 uncultured bacterium
GAGGAGGAGGAACTCCGCGGCTGATTCTCCCGCCACCGATTCCCCTCCGGGCGATCCCCCCTTTCCCGCTCCCTCCCCCTTTCGAAGCGTATGGCTCCCGACGGCTCCACCCCACGGATGGCGGGGGGGCTTCCTGCGCCGTCGTTCCCTTCCCCCTCAGCGGGGGGCCGGCCTCATCCCCCCTCAGCGGGGGGCCGGCCTCATCACCCAGAGGTCGCCGTCCTCCTCCTTCCGGGCGTACACGATCAGCGTCCCATCGGGGGCGCGGTGAGGAACGACCGGATAGTCCATGATCGAGAAGGGGGGCTCCGGGGAGCGCGTCACCCTTCCCCCCACGGGATCGAGGGTACAGAGCTGGAAGTGGCCGTCCGGATCGGCGCAGAAACCGGTGATCTCCCGGCCGACCCAGTTCACCGGGCGGAACTCCCCCGGGTAGTCCGTGAGGCGGAAGGCCCGTCCCCCCCGGATCCCCCAGGCGGTGAGGAGGGAGGAATCGCGAGACTGGCGAGCCGCATAGACGAGCATCTCCCCATCGGGGGACCAGAGCGGAATGATCTCGTCCCCGGGGCCCGCGGTGACGCGGACCGGGTCGCCGGCGGCGTGTCCCTCCTCCATGGGGATCTTCCAGATATCGAAGTTTTCCCCCTCCTTCCGGGCGAAGGCGAGCCATTTCCCGTCGGGGGACCAGGCGGGGTGGACCTCGTCGGCCGGGCTCTGGAGGAGGGGGAAGACGATCTCGCCATCGGGGGAGACGATCCAGATGTCGCTCCTGCCCTCCTTCTCGGAGACGAAGGCGATCCACTTCCCGTCGGGGGACCAGACCGGTTGCCGGTGGATCGCGTGGTTCCGGGTGAGGCGCTGGGGGGGGCCGCTGCGGCGGTGCTTCTCGAGGGCACGCTTCCAGAGGTTCTGCTCCCCCTTCTGTTCGTACGCGAAGACGATCCACTTCCCGTCGGGGGACCAGCTCGGATCCTTCTCGATCCCGCTACTCCGGGTGAACTGGATCTCCCGTTCCCCGGCCGGGTCGTAGAGGTAGAGGTTCCCCCGCTTGAAGTCCGTGTTGTAGACGATCCTGCGGGCATTTCGCGCGATGGAGAGGGAGTTGCGCTCCCCCGGGCCACTCGTGATCCGTTCCCGGTGCCCCTTCCGGTCGACCCGCCAGATGTCGCGCTTCCCCCCCTCGGTGGAGATGTAGTAGATCCACTTCCCCCGCCAGTGGGGCATATCGGCGTCCCCCTCCTCCCCGGTGAGGGGGTGGGCGATGCCGGTGACGAGATCGAGGACCCAGATCTGCCGCGTATGGAGGAACTTGTGCTCCACGACGTAGGCGAGCGTCCGCCCATCGGGGGACCAGGTCGGGAAGAGATGGTTCCCCTCCCCCTTCGTGCCGTCCGTCACCTGACGGGCCTCCCCCCCCCGTACCCGCTGGACGAAGATCCGCAGGTTCTCCCCCACGATCCGGGTGAAGGCCACACGGTTTCCCGATGGAGACAAAGCAAGATTGAAGGCATTCTCGATGAAGCGTTCCGGTTTCTCGCTCCCTTCGGGGTTGACCCGCCAGAGGTCGAAGTTCATGCCGTCGTAGCGGTTGGAACTGAAGTAGAGGGTTTTGCCGTCGGGAGACCAGGCGGGGAAGATGTCGGACTCCGGGTCGTGGGTCAGCCGGATCACAGGCGCATCGGGCACGAGGCGCTGGACGTAGACCTCCTGGTCACCGGTCCGGTTGGAGACGAAGGCGACCCATCGCCCATCGGGAGAGATGGCGGGCATCTCCTCGAGCGAATTCTCCCAGTGGGTGAGCTGCACGTGCTCCCACTGCGTGGGGAAGACCTTGGTGCGGATGTAGAAGTGCCAGAGCGCCCAGGCGCCGGCGAGGAGGGCGAGGAGGGAGATCGCCCCGATCCGGAACCATCGTTCGAGTTCCTCCCGGGAGAGGTGGTGGGTCCGCCGGTACCAGGCCCGAAGGATGGGGTCGATACGGTCGTCGATCGGACGAAGGTATCGCTTGCTCTCCCGGAGTGCCTCGGCCATCTCGTGGAAGGAAGCGAAACGGTCGGCCGGTTTTTTCTCCAGGGCACGGAAGAGGATCCGCTCCAGGCGGAAGGGGATCGGACGGTCGTCCGGCTCGGACGGAGGATCGGCATCGGTGATCTCCCGGGA
This sequence comes from uncultured bacterium, assembly GCA_964616915.1. GTDB lineage: Bacteria > Myxococcota_A > CAZTSL01 > CAZTSL01 > CAZTSL01 > CAZTSL01. Next base: position 15,172 of record CAZTSL010000081.1, read on the forward strand.
AAGCTCCATGAAGGTCGCCCCCCGAAAGGGGAGACGATTCCAGATCATCTTGTAGAGCACGATCCCCACGGAGAAGATGTCGGTCCGGGGGTCGAGCCTCTTTCCCGTGATCTGCTCCGGAGACATGAAATAGGGTGTCCCCACGATCTGCGTCTCGAGCGTCTTGGGAGGGGCACTCAGATCGATCGAGATCTCGGTCTTCAGCGTGACGGGCTCGAGGTATTTCGCAAGGCCGAAGTCGAGGATCTTGATCTTGCCGTCCTTCTGGACCATGATGTTCTCGGGTTTGATATCGCGGTGGATGATCCCCCGGTCGTGCACCGCGGCCAGGGCGTCGCAGATCTGGATCGCCAGATCGTGGATCTCCTTGATCGAGAGGGTCCGATTCGCCATGTACTCGCGGAGCGTGACCCCCTCGATGAACTCCATGGCGATGTAGAATCCCCCCTTCACGTGGCGGGCGTCATAGACGCGGATGACCGAAGGGTGGACGACATCGGCGAGGGCACGGGCCTCCAGGACGAGCCGTTTCCGGACGTTCTCGTTCTCGGCGAACTTCTTGTGGAGGCACTTGACCGCCTCATGGCGGTTGAGGTGCTGGTTGAAGCACTTGAAGATCATCCCCATCCCCCCCTCGCCGATTCGCTCGACCTTGGCGTACTGGGCGAGGTAGGGATCGGAACGGTAATCCTCTTGCGATGGAATGTTCTCGCTCTGGAGCATCGGTCAAGACCCATGGAAGACGTACGGTGTCAGGCGGCCCCCATCCACTCCGGAAAGCCGCTCCTCTGAACGTTCGCGCCTCCCCCACCCAAGGGGGGGAGAGGCCGTCTGCGATGGCGAGGCCGTCCCGAGCACGGACGCACATCCTGAAAGCCGTAGCGGTTGCGATGAAACCACGGCATGCTGTCTGGGTTCTCCGGCTCTCCTTCCTTATCGTCCATTCTCCCCCGAAACATGAATCGAAAGGAGAAGAAGCTGCCAGGCAGCCGAAAGGGGCAAGGAGGATCCGATCATCCGGAAGGGGAAGAAGCCTCCAGGCAGCCGAAAGGGGCAAGAAGCGAGAGGCAGGGAGCAGGAAATCGATAGAACGCATGGCGCAATGGGGCGAGGGCGATTCGCGTCCCCCCACGGGTGACGCGAAAGGATCGGCGCTGAAAGGGGAGGGAGAGCTTCGGGGATATGCGCGGAGCAACGAATCGACCGCCGTCCGGGCGGTGCGGGAAGGGAAACGAAAGGGAACTTCGGGGATGTGCGCAGGAAAGGAGGGCGGCGGGGATCACATCGAGACGAAGGGCACCTCTTCGAGCGTCAACCCGTAGTAGGTATCGAGATAGGCCCGGATCTCCGAAAGACGCTCACTCCGGAAGACCACGAGATCGTCCTCGTGGACCCGGTAGAGCCGATCGGTGACATCCGCGGTGCGGCGTTCCGTCTCCGAGACTTCGATCGTCCGCGTGACGAGGACTTTTCGGGATTCGAGGCCGAGACGAAGCTCGATGAGGGGATGCGGCCATGCGACCGTCTCCGAGACGGGAAGGGAAACGGGCGTTTGAAAGACGTCGGCAGCCATCCCCGCCACGCGGATGCGGGCGCCGAGCTGGGTGCGGGCCCGCGCGTGCTCCTCGTTCGTCAGCTCCTCGGTGATCCGGTCGTGGGAACGCCCCTGGGTGTCGGGGAAGAAGACCTCCTGCTCGAGGATCACCTCCGTGCCGTCGGGGAGGAGACGGAAGATCTCGATCCCAATGCCCTCCGATGCGGCCTGGGCCCCCTCCGCCTCCGCCGTGCGCTCGACCGTCATGTCGATCTCGAGGATGCTCTTCTCGATCGTCACCTCCGCGGGAGGGGTCGCGCATCCGGAGGAAAGGGCGAAGGCGAGGAGAAGGGAAGAGAGCATGCCAACGGATTCGATGCGATTCATCTTTCTGCTCCAGCAACGGGTCGGTGAAGAATTCCGTCTCGTGGGGTCGTGGGGATCCGGTCTGAAGCACGGCCTCTTCTTTCCGGCGGCGAATCGGAGAATCGCGTTTCGGTGACCGGATCGTCGGTGCCAAGACGCTCCCCCAACCGGAGAAGCGTGTCACCCGGAATGAACACCCGCGGGCGATCGCAGCGAATCTGAAAAGGGCCGTAACGATCGGGTAAAGGAGCGATCGCCCTCTGAAGCGTGTCACCGGGAATGATCACCCACGGCAGATCCCGAGAGGAAAGCAAGTCCCATTCCGAAACGCCGGGAAAAACCGATCGGCGATCCGGACCATTCGGGATCGCCTCCTGAAGAGGGGCTTTCGCCGGCCGCCGGGTATCGCGTGGAGCGTCTCACGATCAGTTACTCGAAGTCGAACCAGTCGGCGGGGGTTTCGTTGGGCGCCCGAAGGAGGCCGAAGCGGTAGACGCGGAGGCTGCCGCTCTGCTGGTAGCCGATCACCCAGATCTTGGCGCCGATCATGGTGAGGAGTTCGTCATGGGCCTCGCCGGAGAGGCGGATCGGAGGCTTGTTCTCCCGTGCCAGGAGGAGTTGGCCCTTCTCCTTCCGCACCCATCCCACCTCGGGCTTGTTGGCGCCCCCCACGTCCTCGATCTCGTAGCGATCGACTTCGATCCTGGGGTAGAGGGGGCCCTTTTCGAGGCGTTTGCCCCAGAGGGTGACCCGCATCCCGACGATCCGGCGGAGTTCGGGGAGGAGCGGGCCCTCGAGGGCCCATTCCTCCTTCGTCTTCGGCTCCATGAGGAGGATCGTGCGCGCCGGTTCGCTCCCCACCTCCCGGATCGTGCCGTTCCACGACTCGAGGGCGCCGGCCGGCGGGATCGTGCGGGTGATACAACCAGCCAGGAGAAGGAGCGCCACGCTCTCGGGAAGCCTTCTGCATCGCCGCTTCGTCATTCTGTCTTCCTCCGATCGCTCGGTGCGTGTTCCGGTGAAGGAGGGTAGCAAGCCTCGGCGCTACGGGATCTGTACCGCGGTGAGGCCGATCTCCCCTCCTGCCTCGCCGGTGACCGTAACGGTCGTGGAGATGGAGAACGAAGCGGAGAGGATGCGCATCCCCGTATGGGGCACCGTTCCCGATTCGTTCCCGGCAAGGGGCCCGAAGATCGCAGGCCCTCCCCCGGCCTGGAGATCGATTCCGCGCGGATGACCGGTGAAGGGATCGGGACGGGGCGCCGCGTAGTTGAAACGGGGATCCGCCGTGATCGTCCCCGCGGAAGCATCCACGACGAGCGTGGCGGTCCAGTCCGCAAAGTGGGAAGGAAAGCCGGCACACCGATCGACGTTGCCGATCCCGACCTCTCCGGAAGCGACGAGACAGCCGAGCACGGACGCACCGCCATCGTCGGTGAGATCGGCGGGACTCCCCGTTCCCACCGTCACCCCTCCGGCCCGCTCGAAGAGGTAGCGAAGGAAGAGATAGGCCGCCCCTCGCCGCATGAGCGTGTCCTCCGTATCACTCCCCGTCAGCGCCGTCTCGTTGACGTGCGCAAGGAACCCCGTCTCCGGATCGCTCACGATCGTGGGAAGATCGATCCCATAACCGGAAAGATCCTCCGCAAGGTGGGCCAGCCCCTCGTCGAGCCAGGCATCCTCCTGCCGCCCGACCCGGACCTTGCTCGAGAAATCGATGAGGTGGGTCAGCTCGTGCGCCAGGGTCGCGGCGAGGAGATCGTCGGAGATCCCCTCGAAACCGGGCGGGAGCGCGAAGATCACCTTATGTCCACTCTCCTCCATCACCGAGGCGACGAAGGAACCGATGAGAAAAGCGCTCTTCCCATCGATCTCCGCCTCGCTCAGGCAGGAGGTGAAGACGATATCGATCGGGCCGGGATTGCCGTAGTCGCGCTCCTCGTCGCCGAAGAAGAAACGGACCCGCGGCACGATGATCGTATCGAAGACCTCGGCGAACCGTTCGATCGCCGCATCCGGGAGATCGGGATCGTCCTCGGGATCGACGTAGTAATGCGCGATATCCGTCTCCGTCCGCAGGAGGGCATCGACGACCCCGCTGCCGCAGTTGAAGACGCTCATGTCCACCTGGATCGTCTCGTCGTGACGCCGCAGCACCGCCTCCGCCGGCAGAGGCCGGGCCGCTGCGGGGGGAGGCGCGAGCCGCCGTGACCGCTTGTGCAGGGCGATCTCGGCGCGAAGGTGGGCCTCGTAAGGGGAGCGGGCTTCCCCCGATCCCCCCCTTCTCGCGCTCAGGGCGGCAGGGGAGGAGAACCCCGCTCCGCCCGCCACGCCTTCCTCCATGCGTCCTCCCCCCCCGGCGGAAGGGGTGAGCGTATAGCCGAAGAGACGGCTCTCGGGCGCAAGGGAGTAGGGGATGAGAAGGTAATTCCCCGCCGGGAGTTCCAGCGTTCCTTCCTCGCCAGGAAGGATCTCTGAGACCTCGGGGGGGAGCGTCCCCCCCTCCTCCGTGCTGCAACCGGTCACGGCAAGGAGGAAGAGGAGGTTCGCAAGGAGAACGCGAAAGGATCTCGTCTTCATCGGGAAATCCCTCATGCAGGCCGCCGCTCCGCGAGCACCCGCGAGAAAGATCGGCTCGGGAAGGGCATCATCGTCAGAAGTGCTTCGTGCTGTCGAGGAGAAGGGTCACCGGGCCGTCGTTGACGAGTTCCACCCGCATCATCGCCTGGAACTCCCCGGTGGCCACGTGGGGGACCTCCCGTCCCACGGCCTCGACGAAACGTTCGTAGAGTTCCCGTCCCTGCTGTGGCGGGGCGGCCTCGACGAAGGAGGGGCGGCGCCCCTTGCGGCAGTCCCCGAAGAGGGTGAACTGGGAGACGACGAGGATCGCGCCGCCGATATCGCGCAACGAACGGTTGAAGCGCCCCGCCTCGTCGGGGAAGATCCGAAGCCCCGTCACCTTGCGGGCGAGATATTCGACGTCTCGTTCCGTATCGTCCCGGGCCACACCGAGGAAGACGAGGAGTCCCCGTCCGATTTCACCGGTGACGCGCCCGGCGACGGTCACCCGGGCCCGATCGACCCGCTGTACGACGGCACGCATCGCGATCCCCTTCTCCTTCCGATTCCCGAGCGTCACGGTTTTCGCGACTCGGCGAGTAGTCGTTCGAATTCCTGGTCGCTCTCCTCGAGGAGCGCGGCCATGTCGAGATCCTCCCCCCCCACGGTCTTCATGAGGGTCACGAAGTGGCGGCGGATCCGGTTGAGACTCTGTTCGAGGACCCGTTCGAGCGTCGTGGGCATGTCCTGGGTGTACTCGAGGTACCAGGTGAGCCGCTCGACCTCGTCGTAGAAGTTCTGGAAGGCGCGCAGCTCCGGGACCGAGAGGCAGAGGAGCGTCTCGAACCCGACGTCGTGGAAGCGGGTGCGCAACGTCTGGAGGAAGGGGCGACGCAGCCGCTCGCGGGACCAGATCGCGCAGATCTCCGTCTTGCGGGAGAGGAGGCGGTGCATCAGCCCGACGGCGTCGCTGCGCAGGAGATGGAGGACGCGGTCCCGCCGCTCGAAGTCGTCCTCGATGAAGTAGAGGGAACCGAGTTGGGGATAGGAGCCGGGGTTGTTGCGGAGCGACAACTCGAGGAGATCCTTCCGGCTGATGAAGAGCCGCCCCCCCCTGCGCTCGGCGGGGAGACGCCCTTCCCGGACGTAACGGCGGATCGTGGCGGGGCTCCGTTCGAGAAGCCGCGCGGCTTCCGCCACGGTGACCATCTCCTCCCTCGGGGATCGTCCCCTCAAGGGCTCCTCCTTTCCCCTCCGCTTCCGGCGGCAAGGAGATCCCTCCCCCCGGCGGCGGCGATGTCCCGAAGGCAGTTGTCGTCGAAGAAGGGAATCTCCCCCGTTTCGAGGATCGAGATCACGTTGCTGCCGTTGTTCGCGAAGTACATGATGCAGTGGGGGTTCACGTCGTGAGCGGGATGGTCGGGATCCTCGTGCGGGGTGACCATCCCGATCCCGCTGTTGACGAGCCCGATGAGGTGCCCGAACTCATGATCGAGGGTCGTCTGTTCGATGAGACGCGGTGGGGCGAGGAGGGAGGCGACCTCCTGGATCGTTCGCTTGAACATCGCGATCGAGGCACCACGGTGGGCCAGCCCGAGGATCTTCGCGTTCCCCTCGTCCCGCTCCGAGCCTCCGTCGAGATAGAGGAGATAGAGGACCGCCCGCCCCCCGGAGGTGAAGCGATCGCGATACGTATCCTCGAGCGATTCGATCGCCTCCGTGGAATAGAGGGGGTTCCCCTGGGGGGGGATCTCCGTGTCGATCTCGATCGTCACGCCCCCCGGCTTCCTTGCGACCTGCTCGATCGTCGATTGGAGATGGGCGAGCGCGGCGCTGTTGGGCGGGTAGCCCGAGACGAAATCGACCTCGACGAGGAGGGAGGCGTAGGGATCCTCTCGAAGGAAGTCGGTGGCGAAATCACCGGGGTTCGAGTTCCGGTTCCGTTCTGCGTTGCAGGCGGCCTCGTCGGCGGCACCGCGACACTCGGCTTCCCCGCCGCAGCCGGTGGTGAAGCACACCCCGAGGAGAAGGAGGAGGAATGCCCCCCCCCACCGCCGGGAGGGGGGACGGCCGGGGACTCTCCTCCCCGGCCGGGGCGCCCCGATGCCGGCACGCCCAGTGGGGGGAGGGAAGCTCGCTTCTCTCGGCTCAGCTCGCATAGATCCCCATGATCTCCTTGAGGAGCGCCACGGCATCCTCCTTGGGGCGCTGGAAGGAGTTTCGCCCGATGATCGATCCGAACCCTCCTCCAGCGTGGATCGCCCGGATCTCCTCGAGGAGCCCCTCGCGATCCTTGGCCGGTCCCCCGGAGAAGATCACGATCCGGCGTCCATCGAAGGCGCTCTGGACGACGTGGCGCACCCGATCGGCCTGCGTTTCGATCGGGATGCCATGTTTCTCATAGACCTTCCGGGCGGCGTCGAGTTCGATGTGGGCCGAGGGGAGCTTCACCTTGACGATGTGCGCGCCCAACTGACAGGCGATCTGCGCGGCGTAGGCCACGACGTCGATGGCGGTCTCCCCCGCCTTGGAGAGGCTCGATCCCCGCGGATAGGACCAGATCACCACGGCGAGTCCCACCGACTTGGCCTCGGCGGCGATCTCCCGGATCTCCTCGTACATCTCCTTGCGCCACGAGGAGCCGGGATAGATCGTGAAGCCGATCGCCGAGCAGCCGAGACGCAGGGCATCCTGGACCGAGCCGGTCACCGCGGGGACGGGGTCTTCCGTCTTGACGAGCGAATCGTTGTTGTTCAGCTTGAGGATGAGGGGGATCTCCCCCGGATACTCCGCGGCCGCCGCCTCGATGAACCCCAGGGGCGCGGCGTAGGCGTTACACCCCGCAGCAAGAGCGAGTTCGAAGTGGTAATTCGGATTGTACCCCGCCGGGTTCGGCGCGAAGGAGCGCGCAGGTCCGTGCTCGAACCCCTGATCGACGGGGAGGATGACGAGTTTGCCCGTTCCCCCGAGGGTTCCGGAGTTGAGGATCCGCGCCAGATTCGCCAATGTCCCAGGATTGTCGGACTTGTACCAGCTCAGAATTCTACGGACGGCATCCGTCATGACAGCCTCCCTTCTCGAGAATCCACCGTTCCGGCCGGAGACGGCGGCATTCGGGTCCCCGATCGCTTCCGAGGCGCCCGTGCTCGCGCTCCCCTCCTGCTCGACGCCCCCAAAGGGCAAGATGCTCCCCTCTTGCCGGCAGGAGAGGCGCACGTGTGGAAACGCCTCTAGGCTCCATTACCACGATCCACGCGATTTTGCAACCAGGAGAATGATTCCATGATTCCCAAATTGTAACCGTTCACGCCTTCGAAAAAGTTCTTGTTTTGGTTGGCGCAACCGGCTATGATGGAAACCGACGAAGTGAGAGGTGGTGACCGTTGCCGAGAATCTCGGAGTTCTACGGGATCGTGGTTTCCATG
>CAZTSL010000082.1:0-22835 GCA_964616915.1 uncultured bacterium
GGACGTTCGAAGAGATCCTGCATTGGCGGTTCCGGCCTCCATCGCCGATCTCAAGTAGGGGCGGTTCGCGAACCGCCCCTACGGCCACGTCGACCAAACGCAAACCATTGGGGCGGTTGAACGATGCGGGGCACATCGTAAGACATGCATGGCAATGGTTGGCCAAACGATATGATCACGTGACATTGGATGAATGGGTGGTGATGCCCAACCATTTGCATGGCATCGTGGTGATCATTGATGATCGCGATGGTAGGGGCGGTTCGCGAACCGCCCCTACGGCCATGTCGACCAAACGCAAACCATTGGGGCGGTTGATCGGGGACGACGGATGCCATTGCAATTCCGACGATTTCCCCCTATCATGGAATCGGGACGAGCGGCGGCCTTGAAAGTGACCGTCGTCCCCCTGCGGAGAACGACCGTCCGTTTCCGATCGAACGATGGAGGAACGATGCGAAACGATACCGGGAAGGCCATCGGTGGATGGCTGCCACTGCTGGGTCTGCTCTTTGCGCTGCTCCTTGCCGCACCGGGTCTTTGTCCCTGCCGGGACGATCCGGATGGCGATGGGATCTGTGGAGCGAGCGACAACTGCCCCGAGGTCTTCAACGTCGTCCAGGACGACACCGATGGGGATGCACTTGGAGATTCGTGCGACAACTGCCCGACCGAACCCAATGCCGGCCAGGAGGACGGTGACGGTGACGGGGTAGGGGATGTCTGTGACCCTGTCCCGGATGATGGCAACGCACAACGCTGTGCGTTTCACCTGCCTGTGGGGATGGAACGCCCATACACCCAGGCATTCCACTACTTCTTCGACCGGTCGTTCTCCTTCGGCGATCGGCACGTGGTCATCGAGGCGCGCTTCCTGAGTCAGGACTTCGACTTTGCAAGCCCGCACGTCTCCGACGGCGACGGACTCCCCGCCGGGACCGTTGTCGATCTCTACATCGCGAAGAAGAGCGGGCTCGACATCGATTGCATCGCCTTTCCCGATCTGCCGCAGTTGACCGGAACGATCGGCGAGGGGGGACGCTTCCGGATGGAGGTCACCGGCAGTGATTTCGATGCCCTCTTCCCGGAGGCGGGGTGGTACAAGGTCCTCCTCCAGCCGGAGGGGGACAATGCGATCATCGGCAACATCCTCCTCCTCGAGGCAAGCCAGGGAGGTTTCGCCACCTTCCTCACCGACTTCGACAACACGCTGACGATCAGCAATCTCGAGGGGTTGCAGACATCGATCAACCCGGACGACTACATCGCGGAAATCCGTCCGGGGGCGCAATCCCTCCTCGACGTGGCGGTGCGCAAGGGGGATCTCTGTCAGATCGTCACGGCGAGCACCTACCGCTACTTCTGGGCCATCACCGAGATCGTCTCCCGGAACTTTCCGGGCGTCGATTGCCTGCGCATCTTCTATCCGAGTGACGATCTGGTCGGGCGGGAGGACTGGGAGGGCAATTCGCTCGATCACGGCGCGTACAAGACGGAATATCTGGATACCCTCTTCGGAGATGCGGGCGTCTATGGACGTGCGGGGGTCGATGTCACCTGTCGTTTCGCCACCGGCAACTCCCTCGACAGCGATGGGGTGGCCTTCCCGCTCTACTGTGATCCCACTTTCATCATCGATGAGGGGAGTGCCTGCAACGACGAAGGGGGGATCGTCTGCGTCTCGGGGGAGAGCTGGTGGGGAGAGGGGAACGTCTCCGGCCAGGCCTACGAGAGCGTGAAGGACTTCCTCGAGGGCCTTTCCACTGCGGCGAATCCTTTCTATCCCCTCACGCGGCTCACCCCGACGCCGTGATCCCTGCGGCACATTGGCCTGAGAGGGCCGAGGCCGGAAGGAAACGGAGGTCGAGCGAAGGGATCGCCCGTTCGAGCCACCCCTCCCATGGGGGGGTGGCATCGACGCGGAAGAGGTGTCCAGGGCAGCGGCAGTCCGAAGCGCCGAAGCGGGGAACGACCGTGGCGCCGCTTCCCGCGACCCAGGCGGCGAACCGGCACTCCTCCTGTGCGCCTTTCCCCCTTGTTTCATGGGGGAGGAAGGGGGCTTCCCCTTCCTCCCCCCACCCGCCGATGGGGTGAAGAAGCACCCCCACGAGTCTTGCCGGGGGCAGGAGGAAATCGATGTGCCAATGGCGCCGTTTCCCCGAGGCTGCGTGCCGTCCCACCCGTGCGGCGAGTCCCCCCGGCCCCCGCGCACTCCCCACGTAGGCATACCCCCCCGCCATGAATCGGTACCGCAACCGCCGGCCCACCCGGAGATCACGATTCTCCCCGAGTTCGCAGAGGAGGATGTAGGTTCCCCTACGTCTCGGGAGCCGATCGATCACCGGCAGATCGACCATACCCATGTAAAGAGGGCCAGGGCCCAGACGTAATAGGTGAAACGGTGGAAGAAGGCGAGTTCCGCCAGGAGCCAGCGAAGTGCGAGATACCCGCTGACGAGCGCGGCAAGGAAGCCGAGGGAGACGCTCCACGGGTCGAGCCTCCCCCAGGCAGAGGGATCGCTCCCCTCGACCAGGAGCGCGCCGAGGATCGTGGGGATCGAAAGGAGGAAGGAGAAGCGCGCCGCTTGCACCCGCGAGATCCCGAGAAAAATTCCGGCGGCGATCGTCGCCCCCGCCCGGGAGATCCCCGGCACGATCGCGCACCCCTGCAGAATCCCGACGACGAGTGCCTGCCCTACCGAAATCCTCCCGTTGGCCTCCTCCTTGCCGGCACCTTTCCCCCGCGTTGCCATGAGCATCACGCCGGTGAGGAAGAAGGCGATCCCCACCGCCCCGATCTGCGCAAAGAGGTTCCTGAAGAGGTCCTCGAAGAGGAGGCCGATGACCGCGGTGGGGAGCATTGCGATCCCGATCTTGAGGGTGAAATCAGCCCCCGGAAAATGCTGCGCCACCTCCCGCCACGGCCTCCCCCGATGCCAGAGCCGAAGGCCCAGCAGGCTCTCCACGCCGAGGCGTCGCAGATCCCTCCGGTAAAACCCGATCACCACGATCAGGGTCGCCACGTGAAGGAGGATGTCGAAGAGAAGATGTGGCTCTTCGATCCCGAAGAGCGTCTGTCCGAGGACGAGATGCCCCGAACTGCTGACCGGCAGGAACTCCGTGAGCCCCTGGAGGATCCCAAGAACGATCGCGGACCACGAATCGATCGGAAGCGCTGTGGAGAATATTGTCATGAAATCCCGGTTCCAGGCCGTTGTCGGGCAATTTGTCCCTTTTGCGGTGACCCTTTTCGAGGGCACGAGGAGAGCGGCCGATCATTCTCCCGACGGCAGGGTCTCCTTCTTCGGGGTGGGGAGGGGACGGGTCGCCACCTGCTGGACCAGCGTGCTGATCACCGTCCAGAGGAAGACGACCAGGAGGAAGAGGAACGAGAAGAGGAGAAGCCCCTTGATGTTTCCCGCACCGAAGCGCTCCGAGATTCTCCCGAGAAGGTTCCACATCCCCAGGAGGATCACGGTACAGCTCCCCCAGAGCGCACCACTGATGAGCCCTCCGATCGGACGATGGCGCGGACGGTAATGCCAGAAACCGATCGCGGCTCCGAGGAGGGGGCCGATCAGGGCAAGAATCTTGAAGACGAAGGTGATGTTCTTGTCGTTGAAGATCGCGGCGATGAATTGTTGATCGTTCATTTTTCCGGCTTCTGCTCGAAGAGCTTCTCCAGGTCCTGCTTGGCCTTCTCTGGCGCTTTCTCCCGTTCCTCCTGCCGCTTCCTGGCGAACTCGATCCCTTCGGAAAAGGTCTTGGGAGGTGGCCCCTTGGCGTTTTCCTCGAAGATCGCGCCCAGATGCGTCTTGCTCTTTTCGATCTTCTTCGTGACGGGGAGCGATTTCAATTCTTCGATCGGATTCACGAAGTCGGGTTTGACGGGAGGGGCTTTCGTGGGACCGAAGACCCGTTCGAGTTCATCCTTGACCCGGCTCTGTTCCGCTTCCGTGGCCTCCATGGAGATCCGGAAGACGAAGTAGTGGCAGAAGTTGTACGCTTCCCGGTCCCGGATGAAGGGGCTGAAGGTCTCCATGCAGTCGTTCGGATAGCCGGGCGCGTAGAACTTACAGTTCTTGCAGCAGTGGAGATCCCGTTTGCATTCCTCGCAGTAGTCCCGGTTGCCGACCGGCACTTCGAGATCCACGGCCGTCCCACAGAAATGACACTTTCCTGATGGCATGATGCAACGATTCCCTGGCGTTTCGCCCACATCAGACTGGAAGATTGGCCCGTGACGAGGTTCCGGGGGGAATCTCCCACACTCGAAGGAGACACGGAACCGCTCGAACCGCCCCTACGAAACCGCCCCTACGAAACCGCCCCTACGATATCACCGATTCGGAATTCCGTCAATCCTCGAATTTCGGGATTCCCCTTCCCCGATCTCTACGAGTTCCCCTCCGGAATGCTGTCGATCGCCTCCACCGGATCTGGAATCCTTTGCGGACTCGCTGGCCGACAGGTGGGGGGGGTCACGACCGATCCTGGGGGGGGGTGATGTCGTACTTCGACATCCGGTAGAGGAGGATGTGGCGGGGGATCTTGAGGAAGCGGGCCGTCTTCGACTGGTTCCAGTCGTTCTTCTCGAGCGCGGCGACCAGGATGTCGCGGATCAGGGTGTCGAGGGCGATTCCCCCATCGGGGAGACGGAAGATGAGAGCGTCGGCGGTAAAGGAGACGCCCCTTTCCGGGGGGGAGGTCCTGTCGCTTTGCCGTACGACCTTCTCGGGGAGGTCTTCGCGGGTGATCTCGTTGCCCCGCCGCAGCGTCACGATCCACTCACAGACGTTGGCCAACTCCCGGACGTTGCCGCGCCATGGGTAGCCCTCGAGAGCCGTCCTCGCCTCGGGAGAGAGGACGATCTCCTGATCGGGGGCAAAACGGCGCAGGAAGTGGTGCGCCAGGAGGAGGATGTCCTCCCGCCGCTCGCGCAGGGGGGGGAGGTGGATCGGGATCACGCTCAACCGGAAGAAGAGGTCTTCCCGGAAGTTTCCTTCCGCGATCGCCCCCTCGAGATCGACGTTCGTGGCGGCGATGATGCGCAGATCGACCCGGCGGCTCTTCTCCTCTCCGATCCGCTCCACCTCGCGCGTCTCGAGAACGCGCAGGAGCTTCACTTGCATGGCGGGATCGAGATCCCCGATCTCGTCGAAGAAGATCGTGCCGCCGTGGGCCTGCTCGAACTTCCCCTTGTGGTCACGGTGCGCGCCGGTGAAGGCGCCGCGTACGTAACCGAAGAGTTCACTTTCGAGGAGTTCACGGGGGATCGCGCTGCAGTTGACCGCCACGAAGGGGGCGCCGGCACGGGGGCTTGCGTAGTGGATCGCGCGGGCGAAGAGTTCCTTTCCCGTTCCGCTCTCGCCGGTGAGGAGCACGGTGGCATCGCTCGTGGCCACCCGCCGGGCCACCTCGACGACCTGGGCCATCGCCGGCGATTGCCAGATGATCTTCTCGAAGGAGAAGACCCCTTGCAGTTCCCCCTGGAGGCGGCGGTTCTCCGCCTCCAGGAGACGCACCTTGAGCGCGCGGGCGATCCGCTGCTTGAGGTCGTCGCGCTGGAAGGGTTTCGTGAGGTAGTCGAAGGCGCCCCGCTTCATCGCCTCCACCGCCCGCTCGATCGAGCCGAAGGCCGTGATGAGGATCACCGGGGTCGCCGGTGCGAGGCGTTTGACCTCCTCGAGGAGTTCGATCCCGGAGAGACCGGGCATCTTGATGTCACTCACCACGAGATCGAAGTTCCCCTTGATCAGCCGCTCAACGGCCTCCTCCCCCCGCTCGACGGCGGTGACCTCGTAGCCATCCTCGACGAGGTTGTACTCGATGACGGTGCGCAGCGAGGCGTCGTCGTCTACGAGAAGGATTCGTGGCGCGGTCATTTCACCCTCCTGGCCCTCGAGCCGGAACGCCCAGCTTCAAGGAATCATTTCCTCGTTCCGAATTTCTCCTTCACCTCCTCGATCCAGGAATAGAGGACCGGGACGATGAAGACGCTCGTCAAGACCACGAGCATGCCGCCGACGGAGGGGATCGCCATCGGCACCATCACATCGGAGCCACGCCCCGTGGAGGTGAGCACGGGAATCAACGCCAGGATCGTGGTTCCGGCGGTCATGAGGCAGGGGCGGATCCGGCGCAGCGCCCCCTTCATCGTCGCCTCCCGGATCTCGGCCACTGTGTGGGGCTCGTCCCGCTCGAATGCCTGCTTGAGGTAGGTGGCCACGACGACCCCGTTGTCGGAGGCGATCCCGAAGAGCGCGATGAAGCCGACCCAGACCGCCACACTCAGGTTGAAGGGGTGGATCTGGAAGACCTCCCGCATGTTTCGCCCGAGGATCTCGATATCGAAGAACCACGGCTGGGCGTAGAGCCACACGAGGATGAACCCCCCCGCCCAGGCGACGAAGATCCCGGAGAAGACGAGAAGCGTCGTGGTGACCGAACGGAACTGGAGGTAGAGGATCAGGAAGATCAAGAAGAGTGCCAGGGGAAGGACGACCATCAGGGTCTTCTCGGAGCGGACCTGGTTCTCGTAGCTCCCCGCGAACGTATAGCTCACGCCGGCGGGGAGATCGAACTCACCGCTCTCGATCTTCTCCTCGAGGTAGCGCTTGGCATCCTCCACGACATCGACCTCGGCGTAGCCCGGTTTCATGTCGAAGAGGACGTAGCCCACGAGGAAGGTGTCCTCGCTCTTGATCACCTGCGGCCCCCGCACGTAACGGATCTCGGCGAGCTGCTCGAGGGGGATCTGGCTGCCGTCGGGGGCGGGGACGAGGATGCGACCGAGCGACTCGATCGTGTCGCGCAGTTCCCGCTGGTAGCGGACGCGAACGGGGTAGCGCTCCCGCCCCTCGACGGTCGTGGTGATCTTGCGCCCCCCGATCGCGATCTCGATGACGTTCTGGACATCGCGGATCCGAAGGCCGTAGCGGGCGATCGCCTCCCGGTCGATCGCCACTTCGAGATAGGGCTTCCCCACGATCCGGTCGGCGATCACCGCCGAGGGTTCGACCGAGGGGACCTCCTTGAGGAAGCGTTCGATCTCGAGGCCGACACGCTCGATCGTCGGCAGATCGGGGCCCTTGACCTTGACCCCCATCGGTGCGCGCATTCCGCTCTGGAGCATCACGATTCGCGCCGCGATCGGCTGGAGGCGTGGAGCCGACGTGGAGCCGGGCATCTGGGCCACCTCGACGATCTCCTTCCAGATGTCGTCCGCCTTTCGGATCTCGGGTCGCCACTGCCGGAACGGCTCCCCATCGGGATCGGGGATGAGGTTTCCCGCCGCGTCCCGCGCGAACGTCTTCGTCGCCTCGTCGAAGCGGAAGCGGATCCGGTGTCCCGCCTCGTCCGTGATGTACTCCGGTTTGTAGTTGACGATCGTCTCGACCATCGAGATCGGAGCGGGATCGAGGGGGGTCTCGGCCCGGCCGATCTTGCCGACGACGCTCTCGACCTCTGGAATCGAGCGGATCGCCATGTCCTGCTTCTTGAGGACGTCGAGCGCCTCTCCGATCGAGGCGTGTGGCATCGTCGTGGGCATGTAGAGATAGGAGCCCTCGTCGAGGGGGGGCATGAACTCCTTGCCCAATCCGGGAAACCGCTTCGACATCGTAGCCCAGAAGGAACGACTCCGCAACCCCTCCCCGTCGAGGCCGACCTTCGTCATCAGGGCGGGGAGGGGGGAGAAGACCCTGTCGAAGCCAAGCCAGATCGTAGCGCCGAAGAGCACGATGAGAAGAGGCATCGAGAGGAAGAGCATCTTGTTGTCGAGACACCAGCGCAGAATCGGACCGTAGAGCTTCTGGAAGAGGAGGAAGAAACCGAGCAGCCCCCCGATCGTCACGGCCACGAAGACGAAGTTCCGAACGAATCCCGATGGGATCCCAAGGGGCATCCAGTGGTCGGTGAGGAAGATCGTCACGAGGAGGACGAAGAAGAAATTCGTTCCGATTCGGATCCCCCGAGTTGCAGCGGGGGGAAGCCACGGTTCCACGAAGCGGTAGATCCCGTAGCCGATGACGATGCCCGCTCCGAGCGCGGAAAAACGGAAAAGAAAGACGCCCAGAGCGATCAGGAAGAGGGCGGGCAGTCGCGCCATCCACCCCGATCTGCGCTCCCGCACGAAGAAGATGTGGGCCAGCGGTGGAATGATCGTCAATGCCACGATCACGGAGGCGATCAGGGCAAAGGTCTTCGTGTAGGCGAGTGGCTTGAAGAGTTTCCCCTCCGCCGCCGTCATCGCGAAGACGGGCAGAAAACTCACCACCGTCGTCGAGATCGCGGTGACGACCGCACTCCCCACCTCGGAAGCGGCGCGGAAGATCACCTCGAGCGTCGGCTCCCCTGGCTTTCGCTCGTCGAGGTGCTTGAGGATGTTCTCGCAGAGGATCACCCCCATATCGACCATCGTGCCAATCGCGATCGCGATCCCGGAGAGCGCCATGATGTTCGCATCGACGTGGAAGAGCTTCATCGCGATGAAGCAGATCAGGACGGCCAGGGGCAGGAGCCCCGAGATGAGGATGGAACTCTGCAGGTGCATGACCATCACGATCACGACGATGATCGTGACGAGGATCTCCTCGGTGAGCGCCGAGTCGAGCGTGCCGAGCGTCTCGTAGATCAGGCCGGAGCGGTCGTAGAAGGGGACGATCTTCACCTGGGAGACCGTTCCGTCGGGGAGGGTCTTCTTCGCAAGACCGGGGGAGATCTCCGCGATCTTCTCCTTCACCCGCTGGAGGACGGCCAGGGGGTTCTCTCCGTAGCGGACGACGACGACGCCGCCGACGGCCTCGGCCCCCTCCTTGTCGAGCGCGCCGCGCCGAAGCGCCGGTCCCTTCGTCACGACCGCCACGTCCTTGATGTAGATTGGGACATTGTCGTTGACCTTGACGACGGTCTTTTCGATGTCCTCGATGCTGCGGATGAAGCCAAGTCCGCGGATCACGTACTCCGCCCGGTTCACCTCGATCGTGCGGGCGCCGACGTCGAGGTTCGAGCCCTTGACCGCCTGGAAGACTTCCCCGAGGGTGACATGTGCGGCGCGCATCGCGTCGGGATCGACATCGATCTGGTATTCCTGGACGAAGCCGCCGACCGAGGCGACCTCACTCACCCCCTCGACGGAGAGGAGAGCGTAGCGGACGTACCAGTCCTGGATCGTCCGGAGTTCGTGGAGATCCCACCCCCCCGTCGGGTTGCCCTGTTTGTCCCGCCCTTCGAGCGTGTACCAGAAGACCTGTCCGAGCGCCGTGGCATCGGGGCCGAGCATCGGCTGGACGCCGTCGGGGAGGGTGCCGGGGGGGAGGCTGTTGAGCTTCTCGAGGACCCGGGAGCGGGACCAGTAGAAATCGATCCCGTCGTTGAAGACGATGTAGATCGAGGAGAAGCCGAAGAAGGAGTAACTGCGCACCGTGCGCACCCCGGGAATCCCAAGGAGCGAGACGGTCAGCGGATAGGTGATCTGGTCCTCGACATCCTGCGGAGAACGCCCCATCCACTCCGTGAAGACGATCTGCTGGTTCTCTCCGATGTCGGGGATCGCATCGACCGGGACGGGGTCGCGTGGCAATCCCCCGAGATCCCAGTCGAAGGGCGCGACGATCAATCCCCAGCCCAGGATGAAGAGGATCATCAAGATGACGATCATCTTGTTCTCGAGGCAGAAACGGATGATTTTATCGAGCAAGGAAGGATTCGGCGTCATGATCTTCTTCCCGTCCGGTTACGGATCCCTCTCGTTGGTGCCCTCGACGAGCCTTTCCAGAGTCTCGGCCAGGCGCTCGGCATCTCTTTGCGCCGAGGGGAGCGTTGGGTTCCTTGGAGCTTGCCCCCCGTCACGGTGTCCCCCCCCGCAGGGGAATCGCGCCCTTCTCCGCGCCGCAGTCGGGCATCTTCTTCCCGAAGTAGGGGTTGGCGACCTTCTTCTCCCGCTGGAGCCAGTTTGCGCCCTTCGCATCGAAGGCCATCGGGCAGAACATCCGGTACACGGGGGCTTTCCGTTCGTATCCGAACGTTTCGAGGATCCCGGTCAGCGTGTCGGAGAGGGGGGCGAGTGCGGAGCGGAACTCCGAAAGATCGCCCGCTTTCTGCGCTTGCCGCAGGGTACGATCGAGTTCCTCCGCGCCCCTCATCCAGGCGACATGGGCTTCGCCGGAGAGGAGGGCCATGTTCACCTCGGAGAGGCGCTTCTTCATCTGGGTGACCGCCTCCTTGGCCCCCTTCCCGTCGTCGCGGGCGAGCGCCTCGACGAAGGAGAGGTAGGCGTCGAGGAAGGCGCCGAGTTCCCGGCGGAATGCCTCGGGCGTCTCGATCTTCTCCTGCGTCGCGCCATCTCCCGTTTTCCCCTTTCCATGCCCGGTTGCGGCTTTCTCCGGAGTCCCGCCGTGGTGGGCGTGTCCGGCCGGGGCGGCGCCGCCCTCGGGGCTCATCATGCTCGGTTTCGCCTGGATCTGGAGGGCGCTGTCGAGCTTGAAGTTGCCGTTGACGACGACCCGTTCTCCCTCGGAGAGCCCGGAATAGACGATGTAGTCCTTCTCTGCGCGGGGGCCGAGAACGATCTCGCGCCCCTCGTAGGTGGGCATCTTGCGGCCGGGGACCTCGACGTAGACGACGGCCCGCTTCCCCGTGACGAGGACGGCGGAGGCGGGAACGACGAGGGATGCCTCTTGCCTGGCGTTGACGACGTAGCCGAGCGACTCCGTCGAAACGAGTTCCATGCCGCAGACCGGGCACTTTCCGGGATGCTTCTCGATCACCTCGGGGTGCATCGGGCAGATCCACTTGCCGGAGAGACTCGCCTCCATGACCTTGCCTCCCCCCGCGATCTTCGCATGGACCTCGGAGCGAACGAACATTCCCGGTTTCAGCTTTCCGTGGGGATTCTCGACGTTGACGCGGACCTTGACGGTACGGGTCTTCTCGTCGAGCACGGGATCGATGAAGGAGATGCGTCCCTCGAAGACCTCTCCGGGGTACGCCTCGGTGGTGAACGCCACGGGCTGACCGTAGCGAAGCCACTGGAGGTCCGATTCGTAGGCGTCGAGGCGAACCCAGAGGTGGGAGAGGTCGGCGATCGTATAGATGCGCGTCCCCGTGTTGACGTACATCCCCTCCACGGCGTTCTTGTGGATCACGATCCCCCCCATCGGGGCATAGATCGTGAGATGGTCGGTGGCGATGCCGGTGCGCTCGACCCGTTCGACCTGGGCGGGGGTGAGCCCGAGGAGACGGAGTTTCTCGCGCGCCGCCTCGAGGGTGGCGAGCGCGGTCTCCCGCATGATGCCGAGATTGCTCGTCTCCATCGCCTCCACTGCCCGTTTGGCCTGGATCAACTCCTCCTGGGCCGCCAGGAGGTCGGGGCTGTAGAGATAGACGAGATGGTCGTTCTGTTTTACGGTGACACCGGTGTAATCGACATAGAGGCGATCGAGGCGGCCGGGAACCCATGCCGTGATGTAGCGGATCCGTGTCTCGTCGTAGTCGATCTTTCCGACCATCCGGATCTTTTTGGTGACGAACCTGCGCGTGACCGGTGCGGTGACGATCTCGGCGAGCTTCTTCGCCGCCTCGGAGATCGTGATCTGGGGGGGACCTTCTTTCTCCTCCTGCTCCTGCGACTTGAAGACCGGAATGAGGTCCATCCCACAGATCGGGCATTTTCCCGGGCCGGGTTGGTGGATCTGGGGGTGCATCGAGCAGGTCCAGAAATCGGGCTTGGGCTCTTCCTCCGGCATCCCCGAGGCGTCGTGGGTCTCGATCTCCGTTGCGGCGGGGGAAGGTGGGGGCGCAGTCAGGCGCCCCCGTACCTGGTAGCCGACGAGAAAGGCGATCACGGCCAGGAGGAGGTAGAGACGGTTGGCGTGCCGGGAAAGCCAGCTTCGGATCGTTTCGCGCATCGTTGTTTCCTTCTCGAAGTTTCCTTCTCGAACGTTACGGTTGGGGCGACTCTGCAAGCGATCGGCCCACGAGCATCTCGATCTCGGCGAAGAACGTCGCACGTTTCGCGCGCATCCGTTCGTAGGTCAACTGAAACTCGAGGAGAACCCGCTGCGTGTCGATGAGGCTCAGGAAATCTCGGGTTCCCGCCTTGAATGCGCTCTCCGTGGCCTTGAGCGACTGCTCTGCCTTGGGGATCAGCGTATCCCGGTAGAGCCGGACCTTGCGATCCGCGTCGTGGTAGTTGAAGAGCGCGGTCTTGAGACGGGCGCCCAGGAGGTTGATCCGCTCGATGCGGCGCAACCGGAGCGCGGAGGTCTCCTCGAGGGCCTGGCGCACGCCGGCACGGTAGCTCTCCCGCCAGATCGGAAGATTGAGCGAGAAGCGCGCAACGATCGGATCCTTCCCATTCTCCGGGGGATCGGCGGGGGAGGTGCCGGTCTCGATGTAGTCGAGCCCGAACATCACGTCGGGGTAGAAACGTTTCTCCGCCAGTTCCTTGCGCCGCTCTCCCGCTCGCACCTGGGCGGCCAGGGCCTGGATCTCCGGATTCGAGTCGGCGAGCCAGGCAAAGAGTTGCGCCTCCGGCACGTCGAGCACCTCCTCCGGCACGGTGCGGGGGATCGGAAGGGGAAAATCGAGGGGATTGTTCAGCTGGGCGTTGAGTTCGGCGGCCAGCGGTGGAATCTGCTCCTCGAGCGTGCGGAGCCGGTCGGCGAGCACTCCCTGCTCGACCTGGGCCTTGATGACGTCGGCGTAGCCCGCGCTTCCCACCTGGTAGCGCGCGCGGGCGACCTTCTCGAGGTAGTCGAGGAGGGCGATGTTCTCCTTCGTGATCTCGATCGAACGCCCGAGGTCGTAGTAGGCGCTGTAGGCCTTTCGGACCTCGTAGAAGAGGCGCCACTTCCTCGCCTCGTAGCGCTGCCGGGCGGCCTCTGCCTTCTCGAACTGGACGTCCCCCTGGAGACGGAGCTTCCCGAACCAGGGGAAGAGCTGGGAGATCCCGATCTTGTGGCGCTGGGGCCCCACCCGCGTCTCGACGTTGCGGATGAAGTAGGCATAGGTGAATCGGGGATCGGGGAGACGCTCGAGCTGCGGAATCTTTTCCAGTTCCGCCTTCCAGGCATGAAAGGCGGCCTTGAGATCGGGATTGTTGAGCGCCGCGTAGGTGAGGTAATCCGCCAGCGTCGAGGAAGCTCCGAGCACTGGCAGGGCCTCCGCCGAGCCGCCCTCCTCCACTGGCGTGGGAAGGGGGACCCCCGCTTCGATCCTCGTGCTGCTCTGGGCAGTCACCCGTTCTCTTCCGATCCCCGCGCAGCCGGCCGGCATCCCCAGAAGCAGGAGCAAGAGCATTCGACGCCGCCATCTTCTCACGTCGTTCCCTCCCGGTGAAGCAAGATCGAATCTTCCTTTGCCATTGGATATGGATGTGAGGTATCCTCCATATCCCGGTTCGGATTCCTCGAATCTGGGGAGGAAGGCACGTTTCGTGCCTTCCGATCGGGGTGAGGCGCTTCGCCCCCGATGTGGGGCGAGCGCGTTGCCGACCCGGCAAGGGTGCTCCGATCGTGTGGAATATCCTCCGGAGGCGTTGGAGATTATTGTTCACCCCCTATCCGGGATGAGGAGAGCGGGGGAGCAGGAAGGAAGGGTTGCGGGTATCCAGAGGCGGTCAGTGGGCAGCAACGGTCCTCGAAGCAGGTCGAGGTCGGATCGTCGAGACCCGTGTGCTTCCGCGCAGGCGGCGCCCTGTCAGCGCGTTTCCGATGACTCGAAAGGATCGGGTTCGAAGTTCGTGGGATCGGTTCTCTCGATCGACCTGGGTGGGGTCCTGGAGGTTCCAGGCTTCCTTGCTCCTTCGGGCCGGGCGAGGGCGGCCATGAGCATCGTCTCGTAGGTATCGAGGAGATCGGGAAAGACTTCTCCCTGGGTGGCGATGCGGCCCAGCGCCTGGTCGATCCGCGGGGTATGGCGCAGGAGATGCCTGTGGGCCATATGGAAACGCTGGAGACCCTTCGGAGTGGGCTTCCCCTCCCGCCACTTCCGGAAGTGGTCGTAGATCTGCACCTGGAGGATGAAGGTCTCCCGGAGAAGGGGATCATCGAGGGTATCCTCCTGTGCGAGGGGCATATTGGGGAAACGGGATCGGAGTGCGGCGGCGAAGAAGCCGGTACCCGTGGGGTCGATCCGGTCGCCCCCATGCACGTCCACCCCGAGGAGGCCGCAGGAGGGGGAACGCTTCTTGAGGAGGAATCCCCGGATCCCGGCGTCGGCCAGTTCCGCGACCCTGTTGCGGGCGTAGGTGGTCATTCGCTCCGTAAGATCGAGGTTTCCATCGGGCATGACGAGACGCACCACCCCTTCCCGGCGTTCGATCCGGATCGGCGGGCGGGGGATGCCAAGACCGATCTCCACCTCGGGGCAGACCGGTATCCATCGGAAGCGTTCGTCGAGGCAACCCGTGACGTAGGGATTCCTTCGGTCTCGCCCGTCGTAGCGGACCGCTTCTCCGAGCAGACAGCGGCTCACGCCGACAGGAATTTTACGGTGTTCTCCCTTCATGGTGACATCTCCCGCTGTTTCATGGTGCCGTCTCCGCCTGTGGCGGCGGGGGAAAGTAGAATGCCTGGACCTCTGCCACGGCCTCCCGCACATGGGCCTCCTGGACCGTGGCGGAGAGCGCGGAGACCTCCTCCCGCCGGAGGTGAGGAGCGATCGCGGCAAGGAGCGCGATCCGTTCGAGGGGAGGGAGCGTTTCGTTGCCGATGAGGGGGAGGAGCAAAGGAGCGTCCTTCCGGGTGAGAAGGCGCTCGAGGTGGGGAAGTTGCATCAGTTCGAGAAAGGCGTCTTTGCGCAACGTGGCGATCGGAGAGGAGAGGGTCTCGACGAGGAGATCCTTGCGCGCCTGGGCGCCCTTTTCCTCGGGAAGGGCGAGGTATCGGCGGACGAAGGCGAGGAGGGCGCCCCGGTTCTCCGGGGTGAGGAGACGTTTCTCCCGTTCCCCCTGGAGGGCGGCATACGCGGCCGGCGTGTTTCGTTCGATTCCGGCGGGCATCCGCCGCAGGGTGAGGAGAACCGTTTCCCCTCCTCGATAGTGGGCGGCATGGTGATCGAGGCCAAGCACATCGATCTCCGTGGCGCCACACTTCCCCTTCCATATCCGCAAGATCCGCACCCGTGTCAGGGTGCGGGAAGGGGGGGGGGCTGGGAGGGAACGGGTATCGGTAAGGACTTCGGCTTCGACGACGAGGGTGGCCCGCCGCAGCAGGATACCGAGGGGGGTCTCGAAGGCGACCTGATGGGGGAAGAGGATCGTCAGGAGCGTGAGGAGGAGGCTGTTTCGGATCATCCATCCTTCCGTCCGGCGTCCTGCTGCGCCTGGAGTTCGGTGTAGCGGGCCGTGGCATCGCGCAACCGCCGGCTGACCACCATGAGGAAGCGCCAGAGCAGCTTCGCTGCAAGATGGGTATCCTCGCGGAGGAGAGCGATGAAATCTTTTCTCGGGATCACGAGGAGCTTCGTATCGACGATCGCGGTGACCGTTGCGGAACGGGGCTGCTGATCGATGAGGGACATCTCGCCGAAATGGGTGCCGGCGCGCATCCGCTTGAAGGGTTTGCCATGGGTCGAGAGTTCGATCTCTCCGGAGAGGATGATGCAGAATTCGCTCCCCTCCTCCCCCTCGTGGAAGATCGTCTCCCCGGCCCGATAGGGGCGAACCTGGGTGATGTTGAAGATCTTGACGAGTTCCTTGTAGGAGAGATCCCGGTAGAGGGGAACGTTTTTGAGGGTTTCCATCCGGAGGTTGAACTGTTCGTGGAGCTGATCCGCCTCCTGGGGGGAGACCCCTTCATCGGCCTCGATGACGATGACGGTGATGTTGTCGGCACCGCCGCGCGTGTTGGCGAGCTGGATGAAGGATTCGGCGCGGTACTCCCCTTTGACGGAGCGGATCAACGGTTCGATCTCGTTTTCCTGGAGGTAGTTGTGCAACCCGTCGCTGCAGAGGAGGAGGAAGTCACCGGGAAGGAGGACGAAGTGGAAGGTGTCGGCCTCCACGTGGGGGTAGACGCCGACGGTGCGGGTCAGGACGTTCTTGTGGGGGAAATCGACGATCTCCTCCGGGGTGAGCTTCCCATGGCGGATATGCTCCTGAAGGAGGGTATGGTCCTCCGTGATCTGGTGGACATGACCCTTCCGGACGAGGTAGAGGCGGGAGTCTCCCACGTGCGCGACGAAACCGTGATTGCCGAGGACGAGGAGGATCGTCAGGGTCGTTCCGATCCCTCCCCGGATCTTCTTTTTCTCGGCGATTTCGTGGATTTCGAAGCTCGCCTGGGAGACGACGTTTTCGAGGAAAGAGGAGATGCGGGAGAAATCCTCGGCGCTTTGGCGGTGGAAGTTCTCCTTGAGGGTGGCGTAGTTCTCTGTGATGTGGTGGGCCACGACTTCGATGGCCTTCTGGCTGGCGATCTCCCCCCCCTCATGTCCCCCCATGCCGTCGGCCACGACGAAGAGGGCATGGGTTTCATCGATGAGCATGGCGTCTTCGTTGTGATGTCGCTTCTTCCCCACGTCCGTGGCACCGGAAACGATCAGTCGCATGGTATCCTCCAGTGGGCGAATCCCCTCAATCGGCGTCTGAAACGGGTGTCGTTCGTCTGCGGGAGGCCACGGCGGCGGGGCCTGGGTGGGCTGGCCTCAGAGCAAAGCGATGATTTTCCTTCGAGATCCGTCCCTCCTCGAGGAGTTTTTCGAGGTGGGCGGTGAGCGATCGTTCGGCGAGGGGGAAGAGCGCTTCCGAGACGTCGGTATAGACCGCTCGGAGGAGATCCTCCATCCCGGCCGGTCCTTCGCGCAGGCGCGCCACGATCCGGTCTTCGCGCATCTGGCGGTGATCGAGGTATTCCTGGAGCCGACCTCTGGGATCGGCGAGCATCGGGCCATGCGCGGGGAAGATGAGATCGAGGGAGAGCTGCTGGAGTCTGCGGAGCGAGTCGAGGTATTCGGCCATGTTCCCCTCGGGGGGATCGATGACGACCGTTCCGACGCCGGCGAGCATATCGCCGGCCAGAAGGGTTCCGAAGCGTTCATCGAGGAAGACGAGGTGTCCCTTGGCATGTCCCGGCGTGTGGATCGCCCGAAGGCGCCACGCCCGTCCCGTGACCGGATCCCTGCCCAGATCGATGACGTTCGTCTGGAGACCGGGAAGTTCCCGATCGACGGTGACCTCCCCCTCGAGACGCTCGATCGTGAGTGGATGAGCAGTCACGGGAACGCCGAGGCGCCGGCGCAGATGGTTCGCCCCCCCGACATGATCGGCGTGGAAGTGCGTCAGGAGGATCTCCCGCACGAAACGGCCCTCGTTGGCGAAGTGGTCGAGCATCGCGTCGAGTTTCCTCTGTTCTTCCGGCCATGGGGAGCCAGGATCGATGACGACGAGTTCGCGGTCTCCGATCACGAAGCAGTTCGTCGTCGTGGCCGGGGGGAGGGTGGGGGTACGGAGGGGGAGCATATGGATGCCGGGGCGCAGTTCGATCCGGGGAACGGGGAGGTCCTCCTTCTGGAAGTGTTCCTCGATTCCCCGCGTTCCCGGATAGCGGTCGAGCTTCTCGATCGCGGAGAGGGTGGGGGGGGCGACGAGGATCTCCCCCCGCTCCCATCGCTCGATCGCCGCTCGGGGAGTGATCCACGCCCCTTCGACGAGTTCGCCCGGCCAGACCTCGGCCTCCTGGCCGGGTGGGAGGAAGAGGAGAAAGAAATGGGCGTGGAACCGTTTCGGGGAGAAGGGAGGCGTCGTGCGATAGCCGAGATAGCGAAAGCCTCCGGCATCGAGGGTCACTCCGAGTGACCGCACGATCTCGCTGAAGGTCTGCCGTTTTTCGAGCAGCGCCCGCCGGGCGCTTCGCAGCCGCTCGCTCTCGACCCTTTCCCGGCAGGGGAGCACCCCGGTCTCCTCGAAGAGTTCCCGCAGCGCGCAGGTGACGAACCGGAGATCGTACCGCTCATTGGGACGATGGGTCTTCTCGATCGTTTCGATCAGGGAGGGATCGGCATCCTCCCGATCGACCCGGCCGCCGGGAAATGCATAGAATCCTCCCATGAAGGAGAGTTTGGGGGAACGGCGGACCCAGAAGATCTCGCCATTCTCCCGCATCAAGACGACAGCGGTGGCATCGAGGATACGGGACATCTCAACGGACCGCCTTCTTGAGGAGATCCCGGTATTTTCGGGCGAGTCTCACATATTTGGCTTGGGAGGGCACATCCTGGGCGACGCGGATGTAGTTCTCCCACCCCTCGATCGCGGCGCGTGCCTCTTTCGGATTGAGCTTCTTCCCCTTGTCGACGCCCTTCGTCGCCTCGGTATGGAGGAGGAGGGCGAGCTGATAGTAGGCCACCGCATCGTTGGGATTCTGTTCGATCTGCTTGCGGTATTCGGCCAGGGCCTTTTGCACGTCTCCCTTCTTCTGGTAGTAGCGGCCGAGGTTGAAATGGGCGCCCGGATAATCGGGGTTCTGGGCAAGGAGTTGCTCGACCTCTTCGATCGCCCGATCGATCTCTCCCTGCTGGAAGTGGACTTCGGCGATCCCGAAGAGCACCTCACGATTCTCGGGGTCGTATTCGAGGGCCTTCTGGTAGGCGGTGAGGGCATCGTCCCATGCCTTGGCCTGCTGATGTTTGCTGCCGAGGACGGCGTAGATGCTGCTCAGATTCTTCCGGGCGGCATCGAGTTTCGGATCCATTTCGAGGGCGGTCTCGAACTCCTGGATGGCGGCCTCGTATTGCTCCTCTGCGACGTAAGCGCCGCCGATACCGAAGTGGGCCTTGGCATAGTTCGGATCCTTTTCGAGGGCGAGGCGGAAGTTTTCCCGGGCCTTGTCGTATTCCTTGACCATGATGTATTCGTTTCCGAGGTTGTAGTAGGCCTGGGGGAGATCGGGATTGCTTTCGATGGCGCGTTGGAGGACCTCGATCGCCTTTTCGTGGTCACCGGCTTCGACGTAGATCGTACTCATGTTCACGTAGGCGTCGGCGCGGGTGGGATCGATCTCGACGGCCTTCTGGAGGTGGGCGAGCGCCTTGTCGTTTTCCCCTTTCTGCTTGTAGGCGAGGGCCAGATCGTAGTGGGAATCGACATGTTCGGGATCGATTTCGAGCGCTTTCTGGAAGTATCCGATCCCTTCATCGATTCTGCCCCGTTGCAGGGCGATCGCGCCGAGATAGAAGTAGGGGAGGGGGGAGTCCTCGAGGGGATCGAGATTCTCCGCCTTGAGTTGTTCCTGGAGTTTCGCATGGATCTCGAGCCACTTCTTGAACTCCGCTTCGGCTTCGTCGAAGCGTTGCTGGCTGAGATAGATTCCGCCGAGGTTGAAGTGGGGCTGCCGGAAGTTTCCGATGTGATCCTCGGCGATCGCCTCCTTGTATTTGGCCTCTGCGACGTCGAGTCGTCCGGCCTTCTGGGCTTCCAGTCCCTCCTTGTAGGCGACTTCGGCTTCCGTGCGGAGATCGAGGATTTGATTTCGCCGCATCATCCGCTGCTGTTTCGCTTTCTCTTCCTCGTAGAGGGGATCGTCCGGGGAGAGACCGATCGGTTTTCTCGTGGGATCTTCTCCGGCGAACTTCACGTTGGCGCAGTTGGCCAGCAGGAGGGTGAGGCCAAGCCAGACGATGTTCATCCATGATGTGCGCGATCGCATCGGTTTCTCTTTCATTCTGAACCTCCCTTCGTCCCTGGAGTTTCCCTGGGATGTCACGTCTTTGCGGCGTCCTTCTTCCAGAGACGGTATCGCTTCAACTTTGCGTCCTTGATCATGATGCGGCGGAGCACGGAGCGGAGTTCCTCATCCTCGATTTCGGCAAGGATCCGTTCGATTCTTTCGAGGGTTTCGGGATCGAGGTCGATCCGATCGAGTGCCGGGGGGTTGGGTTGTTTTCGCTTTCTGATCGGGGGCTGTTCGACCGTTCCGATCCGGAAGGAGAGGTCGCGGATGGCCCCCTTGCCGAGTTCCTGTTCGATCTTTCGCAGGATCGTCTGTTTGTGGAGGTAGAGCTGATGCATCCACACGTTGTCGGAGACATGGACGTAGAGAACGTGATCGAAGACGGAGACCGGGGTGGAGCGTTGGGCGATCTGTGGGCCCACGAGCCGCTCCCAGAGGGAGAGGACGGAGAGTTCTTCGATGCGGTCGTGGAGGCCGAGGGTTTTGAGTGCATCTTTCAGAATACCGGATAGTGGCTGAGGTGGATGAATCTTCGATTCTTTGCTGGAATCTGCCATCCCCTTTCCCATGGTTCGGGAGATTTCCGGGGAACCCGATGATATTCCGGTGCGCTTCGACGTCGGGTGTTCAGATGTCGAGATTCGTCACGTTCAGGGCGTTCTCCTGGATGAATTTCCTTCTGGGTTCCACGGTATCCCCCATGAGGATCGTGAAGATCTCATCGGCTTCGATCACATCGTCGAGGCGGACCTGCAAGAGGACCCGGCGTTCCGGATTGAGGGTGGTTTCCCAGAGTTGATCGGGGTTCATCTCGCCCAGCCCCTTGTAGCGTTGGATTTTGAGTCCCTTCTTCCCCTCTTCGAGGAGGAAGGAGAGGAGATCTTCGCGATTTCCTTCGAAAGCGATCTTCCCCTCCCGCAGGACGCGGAGAGTGGGGGAGTTGAAATCTTCGAGTTCCCGCCATGCCGCGAAGAGGTTGCGGTACTCGAAGAGATGATTGAGCCTGGGGCCCACTTCGAGGGTCGGGGCATACCCTTCCCCGGCGCTCGTGATGAAGAAGTGGAAACCGTCCTCGTCATCGATCTTGCAGTCGAGGATCTTCCAGCCGGCGGTTTGGAGGGTCTGGCGGGTCTTCTGGTACGCGACCCGATCGATGAAGAACTCCCGGCCGTAAGCGCCGAGTTCGAGGAGGAGGCGCAGGAGGGAGGGGGGGTAGCCCTTCCGGTGGAGGCCGCGGAAGTAGTTCTGGACTTCGATCAACCGCTTGAGCTTGTTGAGGAGAAGGTTTCCCGAGATCGGCGCTTCTCCATTCGTTGTCTCCGAGGCGGGGAGGACCTCGACGCCTTCGATGGCGTTTCGGAGGAGGAAGTCGTTCAAACTCGCCTCGTCTTTGAGGTAGAACTCGGCCTTCTTCTTCTGGACGCGAAAGAGGGGGGGCTGGGCGATGTAGAGATGGCCGCGTTCGATCAGTTCCCGCATCTGGCGGTAGAAGAAGGTGAGCAGGAGGGTTCGGATGTGGCTGCCATCGACGTCGGCATCGGTGGTGATGATCACCCGGTGGTAGCGTAGCCGGGAGATATCGAAATCCTCCGGTCCGATTCCGGTGCCGAGCGCGGTGATGAGCGTGCGGATCTCCTGGGAACCGAGGATCTTCTCGAAGCGTGACTTCTCGACGTTGAGGATCTTGCCCTTGAGGGGGAGGATCGCCTGGAAGCGCCGGTCGCGTCCCTGCTTCGCGCTTCCGCCGGCGCTGTCCCCCTCCACGATGAAAATTTCGGATCGGGCGGGATCCTTTTCCTGGCAGTCGGCGAGTTTCCCCGGAAGCGTTCGTGAATCGAGTGCTCCTTTGGAGCGGACGAGTTCGCGAGCGCGTCTGGCCGCCTCCCGACCTCTGGCCGCGGCGACGGCTTTTTCGACGATGCTGCGGGCTGCGGAGGGGTTCTCCTCGAAAAAGGTGGCGAGTCCTTCATTGACGATATTTTCGACGAGCCCTTTGATGTCGTTGTTGAGCTTCGTCTTCGTCTGCCCTTCGAACTGGGGGTTGGGAAGCTTGACGCTGATGATTGCACAGAGTCCTTCGCGGATATCTTCCCCCTGGAGGGAGAACTTCACCTTCTTGAGGAGATCGTTGGCCGTGGCGTAGGCGTTGACGGAGCGGGTGAGCGCGGCCCGGAAGCCGCTGACGTGGGCACCACCGTCGTAGGTGTGGATGTTGTTGGCAAAGGAGAAGACCTCCTCCGAGTAGCCCTTGTTGTACTGGAGGGCCACTTCGACGATCACTCCGTCCCGTTCCCCCTCCACGTAGATCGGCGGATGAAAGAGGGCGTTCTTGTTGCGGTTGAGGTGTTCGACGAACTCCACGATCCCCCCCTCGTAGCGGAAGACGTGGCTCTTTTCGGTCCGTTCGTCGAGGAGCGTGATCTCGATGCCGCGGTTGAGGAAGGAGAGTTCCCGGAGGCGGCTCGAAAGGATGTCGAAGTTGAAGTTGAGATCCTCGAAAATTTCGGGATCGGGCCAGAAGCGGATTCGCGTCCCCCGTTTCCGGGTTCCCCCGATCACCTCGAGGGGGGTGATGGGCACTCCTCTTTCGTAGGATTGGAAATAGATCTTCCGATCCCGCCAGATTTCCATCTCGAGCTTTCGGGAGAGCGCATTGACGACCGAGACGCCCACCCCGTGGAGGCCACCGGAGACCTGATAGGCCTTGTTCTCGAATTTCCCGCCGGCGTGGAGTTTCGTCATCACGACCTCCGCGGCGGGGATCCCTTCACTCTCGTGGATATCGACGGGGATGCCCCGTCCATCGTCCACGACCGTGACGCTCTGATCGAGATGGATCGTCACCTCGATCCGGGTACAGAAACCTGCGAGGGCTTCATCGATCGAGTTGTCGACGACTTCGTAGACGAGATGATGCAGTCCCGCGGCACTCGTGGAACCGATGTACATCGCAGGGCGCTTGCGAACGGCCTCCAGTCCTTCGAGGACCTTGATGTCTTGCGCCGAGTAACTTTGTTCGGATCTCTCGATCGTCTCTTCCATGCTCATTTTGGGCTCTTTTCTCCTGCTGCGTCTTTCGGAGTCCCCCTCCTCCCCTTCGATGTCCTGGTTCGTGTGCCCCCCGGTTCGTGTGCCCCCCGGTTCGTGTGCCCCCCGGTTCGTG
>CAZTSL010000083.1:0-4766 GCA_964616915.1 uncultured bacterium
CTTCCTGTGAGCGCGGGAACCGATACCTCGATCGTGCGCTCTTGGTTCCCATCCTCGGTCACGAAAACGCCGCCTTCTTCGGATGGTCGCCATGAAGAGCGGGTACTGGCGATGGAAGCCGCAGCTCATATACACGAGGAGGACGAGGAGGACACGAAAGACCACGCCATAGAGATTTTGACCAGGAGGGGGGACGCATGATAGAATGAAACATGATAGAGTGGGAAGAGATTCGTTCGCAAATCGATGAGGAGCGTGATGGAAAGATCCGAGGATCGCCGAAAGACCAAGGAAGAGAAGCGCCAGACGCCTCCCGAGACCGAGGAAGATTCCCTGAAACAGTTCGTTCGGGAAGTCGTCATGCCGATCGGGGAACAGGTCGCCCATCTCGTCACGACACGGATGGTCCGCACCGGCCTCGACAGGCTGGCCGACCGAACGAAGCATCCAGGGCTTCGCAAGGGACTCCAGAGACTCGCACGGCGGCAGAACCTCGTCTCCGCTTCGATCAGCCTCACCTTCACCACGCTGAAGGCCGGCTATGCCTATCGGCGGGGAGAACTCGACCGGGCCAGCTTCACCGAGACCCTGAGCGAGCGATTCTGTGCGACGGGGGGCGCCTACGGAGGGGCGGCCATCGGAGCAACGCTGGGAAGCTTCATCCCCGGCGTGGGAACGGGGATCGGCGCGATCGTGGGGGGCATGCTCGGCAGCACCACCGGAAGCGAGATCGGACGCTCTCTCAACGAACACTATTTCGCCCCCTCCGCTTCCTCCGCCACACCGGAGGAGGAGAAAACGACCACATCGGGGAGCCGGCCCGGCCCTCCAGGGCGTCCCTGAACCAATCCCGCGAACTTCGATCCATCGGATGTGCACCCCAGAGGTGTCCTCCGACTTGTCCCCCCGTATCCCCTCTGGTATAATCCTCCCGCTGCATGGAGATGCGCCGCACCACCGCAAGGAGGCCTTTGACGATCATCCCCTGCGCAGGAGGGTCCCCATGGGAGGGACAACGGCGATCGCAAGGCATCCCTCGCAGCGTCGAATGGGCATCTGCCATACGAAAGCGTGAGCAAGGCGCTCGATATCGCTCGAAGCGCCTGACGACCAGACCCGAATTGGAAAGATGGGAAAGCGTAGCTGTCTCTCTGAATCGAAAGGATCGAGATGACGAAAAAGCAGGGAAAAACCTTCTGGATCGAGGCCGGGATCGCCGCGGCGTGGCTCTTGCTCGTCGCCGGCTTCACCTACGGCGCGCTCGAGGAACCGGAGATTCGCTCCGAACTCGCCAGGACGAAGACGAAGACCACGAAACAGATCGCCCAGGCCACGAGCAAGAAGACGAAGAGCCGGGCAGACCGGAATCGGAGCCTCCTCGAGGGACGTATCGCCTTCGAGGTTCCCATCGGCGATTCCCCGGTACGCGGCGCGGAGAATCCCACGGTCACGATCGTGGAATTCTCCGACTTCCAGTGACCGTTCTGCGCCAGGGTCGGTCCGACCCTCAAGAAACTTCTCGAAACGTATCCGAACGACGTACGCCTCGTCTTCAAGAACAACCCCCTCTCCTTCCACAAGTACGCCCGTCCCGCCGCGCGGGCCGCGCTGGCAGCGAGGGAACAGGGGAAATTCTGGGAGATGCACGATCTCATCTTCGAACGCCGGAAGATGAAGATCGAAGACCTGGAGGGGTATGCCGAGGAACTCGGCCTCGACATGGAGCGCTTCCGGGCGGACATGAACTCCGAGGCCGTGGAGGCGAAGATCAAGGAGGATCAGGCGCTTGCCCGCAAGCTCGGGGCCACCGGAACACCCGCCTTCTTCATCAACGGCCGCTATCTCTCCGGCGCCAAACCCTATGCCACCTTCCAGAAGATCGTGGAGCAGGAGATCGCGTGGGCGAAGAATGGAAACCGACCGACGTTCAAGATCGGAAAGAACGTCCGCGAGGTCCGGCCGAAGCGCAAACGTCGCGGCCCCGACCCCAACAAGGTCTATACGATCGAGATCGGGGATTCTCCCACGGTCGGTCCCGATGACGCGAAGATCACGATCGTGGAGTTCTTCGACTTCCAGTGCCCCTACTGTGCCCGCGTCTCACCGACGGTCGAGAAGATCCTCGAAACGTATCCGAACGACGTGCGTTTCGTCTTCAAACAGAACCCCCTCTCCTTCCACAAGAAGGCGCCCCTCGCCGCAGAAGCTGCGCTGGCGGCCGCGGATCAGGGGAAATACTGGGAGATGCACAAGAAACTTCTGGAGAACTCCAGGCACCTCGACCGCTCCGACCTCGAACGCTACGCCGAGGAGATCGGACTCGACATGGACGCCTTCCGGGAAGCACTCGATACGAACGCGCACAAGGCGATGATCGAAGCGGACCAGAAGCAGGCCCGCAAGCTCGGAGCCACGGGAACACCCGCCTTCTTCATCAACGGCAAGTTCCTGCGCGGGGCCCAACCCTTCTCCGTCTTCCAGAAACGGATCGAAGCGATCCTCGAGGGGAAGTGACCCCCCCTCCCACGAAAGCCCTCCCTTCCTGATTCCCAGAATCGATTCCGACGCCCAAACGTCCCCCGCTGCTTCTGAGCGGGGGCTCGTAGAGGCTCCCGCGACCTGCAAGGGAGGAGGAAGCCTTGGAGCAGATGCTGCGCAAGGTCAAGATGATCCTCGAATACGACGGCACGCGCTTTCACGGATGGCAGCGCCAGCCCCGTACGCGGACGATCCAGGGGGAACTCGAGGAGAAGCTCTCGGTGATCGTACGTCACCCCGTTCGCGTGGTCGCCGCGGGGAGGACGGATGCCGGCGTCCATGCGCTCGGCCAGGTCGCCGCATTCGAAACGGGAAGGAAGGTTCCCCTCGACGCGATCCAGAAGGGGATCAACGCCCTGTTGCGTCCCACGGTCGTCGTCCGGGAGATCGAGGAGGTGCCCCTCGATTTCCATCCCCGTTTCGACGTGCAGGGGAAGCGTTACCGCTACCGGATCCTCAACCGTCCCACCCCCTCCGCATTCGAGCACCACCGGGCCTGGCATCTGCGTTACCCCCTCGACGTCGAGGCGATGACTGCCGCTGCCGCCCACCTCGTGGGCGAACACGATTTCAGCGCCTTTCGCGCCTCCGACTGCGACGCGAAGCACCCGATCCGCCGGATCACCGGTGCGCGGTGGCACCGGTCGGAGGATCTCCTCACCTTCGAGATCGAGGGGCGAGCCTTTCTCAAGCACATGGTGCGGATCATCGTCGGAACGCTCGTCGATGTGGGGTTGGGAAGATGCACCCCCGATCGGTTCCGGGAGATCCTCGAAGGGAGGGACCGGACCCGTGCCGGCCGAACCGCTCCCCCCCACGGGCTCTACCTCGTCACGGTCTCCTATGCTGCGGGTCTTCCCGTCCGCCAGGGGGGCAAAGAAGGGAACGATCCGAGGATCGCGTGAGAATCCCTCCCGAAGGGCCAGGGGAAGCCCCACCGCTCCGGAATCCCACCGCATCCAGGGGTGTTGTCAACGTTTTCCCCGCTGTGATATGATGCGCCCAGATTTTCCGAAAGGGGTGTCATCGATGAAGATCACGAAAGCCCGTGTCCGATATATCGCGGAGCTTGCACATCTGGCATTGTCGGAGGAAGAAGAGGCGCGCTACGCGGCGCAACTCGAAAAGATCCTCGACTACGTCGAACAGCTCGACAGCGTCGAGACGGAAGGGCTCCCGGCCACCGCACACCCCTTTGCACGCCCCACCCCCCTGCGTCCCGACCGGCCAGGGCGGGGGCTCGACCGGGAGGCGGCGCTCCGGTGCGCACCCGCACGAAATCGGACTTCTTTCCTCGTCCCCCGCGTGATCGAGGCAGAGGATCACAGGGAACCGCCGGTGGAGATCGTCCCGGAGGATGACACGTTCGAGCCGGTCATCGGCCTCGAGGTCCACTGCCAGCTCAAGACGACGACGAAGATCTTCTGCGGCTGCGCCCCCCACTTCGGCGCGGAACCCAACACGCACATCTGCCCGGTCTGCCTCGGAATGCCGGGTGCCCTCCCCGTGCTGAACGAGGAAGCGGTGAGACTTGCGGTCAAAGCCGCACTGGCGCTCTCCTGCCGGATCGAGAGAGAGAGCCTCTTTGCCCGGAAGAACTACTTCTACCCCGACCTGCCCAAGGGGTATCAGATCTCCCAATACCGTCGCCCCCTGGCCACGGGCGGCCGCCTCGTCATCGAGACGGAGCGGGGGGAGAAGGAGATCGGGATCACCCGGATCCACCTCGAGGAGGATGCGGGAAAATCGATCCATGAGGGGGGGGAGGGGACCGCGCTCGATTTCAACCGGGCCGGGGTTCCCCTGATCGAGATCGTGAGCGAACCCGATCTCTCCACCCCCGAGGAAGCGGTCGCCTACCTCAAGGAACTCCATGCGATCGTCGTCGAGCTGGGCATCTGCGAGGGCAACATGGAGGAGGGCAACTTCCGCTGCGACGCGAACGTCTCGCTACGCCGGAAGGGGACCTCCACCTTCGGCGTGCGCACGGAACTCAAGAACCTGAACTCCTTCCGTTTCATCCAGCGGGCCCTGGAATACGAGATCGCCCGCCAGCGCGCGCGTCTGTCGCGGGGAGAGGCGGTCGTCCAGGAGACCCGTCTCTACGATCCCGACCGCGACCAGACCTTCCCGATGCGGGGGAAGGAGGAGGCGCACGACTATCGCTATTTCCCCGACCCCGACCTCCTGCCCCTCACCCTTGCCCCCGAATGGATCGATGAGATCGG
>CAZTSL010000083.1:4866-22739 GCA_964616915.1 uncultured bacterium
CCGACCCCGACCTCCTGCCCCTCACCCTTGCCCCCGAATGGATCGATGAGATCGGTGCGACGCTTCCCGAGTTGCCCGGGGAACGGCGAAAGCGTCTCATCACCACGTTTCACCTCTCCCGCCAGGAGGCGGCGGCCCTCGTGGGACGGGAGGGAATGGCCGACTTCTTCGAGGCGACCGTCGCGCTTGGCGCCCCCCCCAGGGCGACGTGCAACTGGCTCCTCGGCGACGTCCTCAAGTCGCTCAACCGACGCGGTGAAACGATCCGCCAGGCCCCGATCACCCCCGAGGCCCTCGCCGAATTGATCGAACTCGTCGAAGGGGAAACGATCAGTGGTAAGCAGGGCAAGATGGTGCTCGAAAGGATCTTCGAGGGCAGGGGGCAACCACGTTCGATCGTGGCGGCCGAAGGGATGGCGCAGATCTCCGACACGGCGGAACTGACCCGGATCATCGAAGCGGTGATCGCCGCCCACCCCGAGCCGGTGGCGGACTACCGCGCGGGAAACACCAAGATCCTCGCCTTCTTCGTCGGCCAGGTCATGAAGGCCACGAAAGGGAAGGCGAACCCGAAACGGGTCAACGAACTGCTCAAACGACTTCTGCAAGCGTAAGGATACGACGAAGATGTGTGGAATCATCGGATATCTCGGCCCGAGACCGATCACGGAGGTCCTCCTCGATGCGCTCAGACACCTGGAATACCGGGGCTACGACTCCGCCGGGTTGGCGATCCTCGACGAGGGAGCCTTTCACATCTACCGCAGCAGCGGCAAACTCCACAACCTGGAACGGATGGTGGCGGGGAAAGAGATCTCCGGCACGGTGGGTCTCGGACATACCCGCTGGGCCACGCACGGAGGGCCGACGGAGGAGAATGCACACCCCCATCAGGCTGGAGATGTCGTCCTCGTCCACAATGGGATCATCGAGAACTACCTCGAACTCAAGGAGGGACTCGCCCAACAGGGCAGACGCTTCACCTCGGAGACCGATACGGAGATCATCGCCCACCTCATCGACCAGGTGATGCTCGAGGAATCCCTCTCCCTCCTCGACGCGGTGCGTAAGGCGATCTCACGGATCCGGGGATCCTTTGCCTGCGGCATCATGCACCGCAAGGAACCCCGAACGCTCATTGCGGTGAAGAACGCCTCCCCCCTCATCGTGGGGGTGGGGGAGGGGGAATCCTTCTTCGCCTCCGACATCCCGGCGCTCCTTCGCTACACCCAACGCGTCGTCTTCCTCGAAGACGGCCAGCTCGCCCGTATCACCGATGGCGGGATCGAGATCTTCACCCTCGAGGGCAAGCCGGTCTCCCCAACCCTCCACACGATTCCCTGGAATCCGGTGATGGCCGAGAAGGGGGGGCACAAGCACTTCATGCTCAAGGAGATCCACGAACAGCCCACCGCGATCATCCATACGATCGAGGGGCGGATCGCACCCGACGGCAACGGCGTGAACCTCGACGGCATCCCGGACGACTTCTTCGAGGGGATCGAGAAGATCGCGATCATCGCCTGCGGGACCTCCTGGCATGCCGGACTGTGCGGGAAATTCATGATCGAGGCGCACGCCCGCATCCCGGTGGAGGTCGATTACGGCTCCGAGTACCGCTATCGCGATCCGATCCTCGACGGGAGCACGCTCCTCATCCCGATCTCCCAGTCGGGAGAGACCGCGGACACCCTCGCGGCCCTGCGGGAGGGGCGCGAAAAGGGGGCGCGGATCCTCTCGATCTGTAACGTCATGGGCTCGAGCATCGCGCGCGATTCCGACCATACGCTCTTCACCCACGCCGGCCCCGAGATCGGTGTCGCCTCCACGAAGGCGTTCACGACGCAACTGGCCGTCCTCTACCTCCTGGCCCTCCACCTCGGACGGCTGCGGGGTCACCTGTCGCCCGATCTCTTCCCCTCCCTCCTCAACGACCTCAAGATGCTGCCGCACAAGATCGACCTCTTGTTGCAACAGGCTCAGAAGATCCAGGCCTTGGCGGAAGCGTTCGTCGATACCCACGACTTCCTCTATCTCGGACGGGGGATCAACTATCCGATCGCGCTCGAAGGAGCGCTCAAGCTCAAAGAGATCTCCTACATCCATGCCGAAGGGTACCCCGCCGGCGAGATGAAGCACGGCCCGATCGCGCTGATCGACAAGTCGATGCCGGTCATGATCCTGGCACCCAACGACCGCTCCTACGAGAAGGTGCAGGCCAACCTCGAGGAGGTGAAGGCGCGCGGGGGGATCGTGATCGCCGTGACCGATCGTGCCGGGGGGCCCCTGGCGGAGAAAGCGGATCACCTCGTCGTGGTCCCCTCCACGAACCGCTGGCTCATGCCCCTCCTCCTCGTCGTTCCCCTCCAGCTCTTCGCCTACTACGTGGCCGACTTCAAGGGGACCGACGTCGATCAACCCCGAAACCTCGCCAAGAGCGTCACCGTGGAGTGAGAAGATGGCCATTCATCCCATCGTCTGGAAAGAAAACGAGATCGTGATGCTCGATCAGCGCAAGCTGCCACGGGAGGAGCGTTTCGTCCATTGCCGGCGGGTCGAGGATGTCGCCGAGGCGATCCGCTCGATGGTGATCCGCGGCGCGCCCGCCATCGGCGTGGCCGCAGCCATGGGACTGGCGCTCGGTGCCCGGCGGATCGAAGCGAAGGACTTCGCGGCCTTCTCCCGCTGCTTCGAGGAGATGGCGCAGATGCTCGCCGCCACCCGCCCCACCGCGGTCAACCTCTTCTGGGCGATCGAACGGATGCGCCGCGTCGTCCAGGAGGCCGCGGCCGAACCGATCGCCACGATCCAGGAACGCCTCGAGGCCGAAGCCCTGGCGATCTACCGCGAGGATATCGCGGCGAACGAACGGATCGGTGGCTTCGGGGAGCCACTCGTGCCGGATGGGGCGCGGATCCTGACCCACTGCAATGCCGGCGCCCTGGCCACGGCCGGATACGGCACCGCGCTCGGCATGATCCGAAGCGCCGTGGCACGGGGGAAGAAGATCCGCGTCTTTGCCGATGAGACACGCCCCTTCCTCCAGGGGGCCCGGCTGACGGCGTGGGAACTCCACAAGGAGGGAATTCCCGTCACCCTCATCACGGACGACATGGCCGGCCATTTCATGAAGCGAGGTGAGATCGACCTCGTCGTGGTGGGCGCGGACCGGATCGCGGCCAACGGGGACGTGGCCAACAAGATCGGGACCTACACCCTCGCTGTCCTCGCCCACGAGCATGGGATCCCCTTCTACGTCTGTGCGCCGCGCTCCACGATCGATCTCTCCCTCTCCGATGGGGATCGGATTCCGATCGAGGAGCGTTCCCCCAGCGAGGTCACGCATCTGTGCGGGCAACCGATAGCGCCGGAGGGAATCGATGTGGCCAACCCCGCCTTCGACGTCACGCCGAATCGTCTCGTCACCGCGGTCGTGACGGAGGCGGGGATTGCGCGCCCTCCGTACGGCGAGACGATCCCCGCCCTCTTTTCGACCTGAGCGCTGCCAGCCGCCGCGTCTCCTCCCCGCGGAGTTTCCCTGCGCATGAACGCCATGGCGCGGATCTCCCGGATACCGCCCCCCTTCTGCCCATGCGCCGGTTCCTGTCAAGTCTTTCCGCTCGCCGACCGATACGATTCGAAGGGTCGCCCCGCGATCCGGTGCGGCATTTCCCCGCACTCCGGGGGCGAGGGTGTTGCCCCCGGCTTCCTCCGAGGAAATCGCAGGAAAGAATCCATTGCCGCCCTTACGGGAGGAGAAGCGCGTGGCCTGGCGAGAGGCGAAAAACCATCGTGAGGATGAAGTCCCTCTGCTCCACCCATCGCCTTCCCCTGCCGTCTCCCCCCCGCGTGCCCCAGCGACGACGCGCAGCACCACGAAGCGGCGCTCGGAGAAGATCACCCAGCGAAAGGCCGAGGAACTCACCGATCTGTTGATCGAGGTCGGTGAATATGAGAAGGCCGCGGCGATCTGGGAGAGCTGCGGAAATCATCTCAAGGCCGCAAAACTCTACCTGCAGGCGGGAGCTTTCGAGAAGGCCGCAGAATGCCTTCTGGCGATCGACCATCTCGAAGGGGCGATCTCCTGCTACCGAAAAATTCATCGCTTCGATCGCATCGCCCAGCTCTATCTCTCGAAGGGACGTACCCGTGAGGCGGGGATCGCCTATGAAGAAGCCTTTCGATATCATGCCAGACGAGCGGATCCCAGCAATCCCTTCGACGGGGAAGCACATCGGGCCATCGAATCGCTCGAGAAGGCCGTGTCGCTCTATCTGAAAACCGACGATTATGCCTCTGCGGGGCGGATTTTCGAGAAGATCGGGGAATACGGCCTTGGCATCCAGGCGTTTCTCCTCGGCAACGATCCATTGCGGGCCGCAGAACTGTTGGAGCGAATCCACGACCGGAGACGGGCGATCCAGCTCTACCGGCTGGCCGGCGCACAGAGACGAGCGGACCGACTGGAGGGGGATCTCCTCCATGAAGCCCGACGTTACGTCGAGGCCGCGGAAGCCTACCGGCGGGCCGGAGAACCGGTCCTTGCCGCCCGGTCCCTCGCCTGCGAGGAATCCTTCTCCTCCGCCGATTTCAAGGAGGCCACCGAGACCTTCCTGATGGCGGAAAGGGTAACGGAGTCCCACCGACCCAGCCCCGAAGCTCCCCTGCGAGGAGATGATGCCCACCTCTACGAAGCGGCCCATCGCGCGATCGGGAATTCCGACGAAGTCAAGCGATTCAAAAAGAAATTTGAAGAATTCGTCCGATCTGAAAAACTTCCTCCCCCCTCCGCCAAGACACGTCGCCACCCCCCGGGCGGAGGAGTGACGAAAAAGATCGGACAACTCTTCTCCCCCGCTGCCAAGACGCGTCCCGAAGCATGGGGGGGAGGAAGGACGAGACGGCTCCCTTCCTCCGCCCCGGCGGAAACGCTGAGGGACGCCCATACCCGAAAGCGCCGGATGAAGCAAACAACGCGCCGTCTGACGGCCGGGAACGATGGAGAGAAATCCCCGAACCTCGAAGAGAAGCGTCACACAGTACCTGCGCCCCCGGCTTCACTCCCCTGCGAAGAGGGGACGAAAGGGCGATACACGATCCTGCACGAGATCGGACGGGGAGGGATGTCGCGCGTCTATCTCGCCTACGACAACCTCCTCGACCGGAAGGTCGCCTACAAGAAACTCTCCCTCTTCATGGAAGACCACGAGAAGGTCGAACGAAGGGTGCTGCGGGAGGCGCGTTCCATGGCCCGACTCCACCACCCGAACATCGTCATGCTCTTCGACATCGGACGGTGTGACACGGCGCTCTACCTCATCATGGAATACCTCGATGGCCCGACCCTGGCTCAGCGCATCCATGCACGGGGGGCGTTGGATGTCCACAAATCCCTCGAGATCTTCCACCAGATCGGAGAGGCGCTCCATTTCGCCCATCGTCATGGGATCGTCCATCTCGATGTCAAACCGGGAAACATCCTCTCGAACGAGCAGGGGACGATTTTCAAATTGACCGATTTCGGGATTTCGAGGATCCTTCACGAAAGCCGCTACTCGAGAAGTTCGATCCACTTCACTCCGTACTACGTCGCCCCCGAGCAGATCCGCGGAGAACGCGTCGATGTCCGGACCGACATCTACGCGTTGGGCGTGACGATGTTCGAAGTCCTCACCGGAACCCTCCCCTATGAGGACGAGCACGACTTCTATACCCATCTCGACGATCCTGCGATCGATCCCCTGACGCGGAATCCTCGATTGCCCCGGAGTCTGGCCTGGATCGTCCGCAAATGTATGCAGAAACATCCCCGCAAGCGCTATTCCAATGTGCGGGAGCTGCTCACCGAACTCGAGGCGTTGATGCGTTGAGGTGAAACGAAGGGAAGGATCGTGACGAAGATGCGGCATGCCGCCCACGTCATTCCAGCGGGGCCACGGACTCGATCTCCTGGATGAAGGCGGCTTCCGCACGGGCATTGAAATGGTGGGCGCCGTTGACCGCGCTGAAGATGTTGCCGGTATACCAACCCAGCGTAAAGAGGGTGAGCACCCCACCCAGCGTCGGGAGCCCATGGTCGAAGGCCTCGTAGGTTCCGGCAAAGAAGAGCCCGTTGACGAAGAGGGCGCTGGCTCCATTCGCGTACCGGCCGGTATAGAACTGACCCGCCCCAGGAAGGAGGGCGGAGAGGAAACCGGCCAGAGGGGGCGACTTCCTCGGAATGCTCTGCGCCCCTCGCAACGCCTCGAGGAGCCGCCCGGCAGGCTCCGGACGAGAGGCATCGGGGATACCTTGTACGATCCGGGCGGCCCGCCGGAATTCCTTGCGATAGATGCAGGCCCAACTCGTCTCGTAGAGCGCCTGGGCGGCAAGGGGATCCTCGGGATAACGATCCCGGAACGCCGAAAAGGCGGCGATCGCCTCCCCGTAGTGGCCGGCCAGGAGATGGGTATGGGCCACCTGATAGGCGGCTTCCTTTCGCACCACCGGATCCCTCGCCCCT
Source organism: uncultured bacterium (assembly GCA_964616915.1). Classification (GTDB taxonomy): domain Bacteria; phylum Myxococcota_A; class CAZTSL01; order CAZTSL01; family CAZTSL01; genus CAZTSL01. Next base: position 11,369 of record CAZTSL010000083.1, read on the forward strand.
CTCGCCAACGCCTCGAAATGAAGGATCGCGGCATCCCAGGCACCACCGGCCTGGTAACTGCGACCGATCTGTAAATCGGCGTACCCCGCGCGGGGATGATCGGGATAGAGATAGAGGAAACGTTCGTACTCCGTGATCGCCCGGTAATCGTCGTGCTGGGCGTAGAGGGCATCGGCGAAACCGAGGAGTGCCTCGGGGGAACAGGGAGGGGGGGATGCGCGGAGGGGAGAGGAGAGGAACGAAGAGAGAGAAATGGCGAAAAGAGCAGTGAGACGGATACGCGACATCCCTATCCTCCGCTACCCGGGATCCTTGACGAGGCGGAACCCGACGGTGGTACTCCGGGCCGCGGGGGAGAGCGCATCCCGGTTGGCACAACGGGTGGAACGAATGCTGCTGTTCCACGACCCCCCCCGGAAGACGCAAGAGACCTGCTCCTCCACGCTCTCCCCTGGTTGGAAGGTGCGGGTCGCCCGCCGCCTGCGTTCATAGACGCTCGACGTCCAATCCCGAACTCCCCCCGCCATGTCCCGTACCCCGTAGGGAGAGCGGTCCTTCTCGAACACACCGGCGGGCTCCGGCTGTGCCCGCTCGGGACGGGAATGGAGCATCTTGCAGAAGGTGGCATCGAAGTGGTCTCCCCAGGGGAAGAAACGGCCGTCCGTCCCCCGAGCGGCCTTCTCCCACTCCTCCTCCGTGGGGAGGCGGTAGCTCACCCCCTCCTTTTCCGAACGCCAGGCGATATAGGCCATGGCGTCGTACCAGCTCACGCCGATCACGGGGAGACGCCATTCGTGGCCTTCCCCCGGGGGATAACGCCGGCGGATGTCCCCCTCGAAGAGGATCTCGTAGATCGGAACCCATCGCCCCCGCGCATCCTTCCGGCAAAGGGGTCCCGTGGAGCGGTTCCGCGGAATCCGCAGAACCGCTTCCTCGGGAGAACGCCCTTCCAGATCGTCGAGGAATTCGAGGTATTCCTCGAAAGTGACCGGAAACTCGGCGATGAAGAAGGAGGGGAGATCGAGATTCAGCGGGGGCAGGCTCTCATAGGCGTTTCCATCCCCCCCGGCCAGAAAAGAACCACCCGGGATATAGACGAACCCCTCTCCGATATCCGCCTCCCGGTAGAGCCGTACCTCGAGCTTCCAGACGTCGTTGCGCCGGATGGAGATCGGATAGGCGACATCGCGGAATCCCTGCCCCTTCACGCTCAGGAGATAGCTCCCCCGCGGCAGGGAACGGGGGGGGAGGGGGGTCGTGCCGAGGTCACACGCCTCCCCCGGCACGAGGATCCGATCACATTCCCGGTAGGGATGGAGGAAAACCCGAGCGCCGGGAGGATGCGTCGCGACTGCGAGCGAACCATCCCCCGCCAGGAGCCGAGCATACTTTCCGTCATGGAACTGTTCCACCCGTCCCCGGTGGTACACCGCATCCATCGGGTCACGGGCCGCCTCGGCGTGGCGGAACTGCTCCCAGTGGAGGTCGGCGAGCCCCTCCCGGGCAGCAGGGAAGGAGGGATCGAAACCAAGGGCCGCCTGGTATTTCGCCTCGAGATCGCTCAGCGTACGGGCCAGCGCTTCCTCGAGCTTTCGGGCTCGATCCTCCGCCGCCCAGAGCGAACGTTTCTTCTCGATCGGTTCCCAGGGGCGAACCGCATCGTTCTGGGCATCGATCTCCTCCCCGGCGTGTTGCAGTTCCTCCGAGATCCGCCGGCAGGTGACCTTGAGCCGCTCGGCTTCCTCGCAGAGCTTTGCCGCCTGCATCCTTCGGAAGCGCTTCTCGCGCGATCCATCGAGGAAGGCCTGGATCTCCTCGAACATCTCCTGCGCACTCTGGTAGCGGGCCTCGGGATCGGCTGCCGTGGCTTTGAGGACGATCTCCTCGAGGATCGGATGGATCTTTCGCTCCGGGGCCCGTTCGCTCGGCGGGACGATCCGCCCCATGCGGGCGGCGGCGAGGAGTTCCGTGAACGTCCGCCCCTCGTAGGGGGGACAACCGGTGAGCGTTTCGTAGAGGGTGGCCCCAAGGAGGAAGACGTCGGTGCGACGATCGAGGCGCTCGATCTCTCCAAATGCCTGCTCGGGCGAGAGATAGGCCGGGGTCCCCTTGATCGTTCCCTCCACCGTCTCCCGGATCGAACGGCTCTCCCGGAAACGCTCCACGCACGCCCCCAACCTGGAGAGCGTCCGGCGACGGCTTCCGATCAGCCGGGCGAGTCCCCAGTCCATCACGAGAACCTCCCCATATTTCCCGACCATGATGTTCGCCGGCTTCAGATCGCGATGAATCACCCCCGACTCATGGGCGAAATGGATCGCCTGGCAGACCTGGGCGATGATCTGGACGAGACGAAAGGGGGTGAAGTGCCGGGTGGCATCCGCACCCCGCTTGATCTCCTCGATGATCTCCTGGAGGCTTCGCCCTTCCACGAAGCGCATCGTGTAGTAGATCTCCCTGTCGTTGGAGACGACCTCGTGGACGGGCACGATGTTGGGGTGTTCGAGCTGTCCGGTCAGGCGGGCCTCCCAGAGGAGGGCGATGCGGACGTTCTCATCGATCTTCCCTTCCTCGCCCCGGAAGGGGCGTTTGATCGCCACGAATCTTCCCATGTCGTGGTCGAAGGCCTTGACGATCTCCCCCATTCCCCCCTGGCCGATGATCGCCTGGATCGTATACCGCTCTTCCCCGAGGCGGGGGATCGGCGCGCCGGCACTGTGGAGACGAAAGGTGGAAGCCTCGAAGACGCTCCCTCCCTCTGCGGGGGGCTGCACCGATCGCTTCCCCAACCGGCGCTCACCGGGGGGAAAGGGGAATTCCGTCTCCCGGTTTCCCGAGGGTTCGATCCGCGATACCGTCACCGATGAGGCCTCCCGAAGGAGCGTCCCGAGGGATGCCGGATCGTGGCGCGTGAAGACCTCGCCGAAAATCTCCCCGAGTGCCTCGATGCATTGCGTCATCCGCTCCTTCTGTTCCGGGAGCAGGAAGCCACCTTCCGCGAGACGCAGCAGGAGCGTGAAGGCCTGGCGGCGTCGTTCCAGGGAAACCCCCTCGTCGAAGAACTCGCTTTGCCACGATTCCCAGAGACGGCGGAACGCTTCCTCTCCTTCGGCCATCCATGTCACTCCCTTGGGGATCCTCGTCCCTCTTGTCCATCGTCATCCTCAGCGTTCGAAGAGGAGGGCCATCCCCATCCCACCGCTGATGCAGAGCGTGGCGACACCGCGATGGGCGTTTCGCCGTTTCATCTCGTGCAGGAGCGTGACCACGATGCGCGTGCCGGTGCAACCGATCGGATGACCCAGGGCGATCGCACCGCCGTTGACGTTGACGCGCTCCTCGGGGATCGGGATCTCCGAGAGACAGGCGAGCACCTGTACGGCAAAGGCCTCGTTCAGTTCGTAGAGATCGATCTCCTCGGCGCTCAGACCGGTCTTCTCGAAGAGGCGTCGAAGCGCCGGGACCGGCCCGATTCCCATGAACTTCGGATCGACCCCCACGATCGTATAGGCGCGCAGGGCTCCCAGCGGCTCGAGGCCGAAGGTGCGGGCTCTTTCGGCCGTCATCAGGAGGACGGCGGCGCCGCCGTCCGTGATCCCGGAGGCGTTTCCGGCATGGACCGTCCCCCCTTCCCGGAAGACGGGGGGAAGTTTGGCCAACGCCGCCATCGTGACGCCGTCTCTCGGGTGTTCATCCGCGGAGACGACCTGCGCCCCTTTGCGCGTGGGAACCCGCACGGGAACGATCTCCTCGACGAAGCGCCCATCCTTGCGGGCCGCCTCGCAGCGGTGCTGGGTGCGCATCGCATAGCGGTCCTGCGCTTCCCGTCCGATCCCGTAGCGCTCGGCGAGGTTCTCCGCGGTTTCCCCCATCACCTGCCCGGCCAGCGGACAGAGGAAGCCGTCCCGATACATCCCGTCGGTCACCTCCTGGTGGCCCATCCGGAAGCCGAAGCGGGCCTTGGGCAGGAGATAGGGGGTGTTCGACATGCTCTCGATCCCACCGGCAAGCACGACGTCGGCATCCCCGAGCCGGATCGCCCGGTACCCATCGATGATCGACTGCAAACCGGAGCCACAGGCACGATTCACGGTATAGGCCGGCGTCGTTTCGGGACAGCCGCTCCTCCAGGCGATCTGGCGGGCGGGATTCGGACCGTTGCCCGCCTGCCGGGCATGGCCGAAGATCACCTCGGAGACCTCCTCGGCAGGGAGGGCGGCACGTTCGAGCGCGGCCTCGGCAGCGGCCGCTCCGAGATCGACCGCACCGAGCGGGGCGAGCGCACCACCGAATTTTCCGATCGGTGTCCGCGCGGCACTCACGACGACGATTTCTTCCGACATCTCAGCTCCTTTCCTCATCCATCTTCACGGCGCAGCGCTCTCGCCAGGGGGGAAGATCGGTCTCCTGCCAGGACGCCTCTGTGTCCTCTGCGTCGCTGTGGTGTATAATCCGAGGGGCAGAGACGCTTCCCCAATGCCCTTTCTCATTTCCCCCGGGGCGAGGTTCACGGATCCCGCCGCGCCAGGGCCCGATGGAGTTCCCGAACCGAGGGGAAGCACGCACCGGGTTGCCACGGGCTCTGCGCAAGGTCCCCTTCCTTCGTCTCTCCGGTGAGCACGAGGATCGGAAAGATCCCTCCTTCGATCCCCATCCGGATATCCGTATAGAGGCGGTCGCCGACGATCGCGGTCTTTTCGGCAGGCACACCGAGCTTCTCCAGGGCCACCTGGACCATGAAGCCCGAAGGTTTCCCCACCACCGTCGGTTCGAGTCCCGTGGCCGCGGTGATCGCCGCACAGATCGCTCCACAGTCGGGGAGGGGTTCGCGCTCCGTGGGACAGACGTAATCGGGGTGGGAGGCGATGAAACGAGCCCCCCGAAGGAGGAGGCGACACCCCGCTTCGAGCTTCGCATAGGTGAGGGTCGTATCGAACCCGACGACCACGGCCTCGGTTCCGGAAATATCCGCACCGTCGAGGATGATCCCCCGGCGCCGGAACTCCGCCTCGAAGGCAGGCGTGCCGATCGGAAAGACATGTACGATCCCCTCCTGCCGAAGATAGCGGGCCGTCGCTTCCCCCGAGGTCAGGATCTCCTCGGGGGAGACCGCCAAACCGTAACGCTCCAATTTCCGGGCATACGCCATCGCATCCCTGGCGGAGTTGTTCGTGAGGAAGAGGAATGGATATCCTCCCTCCCGCAGGAATTCGATCCATGCAGCGGCCCCTGGCAGAAGACGATCCCCGAGATAGATCGTTCCGTCGAGATCGAGCAGGAAGGCCTCCACGCTCCCTGGCAGTTCACCCCTGGTGCTCAGTTCAACATCCTTTCGATCCGTGCGGTCATCTCCTGCGCCGGACGATGACCCGGCGCGATATCGAGCGCTTTCCGCAGTTCCACGAGGGCGCGTTTGAGCATCCCCTTGCGCATGTAGATCCGTCCCAGATGGTAGCGCGAATCGTGGTGGGCATCGTAGCGTTCCGCGCAGAGCGCCCGGTGCAGATGGCGGATCGCCTCGTCGAGTTCACCCTTTTCGATGAGGTAGGCGGCAAGATCGTTATGGGCAGTCCCGCACTCGGGATCGAGTGAGATCGCCGTCTTGCAGGCTTCGATCGCCTCCTCGTAGCATTCCTGGCAAGCGTAGCTCCAGGCCAGCCGGGTATAGGCCTCCGCGGTGGGGCAGCGTTCGATCGAACGTCGATAGAACTCGATCGCGGTATCGAGTTCACCCGCCTCCTGGTAGCGGTGGGCCATCTGGCAAAGTTCTTCGGCTTCGAGACGCATCCGGAGTTTCATCGCCTTTCCGCCCCTTTCCTATGGTTCGGGTGGTTGAGCGCGACTTCCGCCGCAAGGAATTGTACATACCATACCGCTTCGGCTCTCGCAAGGGGAGCGACGAGGGGAACGTTTGACAATCCCCCTTTCGATCGTTATCCTCTCTGGCATCTCCGCTGCCCGCTCGACTCGGCGACAAGGGCGTCACACGCGTCGCGTGCGCCGATCTTCTGCGCGTCACCGAGGCTGGAAACCCCTCAACCTACGAAGAGGAGCGAGATGTCCACGACCTATGTTCATCTGCCCGTCAACTATCGAACCGAGGCGAAGAAGTGGAATTTCTCCCTGGGCGTGGAAGGGTTCCGCTTTGCGGACCTGAACCGGGTGCGGCGGCTGGCGGCGCTCGACAGGGTGTTCCTCGAAACGCTCAAGAAGGCGGACCCCGATTTTGGATCGCGATTCGAGCAGTGGCGTGAAAATCGGGGAGAAGGTTACAGCGACGCAGAGAACTCGGCGATCCTGATCGAGGCCGCCCCCCATGTCGCCGACTTCATCGCCCGACTCTTCCATATCGAGGAGGCCTACGAGGCGCTGCGGCGCAAATACCGCGAAGAAGCGGTGATCTACCGGTGGAAGCGGAAGTTCCTCGACCGGGAGATCCTCAAGAACCCGCCCGCTGCCGAGGAACTCGCCGCGATGGACGTCGAGGAAGTGGAATTCGACTATCGCGAGATCGTGGAGGATCTCTTTCCCGGTGACGAACTGGCCGAGGATCCGGAACGGGAACTCGCCGAGGTCACGATGCGGGTCCTCGAACGGCTCGAAGAGGCGCAGGAGGCGAGGGACACGACCGGGGCAGCCTTCGAGGCCCGCCGTCTGGCGGTCATCAAGGGGTGGACCCGCCTCCTCGCCTTTCATCCCGCCCTTGCGGCGCGCAGGAAGATCTTCCACATGTTTCACCGCCCCGCCCCTCACGATTTCGAAAATCTCGTGGAGCGCCGATTCCCCGATCCCGCCCACCCCGAACTCTTCGTGGGGCCCGAGCACCGGCGCCGCTTCCGGGACGGATTCAAACTGACCGATCCGCGCTGGACACCACGGGAGACGACGCGGGAGGCCCACTACTGCATCCTCTGCCACGAACGCAACAAGGATTCCTGCAACAAGGGGTTGCGCGACCGTGAGGGGAAGGTCCGCAAGAACCCGCTCGGGATCACGCTCAACGGCTGCCCCCTCGACGAGAAGATCAGCGAGGCGCACACGCTCAAGCGGCAGGGGGAACTGATCGGGGCCCTGGCCGTCATCATGATCGATAACCCGATGCTGGCCGGCACCGGCCACCGGATCTGCAACGACTGCATGAAGGCGTGCATCTACCAGAAGCAGGAGCCGGTCAACATCCCCCAGGTGGAGACCGGGATCCTCACCGAGGTGCTCGCCCTTCCCTACGGCTTCGAGATCCTCTCCCTCCTGACCCGCTGGAATCCGATCAACGCCCGTCGTCCTGTCCCGCTCCCCTACAACGGGAAGAACGTCCTCGTCGTGGGGATGGGGCCCGCCGGTTACACCCTCGCCCATCACCTCCTCAACGAGGGCTTCGGGGTCGTGGGGATCGATGGGCTCAAGATCGAACCCCTCAGCATCCAGATGCGGGGGGCCAAACGGCGCGTTCCCAAGCCGCTCAAGGATATCCGCGCCGCCTGGAGTCCGCTCGATCAGCGTCTGATCCTCGGCTTCGGGGGGGTGAGCGAGTATGGGATCACGGTCCGCTGGGACAAGAACTTCCTCGACATCAACTACATGCTCCTGATGCGCCGCAAGAAGTTCCGGCTCCACGACGGCGTGCGCTTCGGCGGCACGATCACGATCGAGGATGCGTGGGAACTCGGCTTCGACCATATCGCCATCGCCGCCGGCGCCGGCAAGCCGACGATCATCCCGATGAAGAACAATCTCGCTCGCGGGGTCCGCAAGGCCTCGGACTTCCTCATGGCGCTCCAGGCCACCGGCACCTACAAGAAGGACGCGCTCGGCAACCTCCAGGTCGAACTCCCGGCGATCGTCATCGGCGGTGGGCTCACCGCGATCGACACGGCCACCGAACTCCAGGCCTACTACGTCGTCCAGGTCGAAAAGACCCTCGAACGCTACGAGCGCCTCGTCGAACGGATCGGAAAGGAGGCGATCTGGGCCCGCTTCGATGCGGAGGAACAGGAGACGCTACGCACCTGGCTGCGGCACGGCCTTGCCGTCCGGGCGGAGCGGGCGGCCGCGAAAGCCGCGGGGCGCGAGCCGAACTTTGCCCGGCTGGTCGCCTCGTGGGGGGGCGTGACGATCGTCTATCGGAAGCGGCTGCGCGATTCCCCCGCCTACCGCCTCAACCACGAGGAGGTCGTCAAATGCCTCGAGGAGGGGATCCGATTCATGGAGTGCATGACCCCCGTGGAGTGCATCACGGATGAGTACAACCATCTCGTGGCCGCAACCTTCGAGCGGATGCGCCTCAACGAGGCGGGGAAACTCGAGCGGACCGGGGAGATCGTGAAACTCCCCGCCCGGGCCCTCATGGTCGCCGCGGGCACCCGCCCGAACATCACCTACGAGCGGGAGTACCCCGGAACCTTCGAACTCGACGAGGATCGCTACTTCTTCCAGGCCCACAAGGCCGTGAAAGGGGAAGGGGGAAGGATCGAGCTGGTCCGCGCCCAACAGGGCGATCCCGAGGCCTTCTTCACCTCCTATGCCAAGGATGGCCGCTTCATCACCTTCTTCGGCGACAACCACCCCGCTTACGCGGGCAACGTCGTCAAGGCGATGGCCTCGGCCAAGCGGGGAGCAGGGAAGATCGCGGAGATCTTCGAGGATGCGGTCGAGCCGGAAGAGCAGCGCAACCAGCCGGAACTCGAGAAGGACTGGGTCCGTTTCACGAACCGTCTCCAGCACGAACTCAACGCCGTGGTCGTCGATGCCCTGCGGCTCACGGACTCGATCGTGGAGGTGATCGTCCAGGCGCCGATGGCCGCCCGCCACTTCCGTCCCGGCCAGTTCTTCCGCCTCCAGAACTACTCCGTCTATGCCGAGGAAGTCGAGGGCTTCAAGCTCTGCATGGAGGGGATCGCGCTCACCGGTGCCTGGTGCAGGCCCGAGGAGGGGCTCATCTCCTTGATCGTCCTCGAGATGGGGGGAAGTTCCCGTCTCTGCGCACTCCTCGAACCGGGAGAGGAGGTCGTCCTGATGGGGCCCACGGGCACCCCCACCGAGATCCCGGAGAACGAGACCGTCATGCTCTGCGGCGGGGGGCTGGGAAACGCCGTCCTCTTCTCGATCGCCGCCGCCCTCAAGGCGCGCAACAACCGGGTCATCTACTTCGGGGGATACAAACGAAAGCGCGATCTCTTCAAGCGGGAGGAGATCGAAAAGGGCGCCGACGTCGTCGTCTGGAGCGTCGATGCCGGTGACCTCATCGAGGTGACCCGCCCCGGCGACTTCACCTTCCGGGGGAACATCGTCGAGGCCATCGAGGCCTATGGCTCGGGGAGACTCGGTCCCGTTCCGATCCCCCTCGAATCGGTCGATCGCCTGATCGTCATCGGCTCCGACCTCATGATGCGCGCCGTCAAGAACGCCAGGAAGGAGCGTCTCTTCGACAAGCTGAAGCGGGATCACGTGGCGATCGGTTCGATCAACTCCCCGATGCAGTGCATGATGAAGGAGATTTGCGCCGACTGCCTTCAGCGGCACATCGACCCCGAGACGGGGCAGGAGTCCTTCGTCTTCAGTTGCTTCAACCAGGATCAGCCCCTCGACCGGGTGGACTTCGAGCACCTCCATCAGCGACTACGGCAGAACAGCACCGCCGAAAAGCTGACCTCACTCTGGATCGATCACCTCTTCGAGGAGCGGATGGTCCAGAAGATCTGAACGCGGCACGGATGCCGGGAAGAGATGCGCCCTCCCCCTGTGGCGAAGAGGGATCATAGAAAGGGGCTTGAAAAGAAGGAGAAGAGCGAGATGTCGAGATATCTGGCGATTTCCGCAGGGGGGGGACTTCTCTGCCTCCTCTGCCTCCCCGGCGTGGCCTGGGGCATGGGGGGGGAGGGCGCGGCTTCCCCCCTTCCTGCCCCCTACATGATCGTTCCCTTCCTCCTCATGCTCCTTGCGATCGCGATCCTGCCGCTCGTGGCGGAGGCGTGGTGGGAGAAGAACCGCAACCGTGCGATCGTGAGTGCGCTCCTGGGGACGCCGATGTTCCTCTACTACGCGGTGACGGATCAGGCCGCGCTCTTCCATACGCTTCACGAGTATTTCTCCTTCATCGTGCTCCTCTGGTCCCTCTTTGCGATCTCGGGCGGGATCGTCTTCCGGGGGGATCTCAAGGCCACGCCACAGACGAACACGCTCTTTCTCGCCACCGGCGCGGTGCTCGCCAACCTGATCGGAACCACCGGTGCGAGCATGGTCCTCATCTATCCACTGCTGCGTACGAACCAGGAGCGCAGGATCACGCTGCACACCTTCATCTTCTTCATCTTCATCGTGAGCAACTGTGGGGGCAGTCTCCTTCCGATCGGCGATCCGCCCCTTTTCCTCGGCTTCCTGCGGGGAGTTCCCTTCTTCTGGACGCTCGAGTATCTCTGGCCCGACTGGCTCTTCATCAACGGGGTTCTCCTTGCGATCTATTTCGTCTGGGATTCCGTGGCCTTCACGCGGGAGGAGGTCCGGGACATCGTACTCGACAAGACGCGGGTCGTTCCGCTGAAACTGGAGGGGCGCTTCAACCTCTTTCTGCTTGGCGGCGTCGTGGTCTCCGTGGCCTTCATCCCGACGCCGTGGCGGGAAGGGGTGATGATCGTCCTCGGCCTCCTCTCGGTCCGCTTCACGCCGAGGGCGCTACGCGAGGCGAACCATTTCTCCTGGCATGCGATCACCGAGGTTGCGATCCTCTTCATCGGGATCTTCGTGACGATGATCCCGGCGCTTCAGATCCTCCATGCCCGAGGTCCGAGCTTCGGGTTGACGGAGACGTGGCAGTTCTTCTGGTCCACGGGGGCCCTCTCCTCCTTTCTCGACAACGCGCCCACCTACCTGAGCTTCACGTCGCTGGCCAGCGGCGTCGTCGGCGTCGATCCATCCCATCTGCTCGGTCTCGTGGAGCATGAGCGGGGCATGTGGCTCCTTCATGCGATCTCGACGGGTGCGGTCTTCATGGGGGCGAACACCTACATCGGAAACGCCCCGAACTTCATGGTCAAGTCGATCTGTGAGCACCGCAAGATCCGGATGCCCTCCTTTTTCGGGTACATGCTCTATTCCGGCGGCATTCTCCTGCCCCTCTTCTTCGTTTACACCTTCCTCTTCCTCCGATAGGCGACGCAGGGGGGAAAACCCAGCGCTTCGTGCTTCGAGCCGATCGCAGGCGTGTATCGAAGGGAGCGTCGGGGGAACCGGTCTGAAGGGACACGACCGGGGCGATCCAGCATCATCCCACCGACGCGATGCGATTGCCCTGGAGGACCCGCAGGACGCCTTGACACCCTTCCCCCTCCCCTCTATCATGACTCCGTCCTCGCGCCCTGCGGGGAAGAAGCGGCGA
>CAZTSL010000084.1:0-22021 GCA_964616915.1 uncultured bacterium
CGTAGGGCGTGAGGGCGTAGGGCGTGAGGGCGTAGGGCGTGAGGGCGTAGGGCGTAGGGCGTAGGGCGTGAGGGATGATCAGTAACCGAAGGGGTGATGGTTGCCCTGATCGTCGATCACGGTGCCGGTGCCATCGGCGTTGAAAAGGACCCGGAACGTGCGGCTCTTGTTCTTGCGATAGACGACGATCGTCCCGATACCGCTTCCATCCGCGGCGAAGTCGATCTCCGCGTCCGCATCGGGTTCGTTACGGGTGGCGGGATCGTCGGTCACGGAGAGGAGGTTGGCCGTGTGATCGGGATAGATCAGTTCGATGTAGTCGGTCGTCACCCCCTCGCCGTCGGTGGAACGCCCCTCGAGGCTGGCCGAGGCGGGGTTGAGGGTGATGAGGAGATCGCCGACGTTGCTGTCGGTATCCTCGGTGTGCGTGCGGATCTTGTTGCCCTGCTTCTCGAACTTCGTGGTACTCTCGTAGACGCTGCCATCCCGGAAGGTGACGGTCCGCTTGAAGCCACCCTGGCCGTTGCCCTCATCGTCGAACTGGGCGATACCCGCCTCCTCGATCTGCGCAACGGGGGTATCCGCATCCTCGGGGAGAACGATCAGCTTGTGCCATTTCCCTTCGTTGAAGTCGTACTGGGCCTCGTAGCTCGTGCCGTTTCTGTCCTTCCCCTCGACCGCGACATGGCCCTCTCCATCGAAGCGGGTTACGCGCTGCGAGACGCTCTCATCGGAGAAGGTCCAGACCTCCTCCATGATCCCGGAGCCGTCTTCGCGGAAGTCGACTTCCTTGCTGTAGGTGTCGAGATCCCCTTCGGGGAAGGTGACGAGTTGCGTGTAGTGGCCGTTTCGGATCTCCTCGCCCGGGGCGACCGGCGGATCGGGGATCAAGCGTTCCTCGACGGTGACGCCGTTGGTGAAGTTCGTGTCCCGGCCGATCGACGTGATGAGGTCGTCCTCCGCGGTCGTGGGATCGTTGAGTTCCACGACGTGGCCGTAAGTGACGTGCTCGATCTCAGGATGCTCGTCGATCCGGGCCAGACCGTGGACGACGAGGAGGACGCCACTGAGGAGGTCGGGATCGTCGTCGAGGCTACGCGTGTCGATGTGGCCGATCATCCCATCACGGAAGCTCTCATCGGCGCTGTAGCTCACCAGGATGTCGTCCTCATGCTCCCGCGTTCCCCGGGTATCGATCCCATAGTGGAAGATCACGAAGTCCCGTGCGTCACGTACGTTGTTGATCGTCACCTTGATCGAGACGGTATAGAGGCCACTTTCGGGATCGAAATCCTCGGCGAGGATGATCCACTCGTTGCCCTCTTCGGTCACACCGGAATCACCGACATCGGCCGGCGAAGTCTCGCCCGCGGCGTATGCGGCCTGGCCGAAGGCCACGTCGAAGAGTGCGTCCTTCGAGGAGAAGGGGGTGGGCTCGAAGGGATCCATCGTCTTGAAGATCCCCGAAGCCAGATGAACGATCTCCTCGACCTTCGTCGTCATGAAGTGCGTCTGGCCATCCTGCTGGGCGATCCGGAGAGCGGATTCGGTATCCGCCGCCTCCTCGGCCGCGATCGAGTTACCGTTGTCCTCCGCCACCACATCATTGCCGTCGGTGACCGCGGCCTCGTCGCCACTGCCGGCACAGCCGCCAAAGAGGAGCAACCCCATCGCAAAAGGCGTGATCGACATGAGGAATCTGCGTTTCATTTCCTTTCTCCTTCTATTTCTGGAGGAACCGCCGGTTCGCACCCGGAAGCCGGCACCCAACGTGAATGCGTCCGGCAGGGTCCCTCGAACGATTCGGCAGCGAAGCGGAAGGTACCCGAATCAGGCTCCCTCCCAAGGTTCCGTTTCGTGGGTTTCCCTTTCGTGAGGGGAAAGACAGCAAGAGGTATACCAGGATGTTACCTTTCCACGAAGTGCGCCATCACGGGGGAATCACCTGCTGAGCGACGATGCCCCTCCAAGACACGGTGGAGGATTTCAGCCATCCCGGTGGAGATCCACCAATCCCGATTCCCAGACGTAAAATCCACGCACCACTCGCCGGAAAGGCGCTCGATTCGTCTCTCCCGCTTGCATTCTTCTTCACGATATGTTATGGAAAGAAAAATCTTTCTCGTTGAGGGGGGAAACGATAAAAATGCGAATATTACGCCTCTTTCAGGTCGCAATCGCCTTTCACGCCCTCGTCTTCTATCCCGTGTGGCCCCTCTACGCCCAGACGGAAGAGGAGGAAGAAGTCAACGCCGTGGAGCAGGCAAAGGACTTCTTCTGCGGCTACACGGAAGAGGAACCCGATATCAACGAACTCTTTCTCCAACTCCAGGCGATGGCGGCGGATGAAGCGCTTCCGAACATCGTGCTCGCGGATGCGTACAAGTATCAGGGGTGTATCATGGCGCAGTACGGAGAGAACGAATACCAGGCTTCTCTCCTCTTCCGCAAGGCACTCCGTTTGAACAGCCGCCTGGGGATGTGTGCACAGAATCCTGCCCTTGCGCTCTTCAAGAAGGTGATCCGGGAGACGCTCGACGATACGGCCCCTGTGATCCAACACGATCCCGCCACGAACCGGTTCGCGGACGACCGGCTCACGATCGGCGTGGAGATCGCCGATGCCGGGGAGACGGCCTTCAGCATGCCCGCGGAAGTCCTCCTCTTCTATCGTTCTCCGGCGAGTCCGAACCCGGAGGGGTGGGCCACCTTGCAGATGTTCAGCGATGCTCCCGGTAATACCGCCTATTCCGTCGTGATTCCGGGGACGCTGCTCCCCAAGGCGACGGGGGAATCGTTCGATTACTATTTCCAGGTGACCGACGAGTTGGGGAACGTGGGCACGACGGGGAGCCCGGAGCAACCCTTCTCATTCGTGCCCCTTCCCGAGACGAAGACGCCGCCTCCTGCCGTGGCCGTGACCCCTCCGGCGGCGACGCCCCCCTCGATCGTGGAGCCGGAGCCGACGCCGGAAGTCACCCCCCCTCCCACCACACCGGTGCCCGAGGAGACGGTCGTCGAGGAGACGGCCCCTCCCGCCTTCACGACCCGTACCCCCCCTCCCGCCTCGGAGGAGAAGCCGATCTGGAAGTCGTGGCCCTTCTGGACCGTGCTCGGCGTCGTGGTCGTGGGCAGCGCGGTGACGACCGCTGCGATCGCCAGTGGTGGAGGATCATCCAGCAATCCGGCGGAGAATGGAACCGTTCCCGTGACGATCGTTCCCTGAGGCAGCCCCGTTCGAGTCGAGGATCCCCATCATGTGCCAGAACAGATTCCCGATCTTCTCTCTTGTCCTCCTTCTTGCCGGCGCGTCGCTGGTGCCCCTCGCTTGTGGCGACGACAATGCCGAGACGCCCGAGGCGGCGCGAGAACTCAACTTCGATTTCGGAAGGCTCCCCTGCGGCGCGGGGTTCGGCGAAGATCTCCCCATGATCGGCCCCGTCCCCCAGGTCGTGGCCAACGCCGTCGATCGGATCGAGATCCTCTTCCTCGATTCGAACCGCCGCTGCGCGCTCAAGGATCCCCCTCCGGGGAGCTGTCCCCCGGTCATGCTCCTGGCGGACACGGAATTCGCACTCACCGAACCGGTCGAACTGGCCGTGCCCAGCGGGGGCTCGAAGACGATCCGGGTGGAACTCGTCGGGAAAAGCACCCGCAATCCCGACGGCAGCCACGTCTATCTCTCCGGCGCCGTCGATACGACGGTCTTCGACGATCCCTCCCGCGCCGTGACGATCACGGTACCGATCACCTACAAGGACAGCGACCTCGACGGATTCGTCGATTACTGTGAAGATCCTCAGGGGAGCGGCCGGGACACCGACGGGGACGGACGTGCCGACTATGACGACGACGATTCGGACAACGACAGCGTCCCCGACAACCTCGACGCCTGTCTCCTCGAACGGGCCCGCATCGATGAGAACTCCGACGGTTGCGACGATGAGAATGATCTCTTCCCCGATGCGCCCTTCTCCTTCCACGTCCGGCTCCGCCCCCGTTCCCAACCCCCCGAGATCGAGTTGACCTGGGTTGCGCCCGGTGACGACGGGGACCCGGAGGACTGCGCGTCCGGCCCTGTCAAACCCCAGCGGGTTCGAGGCTACGAGATCGTCTGCAACGACGGGGATATCACGGAGCAGAACTTCGACGCCCTCCTCGGCTCCTCACGCGAGATCCCCTACGACGCGGATAAGGACGGCCTCCTCGACACCCCCAAATGCCCGGGAGATCCCGAGGCGCTCGTCTTCACCTTCGCAGAACTCCCCGGCTGCACGGAGCGCGGCATCAATACCTATGCGATCCGTGCCTTCGACGAGTTCGAGAAACACTCCACGATCAGCGTCTTGCGGATCTCGGGGAACTGAACGTCTCCTCCACCGCGAAACAGCGCACCTGCCTCGCACTCCGATCTCCGGGGCGGGAAACGCTCGTCATCCGCGGCGGACGTCGGGAACACCCCAACCGCTCCGTATCCTCGGGGCAGTTGCGGACATATCTGCAACCCCGCTCATGGGAGAGCCGGCTCAGACTCAGGTGCGGCGTCCCCTGAAACTCGAAGAGCGTGGAGACGAGGAGGCGGGTGTAGGGGTGCATCGGACGAAGGAAGAGATCCTGCACGTTGCCGATCTCGATGAATTGCCCCATGTACATGACCCCGACCCGGTCGCACATCCGTCGCACGACCTCGATGTCGTGGGAGATGAGGATGATCGTCATCCCCTGATCCCGCAGGGAAAAGAAGAGGCGGATTACCTCCTCCCGCGCGATCATATCGAGCCCCGTGAAGGGCTCGTCCGCAATCAGGACTTCGGGGGCCACCGCGGCCGCGCAGGCGATCGCCAGCTTCTTCTTGTTCCCACCGGAGAGTTCCTGTGGGAAACGTCCGGGAGGCTCGGAAAGCCCCGCGAGTCTCAGCGTTTCCTTCACCCGCCGGGCGACCTGTTCCGGCGGAAAGCTGGGATGGTGCGAGGCGATGATCTGTGCGAGGATCTCACCGATCGTCAACTCCGGATTGAAGGAGGTATCGGCATCCTGGAAAATCCCCTGCAGGTGTCGCCGGATCGGCTTCATCCCAGGACGATCGAGGATCCCCGCCTTCGGCTGCAACGCCACGAGGTCGTGCGCGCCCAGGTAGATCGAACTCCCCGGCGAAGTCTTGTCCTGCACCCGCAGGATCGCCTTCATGAGCGTCGTCTTTCCGCACCCGCTCTCCCCGATGATTCCGAACATCTCCCCCCGCAGGATCGTGAGGGGCGCATCGATGCTCACCGCTTCCTGGGGTTGTTGCCCCCGCCTCTCGTAGCTCTGGGAAAGCCACTTGATCTTGAGCGCCGGCGTATGCTCTGCCTCCCGCCGCAGCGGGCTCGACAGGGAACCGGTCGCGATTCGGCTGCGGGCAGTCTCGATGCTCTCCTGCATGGCCGTCACGATCCGATGGCGCGAAGCCGTTGCAAGGAGTTCGTCGAGCGGCGCGGAAAGCGAGGTCTCCCCCTCCTCGATCACCGCGGCCCGGTGCGCCAGCTTCTCGATGATCCGCAGATCGTGGGTGATCAGCAAGAGGGAGAGTTCTCCGGAGGCCACGTAACCCTGGATCAATGCGAGAATCTGCTCCTTGAGGATCGGGTCGAGCATACTCGTCGCCTCATCGGAGATGACGAGCCCCCCCCGCAACAGGGTCATGGCGATCATCGCCCGCTGTCGCTGGCCGCTGGAGAGTTCGTGCGGGTAGCGGTCGAGTTCCTCCACCGGAAAGCCCACCTCCTCGAGACGCCGCAGGCAGGCCTCCCGGATCTGGGGGGAACGAAACGTGCGGCTCTGGACCTTGAGCGCCTCCATGATCTGTTGGGAAACCTTGATGAAGGGGTGAAAATAGGAGGCGTGCTCCTGGAAGATCATGCTCAGACGATACCCCCGCAAGCGCTGGAGCGTCCGTCTCCGGAAACCGGTCTTCGGGCTGAAGAGGAGATTCCCCTCGAAGTAGATCGTTCCGCCGATCTCCCACTCCACCGGGTCGAGCAACCCCATGATCGCCATGCCGGTCAGGCTCTTTCCGGCACCGGAGCCTCCGATCAATGCGAAGACCTCACCATCCTCCACGAAGAAGTCCACCCGTTTCAAGATCTCCACCCCACTGCGCCGATGCCGAAGGGAGAGGTTCTCCACCTTGAGCCGGGGAACCAGACCATCCCGAAGCGATACCAGCTCCGTCAAATTCTTCGTCTGAATCACGTCGTCTCCCCTCGTGTCACCCTCACGCCTTTCCACCGTCTCTCCCGAAGATTTCCCCTCCCCTCCCCTCGTGCCGGGAAAACCCTCTTGCGGGCCGAGTATAACACACCCCGCGCGAGAGGGTCCACGCTTTCCCTCCGGGGAACGGCCTCAACCCCCGACCAAGCGAAAGAAACTCGGTATGGCGCGAGATTCGAGCCTCCTATGGGTGCGAGCGCCTCTTCCCCTTCGGCGCCGTCGATCCTCGCGCTTCGTGTAAGTCCCCCTTTGGTGACGTGCGCCCCCCGGGTCATGGCCTTGCAATCGCCGGGGAAGGGTCGTATAATCCTCTCATTCCACGAACCATGGGAGGGGTAGCCTCCCTGGCCGTGAAATCCTGGGGCCTGAAGGTGGACGCTCCGCACCCTGCGCTGCTCCCCCTTCGTGGTGATGGATATCATCCTTTCATCAGGAGGCGAACCGATGAAGTTCGGAAAATGGACGGCGGGATGCTTGCTTGCGGGATTCCTCGCGTTGGGAGGGACAGGGGATCTCCTGGCCTACGACATCGAGTTTTCTTACTACGGGCTCATCAACCCTTCGACGATGCAGCCCTGTACCGGTCGTGACGACACCTCCCCCTTCGATGCAGAGTTCCGGCGGACGGGCCGTGGACAGGGGGAGACCGAGATCATCATGGCGGACATGGACGGCGGCTACCGGGGCTGCCGGATCTACTTCTGGAAGATGACGGAACGGGACGCCAACGGCGACAACCGGATCGATCCGCAAAACGAGGCGACCTGGAGCTACCAGGGAGGCTTCACGGCCACGGTCACGGGAATCCGCGCGATCAGCATCATGAACCGGGACGAGTTCATGGTCCTCCACGGCAACGGTACCGTGGCCGTCTATCCCCGGGATTACAACACCCTGGGAATCTCCCCGAACACGCCGGTCAGCCAGGTTCGTCCTACGCCGCTCTACACCTTCTCCATCGGCACGCCGCATCACAGCGCCTACGACCCCGAGGACAAGATCCTCTGGACGAATCAGGGAACCGGGGTCGCCAACGGCTACGACGCGGATCCCGATTCCGAGACCTTCGGCCAGCGGATCAAGCGGATCCAGTTCCCGATCAACTACATCGAGGGGATCGCCTTCCGATTCGACGTCTGTGCGCAACAGAAGCGGCTCTACTTCTACAACGGTCCCGGTTCCTCCACGCAGGGACAGATCTGGATCTACAACGTCAGCACGACGAGCAGTGAGGGGGACGGCGCGTTCATCGAACGGACCCCCTACGAGTCGGGGGACCTGCCCCCATTCCACTCCGAATGCCTCTCCTGGGACGGCGCACACTTCTGGATGTGCGGTTATACCGATGGGAAGGTCTATCGGATGACCGAGCTGGTCGATTCCGATTGTGACGGAACGACCGATGGCGCGGACAACTGTCCCAACGTCCCGAACCCCGAGCAAGGGGATCGCGATCTCGACGGCGTCGGGGACCTCTGTGATTGTCAGCCCGACAACGATGCCGAACCGGGGGACGATGGGGTATGTCAGCCCACCTGCGTGGGGGGCGTCTCCGCGGTGACCACCGAAACGGAACATTACCGCATCACGGGTCTCCTCCTTGGCCTGCTGCCGATCGTCTCCCTCCTCCTCTGGCGCCGCCGGCGCGCCTGAGCAGGAGGCATTCCGCTGGCGGCGGCGGGCCAGGCCGCCGACCCGCACGAAGGGGTGGAGGCGCGCGCCGGCGCTCTCCTCCACCCGCTCATACCTCCGAAACGACGCCCATGGAGCGGTTCGTTTCCCGAGAAACTCGTGGAAGGCTGCTTCGAGAAGGAGGGGACGGGATGAACCCACCGATCCTCACGACGGCACGGCAGGCGGGGATGCTCCTCGTCGAGATGAACAACCGGAAGGCCAACGCGATCAATCGGGAGTTCCTCGAGGCATTCGAGCCCCTCTTCGAGGAGGTCGAAGAGGACGAGGAGATCTCCGTCGTCGTCCTGAGTGGTTATGACCGCTTCTTCTCCGCGGGGCTCGATATCGTCTCCCTCCTCGCCTACGACCGGGAGGAGATGGCCGACTTCCTTGATCTCTTCCGGAAGACTTGCCTTCGCTTCTTCGCGCTCCCCGCACCCGTGCTCGTGGCGATCAACGGCCATGCGATCGCAGGAGGGGCAATCCTGGCTCTCGCCGGCGATGCCCGCGTCATGATCGAGGGAGAGGGGCGCTTCGGACTCAACGAAGTCCTCCTCGGTCTCCCCCTCCCCCTCGTGGCGATCGATATCTTTCGTTACGCCGTCCCCAACCCGGCGGTGCAATCCTACGTCCTCTTCAGCGGCGCAATCTTCAGTCCCCGGCAGGCCCGGGAACTCAAACTGATCGACGAGGTCATCGCCCCGGACGACTTCCGCGGTCGCGTGATCGAGATCGCAGGCACGTGGGGAGACAAGGAGAGTGCCCCCCTCCGGAAGATGAAGGAACTCCTGCGCGCCCCCACAATCGCCAGGATCGAACGACGCCTCGAGGAAGCGGAAGATCCCTTCCTCGACTTCTGGTTCTCCGAAAGCGCACAGGAGAAACTCCACCGGATCCGCGAGCGGATCGAAGGGAAGGGAGCAGACGCGGACTGATCGGCCATGGAACTCCCCCCCAGAAAAGCGATCGAACTCCCCATTCTCCAGGAACTGGCCGCAACCCAGGGTGAGGAACGGCTCAAAACCCTCTGCGTGCGATTGCGCCCCTACTTCCCCCATCTCAACCGCGACGATCTCCCCGAAGGGGTGTGGGAACGCTGGGTCGCGGCGGTCCAACGTGCCGGAGACGCCCTTGCCGGAGCGGGGGCGATCGTCCGGGAACGCGGCTCGTGGCGCCTCACCCCCAAGGGCTCGGCCCGGCTCCACGAGAGTGTCTCCTTCGTCCCGCAGGAGCGGCGCCCTGTCATTCCCTCTCATCGCCGTCTCCAGGAGATGCTCGTGGGGATCGGGGAGCGGCTCGGCCGCTACGCGGCCCTCGAATTCGAGGGCTACGACGTGATCTGGCGCGATACCCCCCGTTCTCCGAGGATCTCCCATGTCTTCGAGGTCCAATGCCGTGGGAACCTGGCAAGCGCCCTGACGAAGCTCAAGTGCGCCTACGAGACGCAGCGCTCCCGCCCCTTTCTCCTCCTGGCCGGCGATCGGGACGAAGTGCGGGCCCGCCGCCTCCTCTGGGAGGATCTGCGTGGCGCCTTCCATGAACTTGGCGGGGTCGTCACGCTCCTGCGGGTGGGCGAGGTCGTCCGTCTCTTTCACGCCCTCGAGGGGAACGGGGAGACCCTGGGGAAGCTGATCGATCCCCCCGTCGATTCCGATCGGGATGTTCTGGAGGGGTAAGGATCGAGGTCCTCCTCTTCCGGATCTTCCGCTCCCTGGACAGGACGTTCATCCCACCCGCTCCACGCCCAGGGTGACGGTCAGGTCGTTCACCCGCCACGTCTTTACGTTTACGCCCTCTTCGTCCTGGGGGATCCCCTTTCGGGTGGTGACGGCGAGGGTTTCCGCCTCGATGTGGGCGCCGTGCACGGCAAAGACACGTTCGAGGGTATCGTTCTCCGAGTAGTAGAGACGGATCCGGTCGGTGACCTCGAAGTTCGCGTTCTTGCGCATGAACTGGATCTTGTTGATCAGTTCGGCGGCATACCCTTCGAGGCGCAGTTCCTCCGTGATCTCCGTGTCGAGGGCGACGAAACGCCCGCCCTCCTCGGCCACGACCCACCCCGGCTTGGGGTGGGGGACGATCTCGACGAGGTCGGCGGAGAGGGGCACGGTCTCGCCGTCGATCTCGATCGAGAGGATTTCCCCTCCTTGCAGACGCCGGGCGCTCTCCGTCGGATCTTCGAGATGGGCGAGTGCCTCCTTGATCCGGGGGATATGGCGGCCATGGGCCGAAGCCCCAAGCGCCTTGAAGTTCGGCTTGATCGCGTAGGAAAGAAACGCCTCTCGTTTCCCCCCCGTGGTGACCGTCTTGACGTTGAGTTCCTCCTGGAGCAGGGGGAGGAGTTCCCTGAAATCTGCTTCCTCCTCCACCCCCCCCACGACGAGGCGAGCCAGCGGCTGACGGTTCTTGATCTTCGACGTATTTCGGGCCGAGCGCCCCAACCCGACGATCTGGCGCAGCAGCGTCATCTTTCGCGCGAGTGCGTCGTCGATCCGGTCGGCATCATGCTCGGGATAGGTCGCAAGATGGACCGATTCCGGTGCATCCGGGTACACCGATCGCACGAGGTTCTGGTAGATATCCTCCGTGATGAAGGGGACGAAGGGAGCGCAGAGCCGCACGAGCCCTTCGAGGACGTCGTAGAGGAGCGTGTAGGCCCACCGTTTCTCCACGGTCAGTTCGCCCCGCCAGAAACGGTTTCGGGAACGCCGCAGCCACCAGTTCGAGAGATCCTCCAGGAACGCCTCGATCGCGCGTGTGGCCCGGGTGGCGTCGAAGTCCTCCATCTCCTCGCGCACGGTACGGATCAGCCGGTGGAACTCGGAGAGGAGCCAGCGGTCGAGGTGCCTCAGATGCAAAGGGAGCGTCTCCGGAGGCCTGTCGCATCGATCCCTGGCCGGATCGAAACCATCGATGTTGGCATAGAGGACGAAGAAGGCGTAGGTGTTCTTGAACGTCCCGAGGAACTTCTGTACGACCTCGGCCACGAGACGCTCCGAGAAGGGACGTGGGTTCCAGGGGGGGGCGGCCGAAAGGAAATACCACCGCAGGGCGTCCGCACCCTGATGATCGAAGACGTCCCACGGATCACAGACGTTCCCCCGCGATTTCGACATCTTCTGACCATCCTCCCCGAGAACGTGGCCGAGCACGATGCAGTTCTTGTAGGGATGGGGATAGGGACGGGTGCAGGACGACGCTCCCGCGGCCCGTTCGCTGAAGAGGAGCGTGCTGATCGCCAGGAGGCTGTAGAACCACCCTCGCGTCTGATCGATCGCCTCACTGATGAAGTCTGCGGGGAATTGATCGCGAAAATCCTCCTCTCCCCGATGCGGCCACCCCCATTGGGCAAAGGGCATGGCACCACTGTCGAACCAGCAGTCGATCACCTCGGGAACCCGCCGCATCCGTTTCCCCGGTGCTTTCGGAGAAGCATAGGTGATCGCATCGATGTAGGGCTTGTGCACCTTGAGGTGCTCGGAGAGGTCGGGATGCTTCGCCTTGGCGGCCTCCCACATCTCCAGACCGGTGACATCGGGCTTGGCCAGGAGTTCGGCGTAGCTGCCGATCGCTTCCCGATATCCCGTCTCCTCGCAGACCCAGATCGGCAGCGGCGTCCCCCAGAAACGCTCCCGGGAGAGGGCCCAGTCCACGTTGCTCTCGAGGAAGTTTCCGAAACGTCCCGTCTGGATGTGCGCGGGATACCATCGGATCGCCCGGTTGTTGGCCAGCATCTCCTCCTTGAAGGCCGTCGTCCGGATGAACCAGCTCTTGCGGGGGTACTGGATGAGGGGGTCGTTCTCGGCGCGCCAGCAGAAGGGGTAGTCGTGGACGTACTCCTCGACGTGGAAGAGGAGACCCCGGTTGCGCAACGATTCGATCAGTTCGGGATCGGCGTCCTTGACCCACTTTCCAGTCAGTTCGGGGATTTCCGTGGTGAACGTCCCGTCCGGCGCCACGGGGCACAGCAGGGGGGGGCCCTCTCCCTCGACGAAGCGGGCCGTCTCCCGCTTGAGCACCTCGAAGTCCACCTCGCCGAAGGCCGGGGCCTGGTGGACGAGGCCGCTTCCCGCGTCGGTCGTCACGAAGTCGGCGGCCACGACCCGCCAGGCGATCCCTTCCTCTCCGCCATCCCGGAGACGCCCCTTCTGCTCCCCCATTCGCGCATAGAAGTGATCGAAGGGGGGGAGGTAGCGCCACCCGACCATCTCGGCGCCGGGGAGCGTTCCCACGATCTCGAAGGTTCTTCCGACCTTCTTGGCGATCTCCTCCACGAGTTCACGGGCGATCACGAGGTGACGATCTTCTCCCTCGAAGGCCACGATCGCGTAGGTCACCTCCGGATGGACCGCCACGAACTGGTTGCTCGGCAGGGTCCAGGGCGTGGTCGTCCATACGAGGAGCGCGAGATCTTCCCGGTCACGCAGGGGACAGCGCACGAAGACACTCGGGTCGGCCACTTCCCGGTAGCCCTGCCCCACCTCGCCGGCCGAGAGGGCGGTTCCCCCCTGGGCCCACCACCAGACGATCTTGTAGCTCTCGAAGAGGAGATCCCGCTCGAAGAGGGTCTTGAGCGCCCACCACACGCTCTCGACGTAACTCTGGTGATACGTGACGTACGCCTCGTCGAGATGGACCCAGAATCCGAGCCGCTCGGTCATCCGCTCCCACTCCTGGGTATAGCGGAAGACGCTCTCCATGCATTGGTGGATGAAGGGTTCGATCCCATAGCGTTCGATCTCCGCCTTGGCGTGGAGGCCGAGCGTCTTGCTCACCTCGACTTCGACCGGGAGACCGTGCGTGTCCCAGCCTGCCTTGCGGCGGACGTAATAGCCGCACATCGTCTTGTAGCGGGGATAGATGTCCTTGATCACCCGCGTGAGGATGTGCCCGGGGTGGGGGCGGCCGTTGGCCGTCGGAGGCCCCTCGAAGAAGACGAAACGCTCCCCATCCTTGCGCGCCTCGAGCGTTTTCTCGAAGATCCTGCGCTCCTTCCACCACCGAAGTCGCTCGATTTCTCGTTTTGCAAAGTTCAGACCGGGTTCCACGGGTTGAAAGGCCATGCGACGCTCCTGTGACCGGAATCGAGAAATGAAGAGGAATGCCGCGCATCCACGGCAAAAAACCGGGGAATTATAACGTTACCGATTTGAAGCGTCAACCGCCAGAAGACCGCTGCCACGATCGATCGAGGAGAGCCAAAGAAGCGTCCCAGGACGCTTGCGGCCGACAAAGGATACGATCGCCAGCCATCGAGGCAGGCGCTTCGAGATCGGGGAATTCATCCCGGGATCCCTGGACGAGAATGGAAAAACCGCAGGAAACTCCGGGGTCGTAAGCTCATCTCGAAGCGGAAGAAGAAAGCCCAAACGGAGGGTGAAGAGCGGCGCACCCTTCTCCTCCTCAGATGATCTCGAAATAACGTGCGAGTTGCCAGTCGTTGACGCAGCGTTCATATTCCCGGACTTCCCAGAGCCGACTTGCGGTGTAGTGATCGACGAAGGCGTCGCCGAAGAGTTCCCGTGCCTCGCGGCTCTGCTCGAAGATGCGGGTGGCGTCCCGGAGGTTTCCGGGAAGCTGTGCCTCGGGGGGGAGGGTTGCTTCGACCTCGTAGGCATTTCCGGTGATCGGCTCCGGAAGGGGAAGGTTGCGTTCGATTCCCAGCAGGCCGGCGCCGATCGTCGCGGCTGCGACGAGATAGGGGTTGCCGTCGGCGGCGCCCACGCGGTACTCGACGCGTTGCGATTTCTCTGAGCCGGGGATGACGCGAAGCGCGGTGGTCCGGTTCTCGATCCCCCAGGTGGCCGCGGTCGGCGCCCACGCCCCCTTCACGAGACGGGTGTAACTGTTGATCGTGGGGGCGCTCATCACGAGGAAGGGGCGCATGAAGGCAAGGAGCCCGGCCACGTAGTGTTCCATCACCTCACTCATCGATCCCCGCCGCCCCGGGGCGTGGAAGAGGGGCCGGCCCGTGGCGCGGTCGGTGAGCGATTCGTGACAATGTCCGCTCTGCCCGGGATACGCCATCGACCACTTCGCCATGAACGTGGCCATCATCTCCCGCTTCTCGAAGAACGCCTTGGCAAAGGTCTTGAAGAGGGCCGCCTTGTCGCAGGCACGCAGCGCCGAATCGACGCGGATCGCCGCCTCCCACACCCCCGGCCCCGTTTCGCAGTGGAGCCCCTCGAGCGGAATGTCGAGCGCGTTCATCGTGTCGGAGAAGGCGTTGAAGAGGTCAGAAAGGGCCGACGTCCGGAGCACCGAGTATCCGAAGTTCCCCGGGCTCAAGGGGATGAGATCCCTGTAGTGCTTCTCCCGCACGGAATGGGGGGTCTCCCGGAAGACGAAGAACTCGTACTCGAAGGCGAGATCGACGCCGAAGCCGAGCGATTCGGCGCGCTGCAAGACCCGCTCGAGGAGGTTCCGGGGGCAGATCGGATGGGGGGAATGCCCGTCGCTCTCCACCATCTCCGCCACGAAGTAGGGGATGTTCCCTTCGTCCGGGAGGCGCCGCTCCGTGGAGAGATCGAGACGGTAGAACGCATCGGGGAAGCCGGTATGCCACCCCGTGAAGGTCGCGTTGTCGTAGAGTCGATCCTCCACGTCCCAACCGAAGATGCAGTCGCAAAACCCTCCATGTCCTGTGAGGATCGACGCGAACTTCTCGAGACTGAGATATTTCCCCCGGATGACGCCATCGATGTCGGTGACACCGAGTTTGATCCGGTGGATCCCTTCCATCTCGTAGCGTTCGATGATCTTTTCGGGATTCTCGGCACCTGTTGTCATCGCTTCTCCCTTCCAGTTCGGGGGTCGATCGGTCCGGTGGGGATCCGGAAATGGATCGCCATGCGGCGGGTCACGGAGAGGAAGCCATAGCGGGAGAGGGCGCAACCCACCCCGCTCTCCTTGCATCCGCTCCAGGGAAGCGCCGGATCGAGGACGTCGCAACGGTTCATGAAGACCGTTCCAACCGTCACGGCGCGGCTGAAACGGTCTGCCCGCTGCGGATCGCGGGTGTAGATCGCCGCAGTGAGCCCATAGGGGGAATCGTCGATCCGGCGGAAGGCGGTTTCATCGTCGGGGACCCGCATCACGGGGAGGAGGGGGCCGAAACTCTCCTCCTGCATCACGCGCATCTCCTGGGTGACGCCGGTCAGGAGGGTGGGCTCCAGGAAGACGCCGTGGCCGATCGTGCGGATCTTTCCCCCATGTTCGAGCCGGGCGCCGGCTGCGAGGGCCTCCTCGATCTGGCCCATCAGGCGTTCGGCCGCCGCCTTTCCCCGCGCCAGCGGGCCCAACGTCGTCGCTTCCGACAACGGATCCCCCATCCGGAAGGTGGTCATGGAAGCCCGGGCGGCGGCCACGAATCGTTCGTAGAGATCGGTATGGACGTAGACCCGTTCGATGCTGCAGCACGACTGTCCGGCGTTGTAGACGGCGCCTTCGACGAGGCTCTCCGCCGCGGCCACGGGATCGGCATCCTCGGCCACGTAGGCGCCGTCCTTGCCTCCCAGTTCGAGATTGCACGCGATGAGTGCGCGGGAGGCCGCTTCGTAGACGGTTTTCCCTCCCGCCACCGATCCGGTGAAGAGCACCCCATCGACCCCTCTTTCCTCGATGATCCGATCGATCGTGGGGTGATCGGTCGTCGTCTGGAGGAGGATCGGTCGATCGAAGGCCTCCTGGAAGGCCCGCTCGAAATGGACCCCGATCCCTGGCGTAATGTCGCTATGCTCGAGGAGGACGGTATTCCCCGAAAGGAGCGCGGCCGCAACGCCGTTGATCGCAACGAGGAGGGGATAGTTCCAGGCTGCGAGCACGAGGAGGACCCCCAGCGGCTCGTGGCGGATCTCCCGGAAGAATCCCGGCTTCTCCGGGAGGGATTCGGCCGCGAGCGCCTCGGGGGCGATCGCGCAGAGGTAGGCGGCCCGCTCGAAGAAGGTCTCGATCTCCCGTTCCGACTCCCGGATCGGTTTCCCCATCTGTCGGGTGATGTCGTGTGCCACCATCCGGCGGTTGCGGGAGAAGTATTCCAGGGCCTGCGTCACCCGCCGGACCCGTTCGGTGACGGGGAGTGCTCGCCATGCGGGAAGCGCCCCCCGCAGCCTTTCGATCTTCTCCTGGATGCGTGCCGCTGTCTCGATGGGGTAGGTCGCCAGCACCTCGCCCCGGAAGGGGTCGATCGTCGGAAAGGATGGCATCGTGGTCATCACCGCCTCCGGTGGCCGTGGGTTCGTCATTCCGGGCAACCGTCCTCATCGAGGACGCCGTCGAAATCCTCGGCTTCCTCGGGGCATTTGTCGAGGTAGTCGAGGATGCCGTCCTGGTCGTTGTCGGGATCGGGGCATCCGTCGGTATCCTCGAACTCGTCGGTGTCCTCGGCTTTGTCGGGACAGCGGTCGGTTCCGACGCAGACGCCGGCGTAGTCGTCCTGCAGGCCCATCTTCGCCACCCAGGGGTCGCAGAAGCCGTCTTTGTCGTTGTCGGGATCGGGGCATCCGTCATCGTCCTCGAAATCGTCGCGATCCTCCCCCTTGTCGCGGCAGCGGTCGGCCTCGTCGGGGATGCCGTCCCCATCGGCATCGGGGGCTTCGGGGCACCCGTCGTCATCGGCATCACCGTCGAGGTCCTCCGGCGTATCGGGGCAACGGTCGGTGTCGTCGGGGATGCCATCCCCATCGCGGTCGGAGGGGGGCTCGGGGAGGGTGAAGGGGGCGACGCGCCGGTGCGTATAGCCGATCCCGGCGATCACCCGCCAGGCGGGAGCGCCGAGCGCATCGTTCACCCCGGCACTCCCGGCCAGACGAAGCGTCACTCCGCCAAGTCCCAGGCGTACCCCCGCCGCGCCCTCCACCGGGCTCACACGCTGGTTGTCGAGGCCGACCTCACCGAAGAGTTCGAGGAGCGGGGTCAGGGTGATCCTCCGGAGGGTGAACTCGTGGAGGAGGGTGAAGGCAAAGGGGATCTGGCTCTTCTGCTCCGCGTCGAGGAAGGTCTCCCGCGGCTGGAAGCGGAACCCCGCGTTCCACAGGAGGGTGAGGGGACCCAGCGCATGCGCGCTCAGCAAAGCGATCCCCCCCTGCACCGAGGAGACGCCGGAGAAACGCTCCGGCGCGCCGGTGGGGAGCCCCACGAAAGGGAGGAGGGCCACCCCGCCGTCCCGCCAGTGAAAGAGCCCCACGCGGGCGCTCACCCGCAGTTCCCCAAGCCCCGTGACCGATACGGTCGATCCGGTCACCGTCTCGAAGTTCGCGTCGTTCTCCGAAGCGGCCGCAACGATGGGGAGACCGAGGAGGAGATCGAAGCGCTCATGGAAACCGAGCACGGCCGTAAGATCGATGACCGAGGCCGATTCGAGGAGGGGGATCGGCCCCGTGTCCGCCCCCTTCCCCGCCGCAAGGAGGAGGTCCCTGGCATGGTGGAAGGCCAGAGAGAGGGCGAACTCCCCCCACTGTAGCGGGGTCGGGGAGAGGGAACTCACCCCCCCCCTGTCGTCCGGCGAAGGGAGGAAGCGCAGCAGATCGACTCCCCCCGCCTCCTGGGCCCGAGCCGGCCGGGGAACCCACCCAAGGGGCAGGAGGAGGAGGAGAAAGAGAGCGATCCGGACCTTTTCACGCAAACTTCGGGAGCGGCGTCGCAACCGCCGAGAACTGAAAACGATGAGGAAGAGGGGAGCCAAGAGGAGCAAGCCGGTGGGCGGGAGGGAGGAACCCGGCGCAAGACCGCACCCCCCCCCACCAAAGGCGTGGTATCCCTGACCGCCCCCCGTCGTCTCCACCGGCCCCGAATTTTCCCCTTCCGAGGAACAGAATCCCTCTTCTGGAGGGGGACACCCCTTCCGTTGGGGAGAACCGCACGAATCGGGGCAGTCGTCGCAGGCATCGCCGACCGTGTCGCCATCGCGATCCCGCTGGTCGGGATTGCTCACCTGGGGGCAGTTGTCGTTGCTCTCGCACACCCCATCGCCGTCGGAATCGTTCGGGTCGTCCTCGGGGCAGGGATCGCAGGCGTCCCCCGCTCCGTCGCCGTCGCCATCGAGCTGATCGGCATTGGCGTCGCCGGGGCAATTGTCGCAGACGTCCCCCACCTCGTCGCCGTCGCCGTCGCGCTGGTTCTCGTTGGTGATGTCGGGACAGTTGTCGCAGGGATCGCCATGTCCGTCCCCATCGATATCGCTCTGGTTCGGATTGGCATCGGCGGGGCAGTTGTCACAGACATTGCCCAGGCCGTCGCTATCCTGGTCGAGCTGGTTTACGTTTGCGTCGCGTGGGCAGTTGTCCTCCGGGTCGCAGCGCCCATCCTTGTCGAAATCGGTGCAGGGGTCGCAGACGTCGCCGAGGCCATCGTCGTCGGTATCGGTCTGCTCGGGATTCGGCGTATCGGGGCAGTTGTCCCCGTCCCCCGTCATGGGATCGTGAAATCCCTCCCCCGTGCAGATGCCGTCGCCATCGGCGTCGTTTTCGGCGTCGTCGGGACAGGGATCACAGACGTCGCCATGGCCGTCTCCATCGATGTCGTCCTGGTCCGGGTTGGGTCTGCTGGGGCAGTTGTCGGGAGCACAGGTATTCTGCGGGAAGCCGGGGTTGCCGTAGCCGTCGTCGTCGATGTCCGTGCAGGGATCACATTCGTCGCCGAGGCCATCGCCGTCGGTATCGGTCTGCTCGGGGTTGGACGCATCGGGGCAGTTGTCGGGGTCGCAGGTATTCTGTGGGAAGCCGGGGTTTCCGAAGCCATCGTCGTCCGTATCCGTGCAGGGATCGCATTCGTCGCCGAGGCCATCGCCATCGGTATCGGTCTGGTCGGGATTCGGGGTGTCGGGGCAGTCGTCGCAGGCGTCTCCCAGGGTGTCGTGGTCGGTATCCGTCTGGTCGGGATTCGGGGTGTCGGGGCAGTCGTCCAACGTATCGGCCACGCCGTCCTCGTCTCGATCGACGAAGATCGCGGCCGCGAAGAGATCGGAGACACCCGAGAAGTCGCTCTGGAAGGCTCCCGGTGTCGTGGGGAAGGGAATCTCTTCGTCGGGGAGGGTGTACCCGGTGAGGAAGAGCGTTCCATCCTCGCCGGTGACGATCCCGGTTGCGAGATCGTTCTCCCCACCGCCGAGGAAGGTCGAGAAGCGGAGGAAGGCGAGGGTCGAATCGAGGATCGCCACGAAGACGTCCTGCCCGCCGGCGAGGGATTCCTGCAGGGGGAATTCGAGCGGGAAGGCAGGGGAGGCGGTCTTCCCCACGACGTGGACGAATCCCCCTCGATCGACCGTGAGATCCTCTCCCGCATCGATCTCCGCGCCGCCGAGATAGGTCGAGGAGAGCAGGAAAGATCGCTGCGTCTCATGCGAATACCCAATCGCGGAGACGAACGCTTCCTGGGATCCGGCCGGTTCCGGCTGGAAGGCATCGGGGGTCGTGGGGAAACGGAAGTCGAGCGTGGTGAAGGTGAAACCGGTGACGTAGGCCACCCCCTCGGCGTTCACGGCGATGCCGTTCCCCTTCTCATCGACGCCCCCGCCGAGATAGGTCGAGTAGCGGAGGGTCGTGGCATCGTCGAGGAAGCTCGTGACGAAGAGGTCCTTGTCGTTCGTCCCCCCCCCCTTGTCGGGTTGGAAGGCGTTCTTCGTCGGGAAGTCGCAGGAGGTCGTGAAGCCGGTGAGGAAAAAGTTTCCATCCCTGTCGATCGCGATGCTTCGTGCCTCCTCTTCGCCGGTGCCGCAGGTCTGGTTTTCCCCCCCCCCGAGATAGGAGGAGGAGAGGAGCTTCTGGCCGACGAGGTCGAAGCGGGCGAAGAAGGCCTCCGAGTTTCCACCCCGGTGCGTCGCCTGATAGGCATCGAGGATCGGGAAGGGGAAGGGGGCGTCTTCCCTGGTCGTGGTGCTTCCCACGATGTAGGCGATCCTGCGGGGGCCAAGAGCCACGTCCAAGGCTTCGTCGTTCCCCGATCCGCCGAAATAGGTCCCATACTCGATGTGGGCGTCGTCGGGCGCGAAGTGAACGAGGAAGGCATCCCCTACGCCCCTGAATCGATCCTGAAAGGCGTTCTCCGTGACGGGGAAGTCGGAGGATCGTGTCGTGCCGGCGACGACGGCGGCGCCACGATCGTCGAGGGCGACGCCGGCGATCTCGTCGCTGTTGCTCCCCCCGAGGAAGGTGGCGGAGAGGAGCCGGGAACCATCTCCGGAGAGCCGGGCGAGAAAGGCGTCGAAGGTTCCCCCCCGATGCTCTGTCTGTCCGCCGGTCGTGGGAAAGTCGGGGGAAGCGGTTTTCCCCACGACGACGACGTTTCCGTCCGGATCGAGGGCGATGCCGGTGGCGATGTCGCTCTGCGCACCCCCAAGGAGCGTGGAGAAACGGAGTTCGTTCGGGCCGGTCATCGGGATCTCCATCCTCCGCCCGGAGAAGCGAATTCCTTCCCGGGCGGAGGAGAGGAACGAGATATCCGTTTCCCCGAGGCCGATGCGCAGGGTGTTGCCCTCGGCCTCGATCGGCTCCAGGCCTTCGGGGGCGTCGAGTCGAAGGGTGATGAGGAGAGCTTTCGATCCGTCGTTTTCCGGGGGAGCGCAGCGGAGTCGCCATCCCTCCTCCATGCGCTCGACGACGAGATGGGTTTTCCCCTCGCCGCCGTAGCGAACCCCTTCGAACCGGGGGACGTTGCGCACCCATTCCTGGGCATCCTCACCGATGAGGTAGTGGAAGACGCCGGGGAGGGGGTGGAGGCCGATTGGGCTTTTTAGGGGATGCTCGGGCCAGGAGAGCCGAAGCCATTCCTGCGCCATGCGATCTCCATCCCCCGGAACCGCATCTTCGCGTCCCCCTCTGCCCCGGCGCGTGACGATCACGATCTCCCGGTCGAGGAGGAAGAGGGTGATGCCACGCCCCCGGGCGGCGAAGCGAACCTGTGGGGGAAACTGCCCCACGTTGGCCTCGAAGGCCCAGAGATGGCGGGCAAGCCCGAGCGAGGTCACGCCATGGATCGATGCCCCTTCTTCCGCTACGGCGAAGAGATCGCCGCCGGCCAGGCGTGCGAGGAAGAAGGCCGCAAGGAGTGCGAGGAGGAAGACCGCAAGGAGGAACCACCTGTCGTGGCGCGAGAGATTCATGAGTTTTCCCCGGTGCTGCTGCTCTTCAAGGCGTCCGGACCCGTTCGATCCGGGGACGGATCCAGCAGAACCAGTCGTAGGTGTAGTCGCCGTTGTCCCCCACCTCGAGCCGCAGCGTCGCCGGTTTCCCCTGGAAGGGAGAGAGATCGAGGTCGATCTCGTCGAGAGCGCCCCTGTAGGTATGGACATTGGCGTAGAGGGTCCTGCCGTTGACCGAAATTTTGACGGTCACGCCGTTCGTGGAAGCGAAACGCCGTAGCTGGCGGAAGCCCACGGTGGCGCGGAAGTGGTGCCCCGAAAGAACGATCGGCAAGGCGAAGGTCCCGGCGATGAAGCCGTTTCGACGGCGAGCAGGGCGCGTTTCGAGCACGGTCGGATATCGCTTGCCGTTCGACATGAGGACGTTACGAGCGAAATGGACCCCGCCACGGGCCCCGATGCGGCCGAAGGGGATCTTCCCCACGTTCGTCTCCCACTGAACCGGCACATCGAGGAGTTTGACAGGGGGGAAGACCCGCAGTGTGGTCCGACGGGTCTTTTCTCCAGCGCTGTTCCGGGCGGTCAGGGTATAGGTCGTGTCATGCGGGGGAAAATCGACTTCCCGTTGCCCTCGGGCCTCGACGCGGCCGATCCCCGGTTCGATCCGGATCTCCTCGGCGTTCCGGGTGGCCCAGGAGATCCGGACCTTCCGGTCCTCTCCCACGATCCCGATCGAGGGCTCCACGGAGAAGGCCAGGAGCCGTGGCGGAGCGATCCGGGGGGGGAGGACCGTCACCCGGCGGGCCTCCGTGGCCTGTCCGCGTTCGTTGATCGCCACGAGGCGGAATTCGGTGGTTCGGGTCAATTCGAGCGTTCGGAGTGCCTCGTTGGGGACTTCGCCCAACGGTTCGAGGAGAACCCGATCCGCGCCCGCCACCCGCCACTGGAGCGTCACTTTTCCTCCCGCGGGGATCTCCGCGGGGGAGACGGTCCAGGCAAGGATGCGAGGCGGCGCCGGGGGGG
>CAZTSL010000085.1:0-21355 GCA_964616915.1 uncultured bacterium
ACCCAACGCCATTCCTCCGCCCCCCTGGGGGGCAACACCATGGCCAGCCACCCGAGAAGGACGAAAAGGAGCGCCAGCACGATCCCCTTGAAGAGGAGATACGTCCAGGCATCGAGCCGTTCGGGAAGCGAGGGACGGGAAGGAGGGGGGGGGAGGAGATCGTCGAAGGCGTCGTCCACGGTCTTACCTCGTATCGCCTGGCATCGGCTCCCCATCTCCCGGAGAACGTATCGGTTCCGCTCGGTCGATGGGTGTTTCGGATCGAAACGGGACGGGGGAACGATCAGAGGCGCTGCAACGCCCGGGCCACCTCTTCATCGAAGAAGCGCAGATGCTCCTGGAACGTCTCCTCGATCGCTTCGATCTGCCGGCGCTCCTTCTCCGTCGGTTTTCGGCGCCCCTCCTTCGTCTCCTCCTCCAGTCTTCCCCGCACCTGGCGGTCGTCGAGTTCGAGGAGGATCGAATGAAGGGTACGCCAGAGTTCGGGGGAGGAGACGAGTTCATAGCCCCGCGGGGAGAGGACCTCGAAGAGCGCATTCTTCTCGTTGCGGCCATAGAGGCGTGCATCGATCGTGATCCCTCGATCGAATCGGAGTTCGAGGAAGATCTCGTGCGGCTCCGGCTTCATGTCGGGAAAGGTTTTCCGCAACGTTTGCAACGCCGCGCGGCGGGAAGCGAAGGTCTCTCCGGGGAAGAGGGGCTCGAGCACCGCGACCTGATGCAGGATGTCGCGCAGATAGGTGGCCAGCAGTCCCTTCCCCACCTGCACGATGCCGCCCCGGCTATACTGCGTGACCCGCGTCTTCGCCCAGTCGGGGTAGTTCTTCGAGAATTTTGCCTCGATGCGGGTCGAGACGAGCGCATGGGGGGGACGAACCCGGTAGAAGACGAGTTCCCGGAAGGGCGCATCGAAGCCGTAGGCCTCGAGGAAGGGATCCTTGACCCGCTTCTCCTGGAGGACGTAGAGGAGCGCGAAGAGCAGCGCCACGACGACGAGGATCACCGCCACGATGTTGTGGAAGCGCTGTTTCCCCGCATTCTTTCGGCGTTCTTCATACGATTCGAGGTCGAAGTCGTGGGTTCGGGTGACGAAGACGAGTTCGATATCCCCGATCGAAATCAGATCCTCCTCGCGGAGTCGGTGCTTCTTCTTGAGCGGTTTGCCGTTGAGGTGGATCTCCTCGTCCCCTTCGTGCGGCATGAGCCAGTACTTCGAGCCGTCGCGCACGAT
The DNA here is from genome assembly GCA_964616915.1 of uncultured bacterium. Taxonomy (GTDB): domain Bacteria; phylum Myxococcota_A; class CAZTSL01; order CAZTSL01; family CAZTSL01; genus CAZTSL01. The sequence goes on from CAZTSL010000085.1 coordinate 1,232, forward strand.
GCGGGCATGAATGGGACGGAGTGTTTCCGAGGGGATGGAGACTTCGATCTTCGGTTGACGTCCGATACGGTTGACCGAGCGCGCAAGGGTGTACTCCTCGCCCCGGTAGGGCCCCTGCACGAGGAAGAGCGCGGCGTACTGCGAAATGTCCCCCAGATAGCGATCCTCCCCGACCATCGTCTCCTCGATGCGGGCGTCGTCGAGGACTTCCGTTTTCTCTTCTCTCGGTTCGTCCATACCAGCCACTCCTTACGAGAGGCATTAAACCACGAGGCACCGGGTCTGTCAAGGAGCGCGTTCGAAGGGAGAGGGGGAGATCTTCGTTTGGAATCTTGCCTTTTCCGGCATTTGCTGGTACGATGGGTTTTCGTCGGTAAGGAGTCGAGATCCCCGGGTTCTGGTCGCACGGAGGAAAGACGTCCCTCCGGCGACGGGATCGTCCTCCCTCCTTACGCTCCATCCATACTTCATGATGGTATGGTGAGGTGCAGGGGGGCGTCTCCTTCCATGTATGGAATTTGAAGCACGCGATGAGTCCTCGATGGCGATGGCATATCGGGGTCGCGATGATGGTCCTCTCGGTGGCACTCCTCCTTTCGATCCTCGAGACGATGGAACAGCGGCTGATCTTCTTCCCCACGAAGTATCCGGAAGGGATCTGGCACCCGGAACGTTTCGGCCTGCGGGTCGAGGATGTCGATTTCACGACAGCGGACGATATCCGGCTCCATGGCTGGTGGATCGAGGGGGAGAGCGCGCGGGCACCGGTCATCCTCTTCTTCCACGGGAACGCGGGAAACCTCACCGATCGGATCGGTCTCCTTCGCCGGCTGCGGAGATGCGGTCATCACCTCTTCATCTTCGACTACCGGGGGTATGGCCGAAGTGCAGGGAGTCCCTCGGAGGCGGGGCTCTACCGCGACGGAATCGCCGCCTGGCGTCATCTCACCCGGACCCGGGCGATCCCTCCGGAGCGGATCGTCCTCTTTGGACGTTCCCTCGGAGGTGCGGTTGCGGTGGAGGTGGCGCTACGGGGGGAAGCGGCCGGGCTCATCCTGGAGTCCACCTTCACCTCGATCCCCGACATGGCCCGCGCGCTCTATCCTTTCCTCCCGGTGGGACATCTGCTTCGCACCCGTTTCGAGACGATCGCAAAGATCGGGGCCATCTCGATGCCGCTTCTCGTCATCCACGGCACGAAGGACGAACTCGTCCCCTTCGAATTCGGACGAAGGCTCTACGAGAAAGCGGGATCGGCACGGAAATCGTTCCACGCCGTGGTCGGTGCCGGCCACAACGATACCGATCTCGTCGGGGGGGAAGCCTATCTTCGGACGATCGACCGTTTCGTCCGGTCGGTCACCGAGGGGGTGGGGGACGAAGAGGGGAGGGAGAAGCGCGCCGGCGAGTAGCGGCCGACCTTGGGTCTCCCCGACTCATGGGGAGGCCGGAGAGGGCGGGGCCGCATTCTTCCCCGTACATCCGAAGACCGCACACCGACCCGCAAGTTCCCAGCACTCGGCATGATAGGGCGTATGGCAGGAGAGACACGCCACGATCGCTTCCTCCCCCTCCCTGCGGAAGGGATCTCGGCAGAAGGGGCAACGGGAGGGAGGCTCCGCTGCGCCCACGACCGTGACCGAGCCGAACGTTCTGGAAAGGTCGAGGAGGACATCGAGGAGCCGCGTCAACGCCTCCGGTTCCGTCTCCGCCGCCGGATGAACCGGCTCCACCCGGGCCGTCAACCGTTGGTGTGCCATCTCGATCGTGCGGACGTGACAGACCTCGAAGAGGAAGGTGAGCCGTTCCTCGAATCGTTCCGGTTCGCTGGCCAACCACGCCCGGAGAGGTTCCGGATCGCCGGAGAGGATCAATCCGCAGGCGGGCACGTGACGGAAGAAGGTTCCTCTCCTCCCCCGGATCCCTTCCCGCATCCCTCCTTCCCACATCTCTTCCCGGACGATCCGGAGCATCCAACGCTGGGAGACGTCGATCGAGCAGATCAAGAGGAGGGGGGCACGGGCGCGGGCCACCCCTTCGACGACGATCCGCCGGCCCCGGTAGGTGCCTGTGAGCCGCACGGAGGAGTGATCCTTCACGATCTTCCCGCCACAGAGGGTGGAGAAGTGGGCAAGGTTGCCATGGACCCGGGGGAGTTCCCCCCCATGGTGGAACTCCCGACGCTTCCTCCGAAAACGACCGATCCCCGGGAGGTCGGTCAGATCACGGATCGCCTGCAGCAGGAAGAGACCGATGAGTAGCGTCCAGGGGAGGAACTTCAATTCCACCGAAGTGGCTCTCCCCTCGCTCCACTTCCAGAGGATCAGTCCCGTGGGCAGGAGCGAGAAGAGTACGAAGAGGAGGAGGAAGAGGAAGGAGAAGAGAAAATCGCCGGGGGGAGATCCAGGGTAACGATCACGACGATTCACCTGCGGCCTACCTTTCTTGTTCCGTGGTCCTGCGGCGCTTTCCGGTACACCCGCCTTCCGTCATCTTATCGGATTCCCACGGGCTTGGCAACAGGCATTTTCGCAAGGGGGTGCGTCCCGGTCGTCAGGGAAGGGCTCAGGATCGATCCATGAAAGACGCACGATCGGCTGCAAGGGGGTCAAAGAGGGAAGAGGGAGGGGGAAGAAGCGTTTCCCCTCACGCCTCACGCCTCGGCGCAAGCCGGTGAAGTGCGAAAAAATTCCGGGTGGGTTTCAGGGATCGATCCTTTCGAGTACTGATATTGACTTCGAGGGAGATTCCGGCTAGACTGAGCCCGACGGACTCGGATCGTCGCATTCGGCGGAAGTCTGAGTGGGGCGTCATCGCTCGGGAGGGTCGAGATCGGATGGGGAAACGGGATGAACCTGGAACTGAAAGCCTTCCTTCGTGAAAACGAACTCTTCTCCGGATTGACCGACGAGCAGTTGGAGATCGTGACCCGGCATCTGAACCTGCGGAAGTTTGGTCGGGGGGAACGAATCTTCAGCCGGGGAGAGGAGGGGAAGGCGTTCTACGTCGTGCGCTCCGGACGGGTGGAGATCTTCATCCCCGACCCGCAAAGCGGCCTCGATCGCGTCGTGGAGGAGGTGAAACCCCACGGTGCCTTCGGGGAGGTCGCGCTCCTCACCGGAACCTCCCGCAGCGCCTCGGCCCGTGCCCTCGAGGATTGCGAGTTGATCGTCTTCGGGGGGAAGACCTTCGTTGCGCTCCTCGAAAAGTTGCCGGGGGTGGGATTCGCCTTGAGCCGGCTGCTCGCCGATCGTCTCGGCCATCACCAGGAACAGCAGGGGATCTCCTTCATCCAACTCTCCCGCATCGAGGCCGATCCGCGGATCTTTCAGAAACTCCCCAAACGGGTCATCACGAAGAACAAGGTCGTACCGATCCGGGAAGATGCCACGACCGTGACCGTTGCGATGGTCAACCCTTTCGATATCGTGGCCCTCGACGACATCTCCCGTTATTTCCCGAGGCAGCGGATCGTTCCCGTGGCCGTGGCCGAGGAGGACTTCAACCGCTTCTACAACAAGGCCGTCTCCACCGTCCTCGATGCGACGGAACGGCAGGCCGGCGATCTTCTTCCCCCTCCGAGTCAGCCCCGGGAGTACAAGTTCCAGTTCCTGGAGGAGCAGATCGAGCAGCAAACCGCAGAAGAGAAGGGACTCCACGTCTCCGGTGAACAGGTCGTCCACCTCGTCAACCAGATCCTCGGCGAGGCGCTCGACTTCGATGCCAGCGACATCCATCTCGAGCCGCAGGAGGACCACGCGGTCGTCCGATACCGGATCGATGGGAAGCTGATGCGCCGCTGGCATCCGATTCCGATCCGCTTCTACGCGCCTCTCGTCACCCGGCTCAAGGTTCTCGGGAAGATGGACATCACGGAGAAGCGGAAACCGCAGGACGGCAGGATCGCGATCTTCCGCAACAAGAAGGAGATCGATTTCCGCCTCTCCACCCTCCCGACGCGCTTCGGGGAGAAGATCGTGATGCGGATCCTCGACCGTTCGAGTTTCCTCGTCAACCTCAATCGTCTCATCGTGATCGACGAGGTCTACGAAACGGTCCGCGGGATGGTGAACCAGCCCTACGGCATCCTCTTCGTGGCGGGCCCCACCGGCAGTGGGAAGACGACGACGATGTACAGCGCGATCATGGAGCGCAAGGACGAAGGGATCAACATCGTCACCGTGGAGGACCCGGTGGAGTATTCGATCCCGGGGATCACCCAGGTGCAGATCAACGAGGCCACGAACCTCGGTTTCTCCGAGGCGATCCGGGCGTTCCTGCGCCAGGATCCCGATATCATCATGGTGGGGGAGACCCGTGACCCCCAGACCGCCCGGCATGCGATGACCGCCGCGCTCATGGGGCACCTCGTCTTCACCAGCCTCCATGCGAACGATGCGATCGGAACGATCCTGCGGCTGCGGGACATCGGTATCGAGACCTTCCTGATCGCCAACGCCGTGGTCGGGACGATCTACCAGCGCTTACTCCGAAGGATCTGCCAGGTGTGCCGGGAACCCTTCGACTACGACGAGGATCTCCTGGGGCGCGTCCGGGTCGATGCGGGAGGGGAGACGACCACGCCGGTGACCTATTTTCGCGGCCGGGGATGTCACGCCTGCAACGGTACGGGGTTCCGCGGCCGGGTCGCAGCCTACGAGGTTCTCCGGATCAACGAGGAACTCCGTCATCTCGTCTCGATCGGGGCCGAGACCTCGAAGATCAGAGAGGCCGCCCGGCATGCGGGGATGAAGAGCCTCAAGAGCTACTGTCAGGACCTCCTGGCGCTCGGTCTGACCACACCGCAGGACGTACTTCGGATCCTCTACAGCGATCAGGACTGGTAAACCTCCCGCGAGGCAAGACGCGCCTCTCCTTGGCAGGGGGGGATGCCCCTCTTTCGCCAGGCGCCAACATCGCTCCCCACCGGCGGTCGGTTTCGCATTCGTTCATGGATGGAGTGGGAGAGAAAATGTGGGCATCGAGTTGATGAAACGGCGATCTGTCGTCGGAGCGTTCGGCGGGATTTGCCTCCTCCTCACCGGTTTCGCTGGGCGCTCCCCCGCGCAGGGGGCAGCAGCCCCCCTCCCCTTCCGGGAGCGGATCGGGGTGAGCACCCATCTTCCCACCGGTCAGGATGCCGCCGCGCAGGGGGCGCGTGCCCAGGAACTGCGCCTCCTGGCCGAGGCGGGGGTCCGATGGATCCGGCGCGATTTCTTCTGGCACGAGATCGAGCCGGCGCGGGGAACCTTCCACTTCGTCCCCTACGACCAGATCGTCGATGAGGCGGCCGAATGGGGGATCTCCTTCCTTGCGCTCCTGGCCTACGGCAATCCATGGGCTTCGGAGCGGGGGGAGGCGACCGGTGATCCCCACTACCCCCCTGACGATCCCGCCGATTTCGCCCGATATGCGGCTCGTGTCGTGGCGCATTTCTCGGGACGGGTGCGCTTCTTCGAGATCTGGAACGAGGAGAACGTGGGCGTGCGTTTCTGGAAGCCGACGATCGGGGGGGATCCCCAGGCGTACGGCCGCCTCCTTTCCGAGACGTTCCAGGCGATCGAGGGCGTCGATCCGGAGGCCCGGGTCGTCTTCGGCGGGACCTTCTATCCGCATCTCGGTGTGCCCGGAACCTCTGCCTTCGTGGGGGGGGTTTTCCGTTTTCATCCCGACATCGGGGAGGCTTTCGACATTTTCGCCTACCACCCCTACCGCTATCCCTTCACGGCCCCGGAAGTGGAAGCGCCGGTCGGGATGCCGGGAGGGGTCCTCCTCCAGGAATCCCTGGCCTCCACGATTGCGAGGGTGCGGGAGATCCTTGCCCGCCGTGGGGGGAATCATCCCCTCTGGATCACGGAACTCGGCTGGCATACGGCAGGTCCCGTCGGTTTCGGAGCACGGGGGGTCTGTCCCCTCGATCAGGCCCGCTACCTCGTGCGGAGTGCGGTGATCGCAATCGCCGGAGGGGTGGAGCGTTTCTTCTGGTACACGTACGGCGACGGTCCGCGAAGCGCCCACGACCAGGAAGATGCCTTCGGCCTCGTCGGATGGGACGAAGATCCGACCGATGCGACGCCACCCGAGCGGAAACCCGCCTACTTCGCGCTCGAGACGATGCTCGACCTCCTCGGCGATGCCGTGGCCGTGACAAAGACCTCGCTTGCGGAGGGTCTTTTCGCCTTCACCTTCCAGGCCCCCGCGCGGGTGACGGTCGTGGTCTGGCAGCCGGCCGAGGGAGCGCGGGAGGTGACCCTCCCCCTCTCCCTCCCCTGTCCGCGATGGGTGGGACGGGACCTCTTCGGCGGCGATATCCCGGTCGCCACGGGAAGGGATGGGGTGAGCGTCACGGTCTCCCCTTCTCCCATCTACCTGATCTGTCCCCTTCCCTCCCCTGCGCTCACCGCCAGCCCTCGGGGGGAGGCCCCATGATCCGGCGCCAGGCTTCGAGCGAGGGGATCTGGAGGAACTGATTCGTCCGTTTCTCCTCGCCGATCGTGCTCACCGGACGATCCGCGTAGTGGTGTCCCGGGAAGAGAAGTGTCTCCTCGGGGAGTCTGGCCAGCTTCTGCGTCAGGCTCTCGTACATCTCGTCGGGGTTTGCGCCGGGCAGATCGACGCGGCCGCATCCGCCGATGAAGAGCGTATCCCCGGAAACGAGGCGGTTTCCCACGAGGAAGCACTGGGAGCCAGGCGTATGCCCCGGCGTATGGAGGAAGCGAATCGTCACTTCCCCCACGCTCATCGTCTCCCCACTCTCCACGCGGACGAGGTCGCTCTCGGAGGCCCCGGTGACCATCTTGAGCCCCTCCGCCTCCTTGCGGTTGACCCAGATCTTGACGGGTCGCTTCTCGAGCAGTTCGGCGATCCCTTCGATCGAGATCCCGAAGATCTCCCCGCCGCAATGATCGGGGTGGTAGTGGGTGACGAGCGCACCGATGAGTTTCATCTCCTCTTCGTCGAGGAGATCGAGCAATCCCGAGATGTCCCACGCCGGGTCTACGACCACACACTCCCGGTGCTCCGTGTCTCCGATGAGATAGACGAAATTCGCCATCTGGCCGGCGGTGGGGTTTCGTTGCCCCAGATCCCGCCCCATGAGCAACTGTCGAAACCATAGCGCCATCGCGGCTCCTCCTTTTCCTCGATTCTCATGAGGCCATTGCCGATTCAGCACGTTACGCCGCTACAGGGCGCGATGGGGGGGGTGGGGTTCCCTTTGTCTTTGTGGGCTTCGAGCGAGAAAGGAGCCCGGGATGCCCGGATCACCTTCGTCTCTCCCAGAAGGAGATCCTCCTCCCTCGCTGGCTCCGTAGGGGTATCCGGTGCCTCGACCTCCTCCGGGAGGAAGAGGACGTCATAGCGGCTGTAGTCGATCCGTTCGACCGCACGCTTCTCCTCCCCCCCCTTCTCCGGGGAGACGAAGTCGTAAGCGAACGCAATGCCGAAGATGAGAAACCCCAACGCAATCCCGGCGAAAATAGGGTGGAACGACCTCGAATCTGCTTCTTCTTCCTTCCTGATGAACATCGTGTGCTCCTTCTCGAAATGAGCGCATGATCCATGATCCTCCCTCTCCCCCGAGGGGAGCCATGCGAAAGGAAGGGGGATGGATTCTGCGCGATGCTACACTTCTCATAAGAACGTTCCGGAAGGGAGAAAGGTTCATTCCGTTCGAAATTCTCGAGGATCCCGCGCCCCCTCCCGGCACCTTCGCCGCGAAAGATGGCCATGAAATGTAACGTGTCAAGAGGGGGGAGACATCGCCGTAAGAAAATGGGCGACTCGATGTAGGAAGTCGGAAGCCGCAATCGAGCACTTTTTTTCCCTCGCTCCGGTGGAGGGAAAATCTCTTCCACGCCTCTGCTCCAAAAAAAACGATTGCATCGAGTGAATTTGGCTGTCAATGGCGTCATTCCTCTCCCCTTTCGGGGAAGCGATCGCGGAAAGTATCCTCTCTTCGCTCGATTTGGCTTCACCCTTGCACTTTCTCCCAGACATCTCCCAGCAGACGCCGCGTAAGGAATCGGGCGGCAAAACGCAACGTTGAACCATCTCTCCATGATTCGAGGAGTATGACCATGAAATTCGATCCCTTCTCTCCCAAACCCCTGACGGTTTCCCTTTCCGCCCTCTTCCTCCTCACCCTCTCCCTTGCGACGGCCTCTGCGGGTACGATCGTCATGGATGGACACGATACGAACGGTGAGTGGGCCGGAAACACGATCGCTTTCGTCGAGGATCCTCAGGAGAGCGACATCACCGCCACGATGAACATGAAGAAGGTCTCGGTCGCTCAGGATGCCGACAATCTCTATCTCCGGATCGATACCTGGAGCTTGCCAGTGGACTTCACGGCTGGCAGAAGTCTCCTTTTCTTTCTCGATCTCGATCAGGATCCGGCCACGGGGTGCGACGATGTCGTGGGTCACCCCGATACGGGCTACGAACTCGTCTTCCAGATCCCTTCGGGTGGGGATGTTTCGATCTACACCTGTTCGGGCGGAAGTTACCTCTTCGCGGGAACGGGCGGCACGACGGCCGCGGCCGAGATCCTCGAAGTCCAACTCCCCCTGGCTGCGATCGGGATCACCACCGTGAGCGACATCGATTCCTTCGTCTTCTTCAACAACGGCACCACCGAGCCCGACGACATCGTCGACCAGTTCACGACCGTCGAATTCTTCGCAGAAGCAGAGCAAGCCAATTGTCTGGAAGACGACCGCAGCGACGATGGCTCCGACGACCGCAGCGCTGACGGCCGCAGCGACGATGGCTCCGACGACCGCAGCGCTGACGACCGCAGCGACGATGGCTCCGACGACCACGGTTGTGACGTCGAGAGCGACGATGGCTCCGACGACCGCAGCGCTGACGACCGCAGCGACGATGGCGCTGACGATCCCAGCGACGATGGCTCCGACGACCACGGCGGGAAGGGAAAGAAGAAGGGACACTGAGGCGCTCCATCCCTCGCGTGCGTCCCCCCGCTCGTCTCCTTCCCTCTTCCCCCCCCCCTGTTTCCCTCGTCGCCGATCCCCCAGATCGCAACACCGCTCAGGTGAGGAAGTTCGTCGTGGGCCTCACCGGCGTATCGAATCGAAGCCACGTTTCAGCCAGCTCACCCGACGCGATGGAACGCAGCGGAATCGCGGCCAAGGTGGGGCGCTGTTCGGCGGGTCAACAGCATCCGCGCTTTCGATCGGCTGTCGCCGGGGAGGCATCGAAGGGGATCGTGGTGCCACATCCCTCGAAGATCCCGTAATGCGTCTCCCAGGAGCCGAGAAAGGTGAAGTGCTCGCGGAAGCGGGTTTCGTGGAGCATCCGGTAGGTATTCCCGCAGACGGGGAAAACCCGCCCTGTCTCGATCTTATGGTGCTTGTCGAGGACGAAGCGGCGGGGATGAAAGGGGATCGTGCCCTTGTAGACCACGGCCTGGCCATAATCCTCACAGGCCGGTTCAAGGTCTTCGAGCTTGAAGAGGCGGTAGGTGGCGGAGAAGAAGCGGATCGGCGCAATCCGGTCCGCGATCTTCCGGTTCTCCAGGGTGATCGGCCGATCCTCCACGAGCCGGGGATCCTTGAAGCCACAACGCCGCGCGAGGTGGAGGAAGTCGTTCCAGTAGAGCGCGCCGCTCAGACACTCCCCGTAGAGGATCGGATCCTCGACGAGGGACTTCGGGACGCGACGGTCCGTGTAGACATCGGAGAAGTAGATCTCCCCCCCCGGTTTGAGCAGGCGGTACGCGCCCCGCAAGACCGCCTCCTTGTCCGGAGAGAGGTTGAGCACGCAGTTGGAGACGATGATGTCGAAGGATCCCGCCTCCAGGCCCAGCTTGTCGAGTTCCTCGATGTATCCCTGGTGGAAGGCAACGTTGCTGCGGCGATACCCGAAGCGTTCCCGATGGTATTCGAGGTGCCGGGTGGCGGTCTCGAGCTGCTCCTCCGTCATGTCGACGCCGACGACGAAGCCCGATTCCCCAACGAGCTGGGCCAGCAGGTAGCAATCCCGCCCCGCGCCGCAGCCCAGATCGAGGATCCGCATCCCCTCGAGGCATTGGGGCATCACGAGCCCACAGCCGTAGTAGCGGCGCTGGACCTCTTCGTGGACCTTACCGAGGGCTTCCCGCACATAGTCGGGAAGCTCGATATCGAGACAACAGGCATTCGTCTGGAGGTCTTCGGTCTTCTGGATGACTTTTCCATAGTACTCGCGTACCTGGTCGTGCATGCGTGAAACTCCCTTCATGAAGTCTTGGAATTTCTGTAACGAAACGATACACCTCACCCCTTCCTCGGAAGGGACGTGTCTGCAACGAAACGATGCAGGCTCTTGCTTCCCCCCTTCCCCACTCCCCGATCGGAAGGGGAGCGGGAAGAAGCGGGAAGGGGAGCGATGCCACAATCATGCCGATCCATGCCTCCCCCTTCCACGGGAGCGCGAAGGAGCACCGCTGCCGAGATCCCGGCGGAAGACGGCCAGGGATCTGGCTTTCAGGCGGTAGCGGTTCTTCTTGAGGGTCTTCGTCGGCCCGCCGGTGGAACAGGCGGTATCGAGGATCCGTTCCCAGCGTCCCTGGGAATCGATCGTGGGGAGGAGAAAGGTCTGGGCCGTGGACGCAGCGTTGATCGCGATGAAGAGCGTATCCCCCACCACGGGGAGACCGAACGGGTCATACGCATCGATCTGGTTTCCGGGAAGGAGGATCGCCAGGACGAGACGGCCCGGATCCTCCCAATCCTCGGCGGTCATCTCCATCCCGTCCGGTTTCAGCCAGTAGACGTCCTTGAGCCGGTCGCCCCGGATCGGCCTTCCCTGGAGGAATTTCCTCCTGCGCAGCACGGGCTGCGTCTTGCGGAGGTGGATGATCCGTTTCGTGAAGCCCAGGAAGTCCGCGCGGCGTTCGTCGAGATCCCAGTCGAACCAACTCGTCTCGTTGTCCTGGCAGTAGGCGTTGTTGTTCCCCCCCTGGGTTCTGCCGATCTCGTCGCCCCCCAGGAGCATGGGAACCCCCAGGGAGAGGAAGAGGCTTGCCAGGAAGTTGCGTTTCATCCGTTCGCGAAGCTCGACGATCGCAGGATCGTCGGTCGGCCCCTCCACCCCCCAGTTGCAACTGAGATTGTGCGTCTCCCCGTCGTGGTTGTCCTCCCGGTTCGCCTCGTTGTGTTTTTCGGCGTAGCTGACGAGATCGGTCAGGGTGAATCCATCGTGGGAGGTGATGAAGTTGATGCTGGCGGTGGGCTGCCGGCCGTCGTCGGCATAGAGGTCGCTGCTGCCGGCCAACCGGGTGGCCAGCGCCGCCACGCCCCCCCCATCCCCCCGCCAGAAGGCCCGCAGATCGTCGCGGTATCTGCCGTTCCACTCCGACCAGAGGACGGGGAAGTTCCCGACCTGATACCCCCCCGGCCCTACGTCCCACGGTTCCGCGATCAGCTTGACGCAGGAGACCACCGGGTCCTGGTGGACGATGTCGAAGAAAGAGGCGAGCTTGTCCACTTCGTAGAGTTCGCGGGCCAGGGCGCTGGCCAGATCGAAACGGAACCCATCGACATGCATCTCCTCCACCCAGTAGCGCAGGGAATCCATGATGAGTTCGAGCACGCGGGGATGCTGCATGTTGAGCGTATTGCCGCAGCCGGTGAAGTCTTCGTAGTAGCGGGGATGCTTCGGATCGAGGCGGTAGTAGGAGAGGTTGTCGATCCCCCGCAGGGAAAGCGTGGGTCCAAGTTCGTTCCCTTCGGCGGTATGGTTGTAGACGACGTCGAGGATCACCTCGATCCCGGCTGCATGGAGGGTCCGCACCATCGTCTTGAACTCCCGCACCGGGTCGAAGGTGGGATGCCGGGTGGCGAAACGAAGATCGGGCGCGAAATAGGCGAGCGTGTTGTACCCCCAGTAGTTGGTGAGCCCGTTGGCCACGAGGCGGCCGTCGATCGCGTGCTGATGGACCGGCATGAGTTCCACGGCGGTGATCCCGAGTGCATGGAAATGGGCGATCGCCGCCTCGCTGGCCAGCCCGGAATAGGTGCCGCGAAGGGGTTCCGGAATCCCGGGATGCCGGATCGTGAAGCCCTTGACGTGAACCTCGTAGATCACGGTCTCCTCCCAGGGGATCCGGGGGGGGCGATCCTCCCCCCAGGTGAAGGCCGGATCGATCACCATCCCCAGGGGCGCAATGGCTGCATCGTCCCGTTCGTCGAAGGAGAGGTCCCCCTCGGGATCGGCCCGATCGTAGCCATGGAGCGCATCCCCCCAGCGCAACTCGCGTCCGAGGACCCGCGCATAGGGATCGAGGACGATCTTGTTCGGGTTGAAGCGCAACCCCCGCTCCGGATCGTAGGGGCCATGCACGCGGTACCCGTAGAGCTGCCCCGGCCGCACGTCGGGGAGGTAGCCATGCCAGACGTGATGCGTCCGTTCCGGAAGGGGGATCGCGTAGCGCTCCTTCGTCGCCTCGGGATCGTCGAAGAGACAGAGATCGACCCGCGTGGCATGCTCGGAGAAGATCGCGAAATTGACCCCCAGCCCATCCCATGTCGCACCCAGCTTGTAAGGATTCCCCGGACGTACTCTCAACCGCTCCGCCGACGTCGGCATCTGGCTCCTCTCTGGAAGCGTTCCCCTGGCACTTTCCCCCAGCGTAACGGAAGCGTGCGGGGGAATCAAGCCCACCGTATGGAAAACCCCGATCCTCACGGGGGGAAGCATCATTCGGATCCTCGAACGAATCCGGTACGTTGACGGGATCGAATCTCCCTGCTATCGTGGCATCGTCGCCGAAGGGCAGGGGGATCGTATCGTTCCGGATCGGGGGAGGATACTCATGAAACCGCTCATACACCGACAGTGGGTGGGGGCACTCGCCCTCCTCCTTCTGATGGCGCCGGCGAGGGGGGTCTTCGCGGCAGAGGGAGCCAACCCGCCGATCCATATCGCCTTCCTCTGGCATCTCCACCAGCCGATCTACTGGCCCTACGAGACGGTGGTGGAAACCGAAGACGCCCACCGCTACAGCTTCAGCGTCCTCGATGTCCATCTTCAGCGCATCGGTCCCTATACCGCCTGGCCGATGGACGCGGTGGCTGCCGGGATGAACGCGGGATTGGCGCACCTCGGCGCCCAGGTGAGCCTCTCCGGCTCCCTGATCGAGAACCTGAACGAGATCGAACGGGCAGGGCGGGGATTCGCGAACTGGAAGGCCCGATGGCGCGAGGCGATGTCGTGGAAGACCGTCCGGAACCATCCCCGCATCGACCTCGTGGCCTTCGGGTACCACCATCCCCTCATGGGACTGATCCCCCCCGAGGAGATCGGCCGGCAGATCGCGTTGCACCGCAAGATGCTCGAGGAGAACTTCGGCCGGGAAGCCGCCGCCTCCAAAGGATTCTTCCCCCCGGAGACGGCTTTCTCCTCCCGGATGATTCCGGCCCTCCTCGATGCGGGGATCGAGTGGGTCATCATCGACAGCATCCACCTCGAACGCGCACACCAGGACTACCCCTACACCCCGGCCTCGAACCTCTATCCCCCCAACCCCGCGGATCAGCGAAACGACGCCCCCACGGCATGGGTGCAGCTCACGAACATCTGGGCCCCCTCCAAGGTCGCCGCCCCCTTCGCATACCGGCCCCACTACGCCGCCCATACCGATCCGGAGACGGGGATCACCCGGAAGATCATCGTGGTTCCGGCCGCGCGCTACGAAGGGAACGAGGATGCACGGGGCGGCTTCGGCGCCTTGCAGTACGAGCAGGTGATGAGCCAGTACGAAGCCTACAACACGGATCCCCGTCATCCGATGCTCGTCGTGTTACACCACGACGGCGACAATTTCGGTGGAGGATCCGATGCGTACTATCATTCGAACTTCGACGACTTCATCGCATGGCTCCAGGCCAATCCCGACCGCTTCGTCTGCACGACGATCCAGGACTACCTCGACATGTTCCCCCCGGAGCCCGACGACGTCGTCCATGTGGAGGATGGTTCCTGGGCCGGGGCGGACAACGGCGATCCCGAGTTCCTCAAGTGGAACGGCCCCCCGGACGAAACGGGATACAGCCCCGACCGGAACAGTTGGAGCGTGATCACGGCGGCCAGGAACCGCGTGATGACCGCCGAAGAGATTCGCCCTGCCGGATCGATCCTCGATATCCTGACCGGTGGCGGGAACGAAACCGCGAAGGCCTGGCACTTCTTCCTCAATGGCGAGGCGAGCGACTACTGGTACTGGGACGGCGCGGAGAATGGGATCTGGGACAGCAACCCCACCCGGGCCGCCAACGAGAGCGTGGTCCATGCCGACCGGGTGATCGGCGTGCGGGATCTCGTCCCCCCGTCGATCTACACGCCGCAGCGGGAACCCTACAATCCCGGCGGGATCGAGTGGGGCGACGAACCGATGCCGAGCGACTTCGAGGTCTGGACCTACGTCGATGATCTCTCCGGCCTGCGGTCGGTGAGACTCCTCTATCGCAGTGATCCCGACGGCCGGGTGGATCGGGAGAACGAACGCTACGCCGGTCTCGACTGGCACGCCGTTCCGATGACCGCGAGCACGATCCCCCCCCGCACCGATCCCCTCCCCCGCTACCAGGCCGCGCGCTACGAGGCCCGGATCACCGGTTTCTCCGACGTGCTCATCGACTACTACGTGGAGGCCACGGATACGAAGGGCAACACCGCCCGCTCGCCGATCCGCCACGTCTTCGTGGGGCAACGCGCCGGGGACGGCGAGCAAAGGTGGGAGCCGCCGGAGCCGACGACCTCCGACGTGATCACGATCTTCGCGCCGGCTCCCGGCAACCTCCACTGGGGGGTCAACGGGTGGCAACGTCCCGATGAAGCCTACTGGCCGCCCCAGACCGTGGATTGGGGGGATGGCGCCGCGGTGGAGTCCCCCCTTGCGGGTCCCCGGGAGGATGGCACCTACTCCGTGGCGATCGGTCCCTTCGACCGGCCGGAACAGGCGGTCGCCGAGGTCGATTTCGTCTTTCACTTCGCCGACGGTTCCTGGAGTTCCCCCGATGAGACGATTCCGATCCGTCCCGTGGTGGGGACGCCCCCCGAGGTGGAGATCACCGCCCCCCACGATGGGGACACCGTCCGGGGAACGATCGAGATCGTTGCCCGGGCCGAGGATCCGGACGGACGGGTCATCCGCGTCGAATTCCTCGCCGACGGCGAGGTGATCGGCGAGGATCTCACGCCCCCCTGGTCGATCGAATGGGACACTTCCTCGCTCGAAAGGGGGAGCGAACACACCCTCCGTGCCCGTGCACACGACAACGACGAGAACCGGGG
Organism: uncultured bacterium; assembly: GCA_964616915.1. Classification (GTDB taxonomy): domain Bacteria; phylum Myxococcota_A; class CAZTSL01; order CAZTSL01; family CAZTSL01; genus CAZTSL01. The sequence goes on from CAZTSL010000085.1 coordinate 16,532, forward strand.
AACCTCCCCCGCCGTCACCGTCACCGTGGCGGATGGGCCCATCGGCTGCGGCATGGTACCGGGGAGGACGAAGCTCTCCCTCCTCCTCCTCCTCCTCCCGCTCCTCCCGCTCCTCCCTTGGCGGAGGGATCGCCAGCATCGGGTGACTCAGTAGGCGGTCGTCCGGGTCCGGTGGTAGGGGCGTAGCGCAGCGCGGTCCGCCCGCTGCCCTTCGCTCCAGAGGAGGAAGTCGATCTGGCAGCCATTCACCCGTCTTCCCCATCCCTCCAGCAGCCTCTTGCGGATCGTCTCTCCGGCCACGAGGGTGGCGATCCGGATCTCGATCTCCTCCTCCGAATCCCGTTCGATTGCGGACTGTCGATCGACGCGGGCGGACAATGCGTCGTCGTAGCGGAGGATGCCATGGTGACGGAGGATCTGGGGGACTTTGTAGTCCGCAAAGAGGGTGAGCGCGTCGATGTCGCAGAAAGCCCCCCACTCCTCCCCCACGAAACGACCGTGGATCATGGCCAGAGCGAGTTGCAGCCGCTTGAGGAAGGGGATCTCGACCCCCCGATAGGAGACGGCATCGTGGAAGGGAGGAAAATCGCGTACCACGAGTTCGATCGCCTTCGTGACCCGCCCGCCGGCTTCCTCGAGGAGGTGGTAGAAATGCCCGTCCCATGCCTCGTGGAGGATCTCGCCCGTCGTCCGCAGGAAGGCGAGGCGCTCGGCGAACATCGGAATCTCGACGTTCCCCTCGAAGAGCCGCTGGAGCCGCTCGGGCGTCATCCGCGCAAGATCCTCCCCCCGCAGGGCGAGTTCCCTGCGCTCGACCGCACGAGTGAAGGCCCCGAAAAGCGCCATCGCCCCGTCGAGCACCTCCCCCTTGTAGGTGATCGCCCACTTCGTCTCCCCCGGAAAGGCGAAATAGGAGAAGTTCACCGCATTGGCGAAGAAGAGGTAGTCCACGGTCGTCTCGTCCGTGCGGGGATAGAAGGGGAACCCTTCCCATCGCGGAACCGGAAGCGGAGCCGTGGCATTCCGCTCACAAAATGCGTTCAGTGCCCCGTCATCGATGGCGATGCGGCCAAGGAGCCGCCGCCAGCCGAGCACTTCGGGGAGGAAACCTCCCGTTCCGTTTCGCTCCATGATCCCTCCTGTGGTATCCAGTCTGTGCGTCTCAGAGATGGCCTCCAACACCGGATGCGGCACGATCCCCTCTCTGGCGGCATCCCTGCTTTCCAGTGACATGGGGCCGGCCCTGGGCATCATCCCCCCTCATCGGCGGGGGCGAAGACGTGGCAGGCGGCCTGATGCCCCGCGCCCACCGCCACGAGGGGAGGAACTTCCCGGCGGCAGATCGGTTCCACGAAGGGGCAGCGGGGATGAAAGGCGCAACCGGTGGGAGGATCGAGCGGGGTGGGGACGTCTCCGCCGAGAATCACCCGTCTCTTCCCCCGGGCAGCTCTCGGGTCGGGGATCGGCACCGCCGAGAGGAGCGCTTTCGTGTAGGGATGGACCGGTTCGCGGTAGATCTCCCCCCGCTCGGCGATCTCCACGATCTTCCCGAGGTACATCACCGCCACCCGGTCGCTGATGTACTCCACGACCCGCAGATCGTGCGCGATGAAGAGGTAGGTCAACCCGAAGCGCTCCTGAAGGTCGCGCAACAGGTTGACGATCTGGGCCTGGATCGAGACGTCGAGGGCGGAGACCGGCTCGTCGGCGACGACGAGGCGCGGCCGGATGACGAGGGCCCGGGCGATTCCGATGCGCTGGCGCTGTCCCCCCGAGAACTCGTGGGGGTAGCGCCCCATCGCCTCGGGACGCAACCCCACGACCTCGAGGATCTCCCGGACCCTTTCGAGCTTTTCCCGGCCGTGGGCCAGGCCGTGGATCGTGAGCCCCTCCGCGACGATGTCACGCACCCGCATCCTGGGGTTGAGGCTGGCGTAGGGATCCTGGAAGATCATCTGCATCTCCCGACGCAGGGGGCGAAGCTGCCGGGGAGAGAGGCGGGTGATCTCCCGGCCGTCGTAACGGATCGTTCCAGCGGTCGGTTCGAGGAGACGCAGGAGGGTTCGTCCGAGCGTCGATTTGCCGCACCCGCTCTCCCCGACGAGTCCGAGGGTCTCGCCCGCGTAGAGGGTCAGATCGACCCCCTCGACCGCATGGACCCGCTGCCCCCCCCGGCGCAGCGCCCCCCCCAGGGAGAAGTGCTTCGTCACTTTCTCGGCCTCGAGGAGGGGGGAACGGATCATCGCCTCCCCCCTTCCCCGCCGGTGGCGGGACCTTCGTGGAGGAAACAGCGCACGAGATGTCCGGGTTCGACCTCGCAAAGCACGGGATCCTCGACCTGGCAGCGCTCGAATCGATGGCGACAGCGCTCCGCGAAGGGGCAACCGGCAGGAAGCTCGAGGAGATCGGGGACGATCCCCGGGATCGGCTCGAGAGGGGGCGGTTTTTCCCCTCCCTCGGGCAAGCGAGGGAGGGAGGCGAACAACCCCTCCGTGTACGGATGGCGCGGCCGCTCGAAGAGGAGATCGACCGGTGCCTGCTCCACGATGCGCCCCGCGTACATCACGGCGACCTCGTCGGCGTTCCCGGCCACCACACCGAGGTCGTGCGTGACGAGCAGAATCCCCATCCCGAAACGTTCCTGGAGCTGGCGGAGCAGATCGAGGATCTGCGCCTGGATCGTCACGTCGAGGGCCGTGGTCGGTTCATCGGCGATCAAGAGGGCGGGATGGCAGGCGATGGCCATCGCGATCATCACCCGCTGGCGCATCCCTCCGCTCATCTGGCCGGGGTAGTCGTCGATGCGTCTGTCCGGCGCCGGGATCCCCACGAGGTCGAGGAGTTCGATCGCCCGGGCGCGGGCCTCCCGGCGGCTCACCCCCTCGTGGAGACGGATCCCCTCCATGATCTGATTCCCGACGGTGAAGACGGGATCGAGCGAGGTCATCGGGTCCTGAAAGATCATGGCGATCTCCTTTCCCCGGATCTTGCGCATCTCCTCAGAGGAACGTCTGGAGAGCACCTCCCCCCGGAAACGGATCTCCCCCCCAAGGATCCGGCCAGGGGGGATGGGGAGGAGACGCATGACGGCAAGCGCCGTCACGCTCTTGCCACACCCCGATTCCCCCACGAGCCCCAAGGTGCGACCCTCTCGGACGGAGAGGGTGACCCCATTCACCGCCTTGACCTCCCCCCGCCGCGTGAAGAAGGAAACCTCCAGATCTTCGATCGCCAGCAACGGTTCTCCCATGCCCCCTCCGGCCTCCCCCCGCTCCCGGAACATTCCACCCGGACGACGCGGGGAGGGATCCTTGAACTCAATGGGTACGCCGCACCACGAGATCGGCCAGCAGACCGATCGAGAGGAGTTGCATCCCCGTCAGGATGAGGAGCACGGAGACCGTCGTGATGTTCCGGACGCTCACCGCCTGGTAGATCGTCAACCCCCCGCCCAGAAGGAGGAGGAAGAGACTCGGCGGGAGGAAGACCTTGAGCGGATTGAAGAAGATCACCGTCCGTAAGATGAGCTGGAGGAAATTCAGCGTGTCGTGGATCGGACGAATCTTCGAACGCCCCGTCCGCTTCGCGTAATCGATCGGATGGTAGCGCACCCGCAAGGCATCGCTGTGCATCGCCAGCGTGATCGTCGTGGTGAAGGAGAAGCCCTCGGGGAGCAACTTGAAGTAGGAGAGGACCACCCCTTTCCGAAAGACGCGCAGGCCGGAGTTGAGATCTGGAATCCGGGTCCCCACGAGGAAATTGGCGAGCTGGTTGAGCACCCACTTCGCAGGCCTGCGAATGAGCGGGATGTTGACTTCCTTCCCCGTTCGGGCCCCCACGACCATGTCGTAGTCCCCGATCTCGGCGAGGAGGTTGGGGATCTCCGCGACCGGATAGGTGCCATCCGCATCGGTGATGACGATCGTGTCGTAGCGGCTCTCGCGGATACCGCTCTTGAGGGCGGCACCGTATCCGATGTTGAAGGGGTGCGTGAGCACGCGAGCCCCCGCGGATCTGGCCAACGCGCCGGTCGTATCGGTGGAACCGTCATCGACGACGATGATCTCCCAGGGGGAATCGAGGGGAGCCAACGTCTCTTGCAGCGCCTCGATCACCGAGACGATCCCTCCCGCCTCGTTGTAAGCGGGAACGACCACGCTGATCCCCGCTTCCCCCTCCTCGGATGCGCGTGTTCCCCCCTCCTCCAGTTCTTGCTTCGATCGTAGCATCGCCTCCCCTCCCGCCTAGAGCGGGGTTTCACAGACGTAGCCGAGGACACGGCTGCAGGCCAGATCGTTCCAGCACCCCGAGGGTTGCCAGTTGATGACCGCGCAATCCTCGTCACCGGAGTTGTTCGGTTCTCCGCTGCACCAGTAGGTGTACTGGCTCGGAACCCCGGCCCAGATCCACGTTCCCTCCTGAGCGGCGTCGGTGTATCCGATCCAGGCGACCGCGCCGCCGGCCAGGCTCGAAACGAGGCTCTGCTCACTGTTGTCGCGGATCGTGGCGAGCGTTCCCCCTTGCAGGAAGCAATTCGCCTGCCCCTCCTGCCAGCTCTTCCCCTCCGGATAGTAGGTGTAGCAGTGGTTGTTCGAGATCTGGCCATTGGGACACAGACAACTGTTTTGTGCCGTAAGGGCAAATGCGAGCCCTACGAAGAGAGAGATCTGCACGGTTCGGCGAAGCATGACGATCTCCTTTGTCTGGATGCTTGAAAGGCGTGGAAGCACGATCCTCCCAGCCCCTGACATCGAGTCTATCCGGAGGAAGGGGGAGAAGTCAACCTTGTTTCGTAACCGTTCACGCCTTCGAAAAAGTTCTTGT
>CAZTSL010000086.1:0-21306 GCA_964616915.1 uncultured bacterium
GATCTGGAATGCTCGTCCCCCCGCTTCGAGCGCCCGGAAGACCGCCTGCTGAAAGGCGGGGGCCTTGAGCTTCGCCGCGTTCGTGGAACAGAGGAGGAACCCTTCCGGCCGCAGTGCCCGGAGGGCTGCGGAGACGAGTCTGCCATAGTCCCGTTCCGCCCGGAAAGTCCCCTTTCCCCCGGAGAAGGTCGGGGGATCGAGAATGACGAGATCGAAGCGCCGTTTCTTCCCGAAGAAGGCGAAGACGTCCTCGCAGACGAATTCGTGGGACGCTGGATCGAGGCCGTTTCGCGCGAAATTCTCCTTCCCCCAGGCCAGATGGTTCGAGGAGGAATCGACGCTCACCGTCTTTCGCGCTCCCCCGAGCGCCGCGGCCACCGAGAAGGCGCAGGTATAGGCGAAGGTGTTGAGCACCTCCCGCCCGCGGGCGAGGCGCCGGATTCGCCGGCGGTTCTCCCGCTGATCGAGGAAAATTCCTGTATCCATCGCATGTTGCGGGCGGACGAGGAACGCGCATCCCCCCTCCCGGATCGGGAGGGGGTCGGGCGCCGGTTCACCGAGGACGAGTCGCCCCTGAAGCCGCTTGCGGTCGATCCCGCGGGGGGAGCGGAAGCGGCGTTTCTCATAGAGCCCGCGCAGACGGAACGCCGCCATCACGGTCGTGTAGATCTGCTCGACATGGGGCAGGATCGCCTGCGTGTAGATCTGCGCCACCCCGTAATCGCCGAGGCGGTCGATGTGGAGCCCGGGAATGCCGTCGTTCTCCCCGTTGAGGATCCGGAAGGCGTTCGTCGTTTCCCCATCGATACAGGCCTGGCGAAGCGTGCACGCCCGCAGGGCCCGCCGCTCGAAGAAGGGTGGATCGATCGTCTCGCGGGGATCGCGGGTCAGGACCCGGGCCACGACCTCGTTCCCGGGATCGACGAGGGCACGGGCCACGAAAGAGCGGTCGGGTCCTACGAGATCGACGATCGAGCCGGTGGCAAGATGGCGCGTATCCCCGGTCTTCCGGTCCCGGATCACCCAGGGGTGTCCCTGCCGTACGAAGCGCTCACTTTCCAGGCTGATCTCGAGGCGTGGGTACTTCTTTCTAGGCTTCATCCTTCGGGGGGGACGTCGCTGGGGGCGATTTCGATGCATCGGGATGGTCCCCCGGGGCCGATTCCGGGGGAACGCTGCTCTGGAGGGCTTCCGCCATCCGGGTGACGCGGCTGGTGAGCCGCACCACGAGGATGAGGAGGAAGAGGACCGTAACCCCCAGGATGCCGATCAGCAGGGTCTGTGGCGAAACACCGCCCCCCTCCTCCGGGGTGGAGGTGAGGACCGCAGAAGTGGAAGGAGGGGGCGTGGATACGGGGGTGGGTTGCGCGGCCTCCTCCCCTCGTGCCACCGAAGCCGTGCCCTGTTCCGCATCGAGCCGCTTGAGTTCCTCCTCGACGACGCTGCGGGTTTTCTCGAGGATCTCGTTCGTCCCCTGGAGGACGCGATCTCCGATGAGCGCCAGCATCTGCACATCGCCCGAGATCCCATACTGCGCCTTGAGCCGCTCCATGTTGCGGGAAACCTCTTCGTTGGCCATGTCGAGCATGAAGAGGAGGACCCGGTTCCCGTAGTATTCGGAGAGTTCCGTGTTGATCACCCGCACGACGTTGGAGCAATAGATGCAGTGGGAGAGGTAGAAGATCTGAACCGTCAGGGGGGGGGGGGCATCCTCGTGACGGTGCATCTCCGCGATCTGGCGGTCTTCCTCGTTCTCCCGGGGGGCGGTCGCCTGCGCCCCTCCCCCCTGCGGCATGGCGAAGGCGGGGGGCAACCGCATCGGCACGAAGAGGGCCCCGAAAAGAACGAGCATCACCACAAACGTATCTCTTCTCACGGTGAAACGAGCCTCCTCTGGTCCGAACGAGGATCGGGGAACCCCCGACTCACCGATTCCGGGAGGGAATCGGCCGGGGATCCGAAGGTCGCCTCATCATACTGAGTCGAAAGGGGAAAATCAAGGGATCCCTCATTCTTTTGACTTTCCCGACGATTTGTGGCAAAATGAAGATGTCTCATGTTGATGGACGCCGTATCGAAAACGCGTCACCGACCCCTTCGGGAGACCCATCTCCGTCTCCAACCGGGTCGGGATGCCCCTGCGCTCGAAGAGAACCGCTCGTGCGGAGCGTCGGATGAGGGCAGAGGCGGCTCACCGTGAGGGATTCCTCACAGAGTTCCTCACACAGCGTCGTTTTCATCGAGTTCGAAGTGGCCGCCAACTCTTTGAGATGCCAGGGATCTCGTTCATGTCGTCATCGTTTCGGTATCGGCCATTCTCCTGCCTGATCTGACGAAAGTTTCATCCAGATCCCAACCGATCGGAAGGGCCCCAGGAGCAACGCTTCGCCACACGGCACGAATCGGACGGTAACTCCGCAGAGAGTCGCCGTGTCGGAGGAGGGGCGAAGCGACACGTCGTTCCGTGTCACGAAGCGAAGGGTGGGCTTTCTCCAGGGGGCCAACGCCAGAAGGCCAGGCCCGATCGTTCACCCCGAGGGAGGAAGGGCAGGATCGTCGGTTGCGGTCGAGAGCTTTCGGGTGCGTGGGATCGCTGGTCGGACTGGAATGGGGCACGGTGGGAACACGGCCAGGCAGGCGGCCATACCGACCGGTCGTTCGAGCCTGCGGTCCTGCTTCCCCTTCGGTGGCGTGATGGGAAAGGAGTAACGAGATGACGAGAATTCAAGCACGGAAATTCCAGGCGTACGGTCCGCACGACATGGATCGGATCCCCCAGATGGCGGGACTCGACGAAGACACCCGGATCGCGATGAAGGCGGTGGCCGCCGTCTTCCCCTTTCGGGTGAATTCGTACGTGCTCGACGCTTTGATCGATTGGAACGATATCCCGGAAGATCCGATCTTCCAGTTGACCTTTCCGCAGATCGGCATGCTGGAACCGGACGATTACCGGAGGATGGCCGAACTCGTCCGTTGCGGGGCACCGCGCAGCCGGATCGTGGAGACGGCACGCAGGATCCAGTGGAAGCTCAACCCCCATCCCGCCGGTCAGAAGCGGCTGAACGTCCCCTCCCTCGACGGGGAGATGCTCGAAGGGCTCCAGCACAAGTACCGGGAGACGGTGCTCTGCTTCCCCTCGCAGGGACAGACGTGTCATGCTTACTGTACCTACTGTTTCCGGTGGGCCCAGTTCGTGGGGATCGAAGATCTCAAGTTTGCCGAGCGGGAACCGGCGCGGCTCGTGAGATACCTCACGCAGCACCGGGAGGTCTCCGGTGTCCTCTTCACGGGGGGAGACCCACTGATCATGCGGACCCGCGTCTTGCGCCGTTTCATCGAACCTCTCCTCGATCCGGCGCTGGACCATATCGAAAGCATCCGGATCGGGACGAAGGCCCTGGCCTACTGGCCCTACCGTTTCCTCACCGATCCCGATGCGGACGATCTGCTTCGGCTCTTCGAGGAGGTACGACGTGCGGGGAAACATCTCGCCCTCATGGCCCACTACAGTCATCCCCGCGAACTCGAGCCGATGGAAGCGCAGGAGGCGTTGCGCAGGGTGACGGACAGCGGCGTGGTCGTCCGCACCCAGGCTCCCCTCATCCGGCATGTCAACGACGATCCCGAAGTGTGGCACACGATGTGGCGGATGCAGATCCGCCGCCATGCGGTCCCCTACTACATGTTCGTGGAACGGGACACGGGCGCGCGGAACTACTTCGAGGTGCCGCTGGCGCGGGCGCTCGAAATTTTCCAGGAGGCCTACCGCTATACGTCGGGGCTCTGCAGGACGGTGCGGGGTCCCTCGATGTCCGCAACACCGGGGAAGGTCCTCGTCGATGGCGTCGCCGAGATCAACGGCGAGCGGGTCTTTGCCCTCAAGTTCCTCCAGGGGAGGAACCCTGCCTGGGTCAACCGGATCTTCTTCGCGCGCTTCGACCCCGAGGCGTGCTGGCTCGACGAACTGACCCCCGCCTTCGGGGAGCGGGCGTTCTTCTTCGAAGAGGAACTCCGGGAGATGGAGCAGCGGGGGACACGCCAACCCTGGCTCGAATCGGATGGGGCCCACCATCTGGCGAGGAAGCGGGTCGCCCATGAGATCGGCTTCGGACATCGCGGTTAGCAAGGCCGCACGCTCCACGTTCCCCACCCACGCGCTACGTTTTGAATCGAGGGGAGAAGAGGAGGGCCTCCCGAGGTCTCTCCGTCTCCTTGAAGAGGCGTCGCCACAGGGGCCGAAGCACCCTTCCCATCCGCTCTCGCCACGACACCCGCAAGAGGGCCCGGAGTTCGTCGAGCCGGTCCCAGACCGCCTCTCTGCCCTTCTCCACGCAGCTTTCGAAGCGCCCGAAGTTCGCCCAGTGGATATGACCGACTTCGGGGCGGATCACGAGATCGGCGCGCTCCACCTCCAGCCGGTTGAGCACCGCACGGGTGATCTCGTGGCCACGGAAGAGGATGTTGAGCCCGGTTCGCATATCGCTCGTTTCGTCGAGCGAGGCGGAGACATCGACGGCGATCACGATGTCCGCGCCCAGGATCCTGGCGGCATCGACCGGCACATTGCTCAGCAGTCCCCCATCGACGAGTTCGTGCCCATTCTCCGTCACGGGGGGGCAGACGCCCGGGATGGCGGCGGAGGCATGAATCGCCCGGCGCAGGCGCCCCCGGTCGAGGAGCACGGGTCTCCCCTTCGTGATATCGGTCGCCACGGCGGCGAAGGGGATCGGGAGGTCTTCGATGAGGAGATCCTCCACGAGGGAGGCGATCAGCATCTCGAAGGTCTCCGGTGGGATGAAGGAGCGCTTCGTGACCGAGGTGCTGAAGAGGACGCCCTTCTTGATGAAGTTGGAGAAGTTGTAGAGGAGTCCCCCTTCGGTCTGCTCGTTGCGCTCCCGCAGGAAATCGATCTTCATCCGCCGGAAGAGGGGGCTGTGGAGGAACGATTCCGCGGTTTCGTGGACGTATTCGACCTTTCCTGCCGAGGCGGCATAGAGCGCTGCGACCAGGGCGCCCATACTCGTGCCGGTGATGACATCGATCCCGATTCCGGCCTTCTGCAAGGCATCGAGGACGCCGATATGGGCGAGTCCCCGGGCGGCTCCCCCCCCCAGCGCGATCCCGATCCGTTTTCGCATCTGCGTTCCCCTCCCGGAGATCGTCTGGCCGTTGCGCCCCTTTCGGCGGCGGATGGCCTCCTGGTCTCCTACTGGACGTTCCCCGTCTCTCGGGGGTGAAAGGGCTCGATCACGGAGACGAAGCGTCGCTTGCACCCCCGGCAGAGGAGGAGGACGAAGCGTTGATGAACGTCTGCCTCGAGAGCTTGGGCCGACGATTGGAGACCCTTCTCGATCGTTCGGGCGATTTCCGAGGCGATCGCCGCTTCGTCGCCGTAGTCTGGGAGAAACCCATCGAAATCCGCGGTGATCGAAACGTTCACCACATATTTCGTTCCCCCGCCCTCGAGGAAACGGCCGCAGGCCATACAGCGGGTGGGGATCGGCTGGGGCATCTCGTCTCTCATCCTTCGGGCAGGGAAGGCCGCCGGTGCATCGTGAAGCGGCGATCGAGCCCAGTGATCTTCAGGCCTCGAGTTCCGTACACCAGTAGGAGGCATCGACGAAGTTGAGGAAGGTCATCCACTCCCGGTATGCGACTCCCTGGCGGTGCAAAACGGCCAGGGGGGTGAAGCTCGGCCGGGAGGGGGGACGGATGAGCCGCATTCCGGCCTGCTCCGGCGTTCTCCCCCCTTTCTTGCGGTTGCACTTGATGCAACTGCACACGACGTTCTCCCACGTGCTCTTCCCCCCCTGGGAACGCGGGACGACATGATCGAGATTGAGCGCCGTTCGGGGGAAGGTCTTCCCGCAGTACTGGCAGGTGTTACGGTCGCGCGCATAGATGTTCATCCGGCTGAACCGCACGTGACGCCGGGGCATCCGGTCGTAGGCCACGAGCACGACGACCCGGGGTACACGAATCAGCCGATCGACCGTGCGCAAGGCATCGTCCTCGACCGACACGGAGAGTTCGCTCCAGCTCTGGAAATCGAACATCCTGTAGTTTTCGTCGATCGCCCGGACCACGCCTTGGTAGAGCATGGAGAAGGCCCGCTTCACCGAGGTGATATGGACCGGGAAATAGAAACGATTGAGAACCAGGACTTTGGAGTAGATGATGGATGTATGCATGCTTTCTCTGAACTGTTGTTGACCGATCACCGATTCATTCCCTTCGACAGACGTTTTGCGGGATGGTTCCCCGATGCTGTGGTTGGCCGATCACCGATTCATTCCCTTCGAGAGCCGATCGACGATGATCGGCGGGTCGTCCTCGAATAGCGTTCTTGGGTCGAGGAGGAGGCGGTCGTGTGAGATCCGGGCGATGATCGGCGGGTCGCCCAGCCGCAGCAACCGTTCCAGTTCCACGGGGGAGAGGCGTTCGGATCGGAGGGCCACGAGGTATGTGGGGAGTTTGACCGTGGGCAACGCCCCTCCCCCCGCTTCGGAATCCCCCTCGATGACCGTGACGTGGAGACCCTGTGGGATTCGCCGAAGGAGTTCTGCGCGCAATGCCTCCGCCCGTGCGCGAAGGGTCTCCTTCGGGAGGGTGAGCATCCGGAGTACCGGGATTCGTGTCCATGCGCGCTCGGTGGAGGAGAGGTCGCGAAGCGTGGCTTCGAGGGCTGCGATCGTCAGCTTGCCCACCCGCAGGGCACGGTAGAGGGGATTCTTGCGCATTGCGGCGATGAAACGCCGGCGACCCAGGAGGATGCCGGCCTGGGGGCCGCCGAGGAGCTTGTCCCCGCTCATCGTGACGATATCGACGCCTCTGGCGATTCGCTGGGCAACTTGCGGTTCCCCCGGGAGTCCGAAGGGGGAGAGATCGAAGAAGGCGCCACTGCCGAGATCCTCCATCACGGGGATGCCATGCCGTGCCCCGAGTTCGACGATCTCCTCGATCGGAACCGATGCCGTGAATCCGACGATCCGGTAGTTGCTCGTATGAACCTTGAGGAGGAGTGCGGTCGTATCCCCGATGGCGGCCTCGTAGTCGGAAATCCGGGTCTTGTTCGTGGTGCCGACCTCCCTGAGCCGCGCGCCGCTCAGGGCCATGACGTCGGGGATGCGAAACGACCCTCCGATCTCCACCATTTCTCCGCGCGATACGATCACCTCTCGCCCACCGGCCAGGGTGGCAAGCGCAAGGAGGACGGCGGCCGCGTTGTTGTTCACGACGAGTGCGCCTTCGGCGTTCGTGAGGCGACAGAGCCGCTCCTCGAGGGCTGCGGAGCGATCCCCCCGCCGGCCGCTGGGGGTATGATACTCGAGATTACAGTAACCCCCTGCGGTCCGGGAGAGTGCCTCGAGCGCACCGGCCGCCAGGGGGGCGCGCCCCAGGTTCGTGTGGAGGACGATCCCGGTGGCATTGATCACCCGCTGGAGGCGCGGTGCGTCCTCGCGCTGGAGGTATGCCTCGATCCGGTCGAGGAGGATGGCGAAGCCGTCGGCGAGAAATCCCCGTACACATTCTCCCGGATCGGGATGTGCCAGGACGACACGGCGTGTCTCTGCGAGGACGTCCCGGACTGCGGCCACGACCGCACGCCTGCCGTACGCCTCGATCCATCGGCGTGCGCGCTCGTGGGTAAGGAGTCTCTGGACCGCCGGGAGATCCCGGAGATGTTCGGTGCCTGATGCCGGTCGTCTCGTCGGGAAGGTTCCCCCTCCTATTTGTTGAGGTACATCGCGAGGAGTTCCTCCTTGGCCTCCACGCAGTTCTTGTCGAGTTCGAGTGCGCGGCTGAAGCTCATGTCCGCCAGGTCGATCTGCTCGTCATGTTTGTAGACCATGCCGAGGAAGTAATAGGCGCGGGAGAAACGGGGGTTGAGTTGGATGCTCTTCTTGAGGAGATCGATCGCTTCCTTTCGTGCCTCCGCGTCGTTGCTGCCGGCCTGGAAGACGCTCCAGCCGAGATAGGCGAGATGGTTGGGATTCTGATCGTCGAGTTCCACGGCACGGCGGAAAGCGGCCACGGCCTTGGAAAAATCGTTGCCATCGAGGAATTCGTTCCCCTTCTGGAAGGCTTCCTCTCCCTGGGTGATCGCCTGGAGGGACTCGAGGAACTCGTCGCTTTCTCGTGCGCTGGGTCCCCAGGCCGGCATGAGGCCTTCCTCTTCTTCCGTCACGTTCGATTCGATCTCTCTGAGGATCTCCCGTTCGAGGTCGTCGAGGGCGCTGTCCGTCGTGTTACCGGTGATCTCCCCTTCGCCGGTGCCGGTCATCCCTTCATCGGTGAAGTTTCCCCACTCGCTGCTCTCCATGCCTGTTTCCTCGGCGGTGTCGTCTCCGCCGGCAGGCGCGGCGGAGCTGGCCGCCTTCTCCTCGGGAGACATGAAGGCCGCCTTGAGGCTCTCCATGAGGATGTCGTCGGGTTCTTCCCCTGAACTCGTCTTTTCGGGGGGAGCGGGTGAAGGGGCGAGATCTTCCTCGTCCGGCTCGACGACGAACTCGATCGGCTGCGAGTCCGTATCCTGGGCGCCGGTATAGGCGCTTCCCTGGAGTCCGGAGACGACGGGGGGCGGTTCGGTCGGGACGCCTGCCGATGGGGACGCCGCGTTCGGGGGAACGGAAACGCTGCGGGGGGGAGCCGCCGGTTCGATCGGCGTGGCAGATTGCGTCACGAAACGCATCTGGTCGATCGGAATCCCGGTTCCGGGGGATGGCGGAGGGGCAACGGGGGTTACCGGAGCCTCCTGCTTGACCTCTTCTTCGATCCGCTCGATCGCTTTCACCGCCTCCTCGAGGAGTTGATCGGCGATCCGGATCTCGTAGCCCTTCTCCGCTGTTTCCCGGGCCTTCTGCCGCGCCCGTTCTTCGGCCGTGGCCTTCGTCTCACGAAGCAGGACGCTCTGGGGGTCGATCCCCTCGAAGGCGATCAGGTTCATGAGGTAGAGGGCATGGAGGATCTGGTAGGTCTTCGTGATCCCCAGGCCGGAGATCTTGGTCAGTTCCTTGAGGCTCCACCTTCCATCGATCCGGGAGAAGAGCCGGTTCTCCTGGGGGGTGAGGCGCAGTGCCTCGGGGGGATAGGGGGGCTCCGCCACCTTGACGAGCTTGAGGGAACGTTTCCCCGAAAAGGCTGCCCGCGCGTGTTTGAAATCGAGATGTTGCACGCTCCCCCGGAAGAGGATCTCCGCCAGGTCGAGGTTGTAGCGGACCTCCTCCTCCGGCAGGGTGACGCCCCCCGAGAAGACGAAGGAACCCCGGTTCCATTTGAAGATATGGATCAGTTTCTCCCGCGCCTGGAATTCGAGGATCTGGGAGAGATCGTGGAAGGAGAGGATCCCCATCTCCCCCAGGATCTCCCCCTGGAGTTTCCCCGTGGCCTTCATCTTCTTCAGGCTGTACTTGAGTTCCTGTTCGGTGAGCTTCTTCTGCTCGAGGAGCAATTCCCCGAGGGCAAGATTGGGCAGATAGGTCGAAGTCACATGGATCGGGGAACCCTGATGTACGGCGATCTCCACCGAACTCTTGTCGTTGGAGATCCGGAGTTTTCCCTCCTTCTTGCCGAGATGGAGGGCATGCAGGAGCTTCGGGATGTTGACATCCTGAAGATCCCCCTTGATGTAATATTCTGCTTTGGATGCGGCTTCCACGATCTCTCTCCCTGGGGGAGCCGATGCGTGCTCTCCCAACCCTGGTTCGCGCTATCCCATTGTTTTCTCACCCATAATCTCCATCTATATCACATCTTTCCTCCCCGATCAAGTCGGAAGGTCCGTCCCAAATCCGGGCGATCGTATCTTGAATTCCCATGATTCGCAGGGTCCGCATGGCATCGTAGAAGCCGGGGTGAAAGCATCCCCCCACCAGGAGGAGGGTGAGGAAAGGTCTTCCTGCCCGCAGGCAAGCGCAAGGAGGTGAACGCCCAGAGAGGTGGAATCGGAGATCCGCTCAGAAGGTGACGAGGAGGCGGGGGAAGATCGAGAGTGCGGCGATCGTGATCCCTTCGGGGAAGGTGACGTTGAAACGGGCATCGACGCCGAAGCGGAGGGCGCGGTCGAGGGTGAAGTCGAAGCCGGTGCCCACGAGGTATCCGATGCTACGGTCCTTCCCTTCGGCCGAAGAGACGTTCCCCGAGGAAAGGGAGGTGAAGACGAGGGAGAAGTCGGAGAAGAAGTATCCCATGCCGAGACGCAAGTAGGGATAGAAAGGGCCCAACGGGTAGCCATACTGAACGTCACCGGAGAAGCCGGTGACGTTGACTTCGATATCGATGTCGTATCTGCGGGGATGGTCCGCGGTTCCGAAGTTGAAGGCGGGGATCCTCCCGGTGACCCCGCTCTTCGTGAAATCGAGTTCGAGCGTGGCGTGGGGATTGAATCCATAGAACCAGCCCATGCCGACCGTGGCGCCGGTTTTGAACTGAAGGCCGGGGTTTTCCACGTCCTCACTCCCACTGCTCTGCGACCCGAAGGCCACGAGGAGGAGAGAGGGCCCCCCCAGGAGCGCAAGGCCGAAGCGTTCCGTCCGGTCGGAAAGGGGAGGAATGGAGGAGGCGGGTGCTTCAGGAGCCTGGGCCGCAGCGAAGAGAGGGTCACGCAGGGAAAGGAGGAGGAAGAATCCTACGCTGAGGAGGGAAAAGAGCCTTGGCCTCATCTCGCGCTACGGTTTCGCCCTCTGGATCGTTTCGAGGGCCTTTCGCATCCGCCAGCGGCAGATTTCCCTGCCCAGCACGGCCATCGTCTCGAAGAGGGGTGGAGTGGCCTTCCTGCCGGTCACGATGATCCGGATCATCATGAAGAGTTCTCCTGTCTTCCAGCCGATCTCCTCGCAGAAGGAACGGAGCAGGGTTTCGATCTCCTCGGTTCCCCAGGTGATCTGCCGATCGACGCGTTCGAGGAGTTCCCTGAGCACCTTGACCGTCTCCCCTTTGCTCCGTTTCCTGGGCAGGAGCGTCGTGGGATCGTAGGAGAGGTCGGCGGCGAAGAAGTAGTCGGTCTTCGGGATGAAGTCGGCGAGCGTCTCGATCCGCTCGTGGACGAGCGGGAGGATCTGGGCAAGATAGCGCCGGTTGAGGAAGTGCGTATCGAGGTATTCGAGGAGGGCCTCGGGGGACATCGCCCGGATGTGCATGCCATTGAGCCAGGTGAGCTTGTCGAGATCGAAGACGGGTCCCCCGAGGTGGATCCGGTCGAAGCTCATCTCGCGGATCATGTCGTCCACGGAGAAGACCTCACGACCGTCGGGCATGGTCCACCCCATCATGCCGAGGAAGTTGAGGAGTGCCTGGGGCAGATAGCCCGCCCGGCGGTAGTAGAGGATCGAGGTGGGATTCTTGCGCTTGGAGATCTTGCTCCCGTTCTTGTTGCGCAACAGCGGCATATGGACGAAGGTGGGGGGCTCCCATCCAAAGGCTTCGTAGAGGCGCAGATGCTTGGGGGTGGAGTTGATCCATTCCTCGGCGCGGATGACGTGTGTGACCCCCATGAGGTGGTCATCGACGACGTTGGCGAGGTGGTAGGTCGGAAAGCCATCCGATTTGAGGAGGACCTGGTCGTCGATGAGGGCATTCTGGAAGACGACGTTGCCGCGCAGACGGTCGGGGACGACGGTCTCGCCGGCGTCGGGCATCCGCAGGCGAACGACGAAGGGGACCTTCCGGGCGAGTCTCGCCTCGATCTCGGCGGGAGAGAGGGTAAGGCAGAAGCGGTCGTAGCGCGTCGTCTCTTTTGCGGCCCGCTGGCGCCGTCGGACTTCCTCGAGGCGCTCCGGGGTACAGAAGCAGCGGTACGCCGCGCCCCGCGCAAGGAGGATCTCGATATGCTCCCGGTAGATCCCGGTGCGCTCCGACTGGCGGTAGGGACCCGAGGGCCCCCCGACATCGGGGCCTTCATCCCAGGTCAATCCCAGCCAGTGCAGCGCTTCGATCAGCGCGGCCTCGTAGGCGGGGTGGGATCGGCTCTGGTCCGTGTCTTCGATGCGCAGGATGAGCGATCCTCCTTGCGAACGGGCAAAGACGTAGTTGAAGAGGGCGATGTAGGCGGTCCCGACGTGAGGATCCCCGGTGGGGGAGGGACCGATCCGGACCTTTACGGGTCTGTGGGCTGTGATGGTACTCATGGGTTCTCGACGACAAGGTTTTCGGATGTTGAACTTCGGGTAGGGAGCGGCCGCTCCGGAGGTCTCATGAAATGTTCCGGGAAGAGGGTGGCCATCTCATCGGCCACGAAGCGTTCGATCTCCGCTGCGGTGGAAAGGGTCATACACGCTTCGGCAACCCCGCGCGCCGCCTCGATCGTGGATTCGCGGATGATCTGTTTGACGCGGGGGATCGAGAGGGGCGTCATGCTCAGTTGATCGACGCCGAGGCCGAGGAGGACGAGGGTATAGAGTTCCTCGCCGGCCATCTCCCCACAGACGCTCACCGGAATGCCATGACTGTGGGCCGCCTCGACGATCATCCGCAGCATCCGGAGGATGGCGGGGTGGAGGGGTTCGTAGAGGTAGGAGACGTGTTCGTTGATCCGGTCGATCGCCAGGGCGTATTGGATGAGGTCGTTCGTGCCGATGCTGAAGAAATCGACCTCCTCTGCCAGGAGGTCGGCGATGACCGCGGCGGAGGGGACCTCGATCATCGTACCGATCTCGACATCGGGGTCGAAGGGGATGCCGGCGTGCGTCAATTCTGCTTGGATCTCTTCGATGATCTCCTTCGTCCGCTTGAGTTCCTCGATCCCGGAGATGAGGGGGAACATGATCCGGAGTTTTCCATGGACGCTGGCGCGGAGCAGAGCGCGGAGTTGGACACGGAAGATCTCGTCGTGTTCGAGGCAGAGCCGAATGGCGCGCAGCCCGAGCGCGGGGTTGACTTCCTCGGGCAGACGCATCGAGGAGACGAACTTGTCCCCCCCGAGGTCGAAGGTACGGATCGTGGCCGGGTGAGGCGCGATCCCCTCGAGGACCGATTTGTAGACCTCGAAGTGCTCTTCCTCCGTGGGGAGGTGGCGACGGTTCAGGAAGAGGAACTCGGTGCGGTAGAGTCCGATCCCCGTACCCCCATGGTCGAGCACGGAGCCGACTTCGGAGGGGAGTTCGATGTTGCCGAGGAGGAAGACGCGATGGCCATCCTTCGTCTCGGCGGGGAGATCCTTGTTCTGTTCGAGGAGGGACTTCTCGCGGTATTTGAACTTCTGTTGCCGGTCGAGATAGATGTTGAAGTAGCGTTGATCGGGGTTGAGGATGACGGTGCCGGTGGAGCCGTCGAGGATGAGGATGTCGCCGTTGGAGACGTGACTCGTGATGTTCTCGAGGCCGACGACGGCAGGGATCTCGAGGGAGCGGGCCATGATCGCGGTGTGTGAGGTCTTGCCCCCGACGTTCGTGGCGAATCCCATGATCTTTCCGCGATCCATCTGGGCGGTGTCGGCGGGGGAGAGGTCGTGGGCCACCACGATCACCTTCTCCGCGATCGTGGCCACGGACTCCGTCTCGAGTCCGAGGAGGTTGCGCTGGATCCGGCTCTCCACCGAATCGATGTCGCTGCGCCGCTCGCGGAGATACTCGTCCTCGATGGCATCGAACATCTCCTTGTAGCGATCGAGGACCTCCTTGAGCGCCCACTCCGCGTTGACCTGCTTTTCGGCGATCAGGTTGCAGGTTTCGTCGAGGAGCTTGCGGTCCTCGAGGATGAGGAGATGGGCGTGCAGGATATCGAGGAAGTGGAGATTGTCCGAGAGTTGGCGCGATTCGATCTGGTTCTGGATCTCTGCGATCTGTCGTTTGGAACGCTCGACGGCCTGGAGAAAGCGCTTCTTTTCCCCCGCGATCCGCCGGGCGGCGATCTTGCGTCGTTGGATCCGCAGATCATGCCGGTCTACGACGAAGACACGCCCGATGGCGATCCCTGGGGAGACCCCGATGCCGTAGAAGACGTCCGGCTGGGTCTTCTCGTTCGATTCCTGCTTCATGCTTCTTCTCCGAACTTGTCCTCGATGACCGCGCCGATCGCCGCTACGGCTGCCTGGGCATCCTTGCCTTGCGCGCGGACCGTGACCTTGGAACCCTTGGCGGCTGCAAGCGTCATCATTTCGAGGATGCTCTTGGCATCGACGGCGTTGCCGTCCTTGATCAGATAGATGTCGGATTCGAACTGCCTGGCCAGTGCTACCACCTTACCCGCCGCCCTGGCGTGCATCCCTTTCTCGTTCACGATTTCGAAGGTTTTTTCTGCAATCATTTCGTCGTGCCGATGATTCGTCGTCGTTGAGAGGAAACACGAGGGGTGCTCCGGCGTTTCCCCGGGGATCGTAGGGGCTCGGATCTCATCCTTTCTCTCCTGGCGAGGCACGATAGAGATCCCGGTGATGGATGCGGATCCGGTAGCCGGCCTCGGAGAAGCGTTTTCCCAGTTCGTTGACGATGGTCACGGAGCGATGCATTCCACCGGTACAGCCGATGGCGATCGTGAGATATGCTTTCCCTTCCCGCTCGTAGAGGGGGAGGAGGAAGAGGAGGAGATCGTCGAGTTTGGCCAGGAAGTCGCGGGTGACCTCGTGCTGGAAGATCCAGCGTTGCACTTCGGGTTCGTTGCCACTTTTGCTCCGCAGTTCCTCGACGAAGTAGGGGTTCGGCAAGAAACGGACATCGAAGACGAGATCCGCTTCCGTGGGAATTCCGTTGCTGAAGCCGAAGGAGAGGAGACTGATCAGGAGGCTTCGCTTCTCTTCCACGCGGAAGAGATCGGAGATCTTCCGTTTGAGGTCATGGACGGTGTCGTTCGAGGTATCGATTACGATCCGGGCCCACTGTTTCAGTTCCTGGAGCTGCCCCCGTTCCCGCTCGATGCTTTCCCGCAGCGGTTCGTCCTCCATGGCCAGGGGGTGCTTGCGGCGTGTCTCGTTGAAGCGGCGCAGCAGCACCTCGGGATCGGCTTCGAGAAAGATGATCTTCAGATGATAGCCGAGTTCCTGGATCTGCTTGAAGACCGCCGGATATTGGCGGAGAAACTCCGGTTCACGCAGATCCATGACGAGCGCGACCTTCGTGATCTCCCCCGAGGATTGGAGAAAGAGTTCGACGAACTTCGGCAGGAGGATGACGGGGAGATTATCGACGCAAAAGTACCCGAAGTCTTCGAGAATCTTGAGGGCAGTGCTCTTGCCGGAGCCCGACAGGCCACTGACGATGACGATCCGATCCCGATGTAAGGTCATGCTCTCTTGCCCCGATCGCTTTCTCTCGGAGGAGCGGAAATTTTCTGCCTCGGTTGCGATGTGTGATTTCGGGAACGCTCAGAACCGTTCATCCTCCGAGACGATGAGTTCGTAGAGTTCCTCTCGTGAGTCGGCCCGCATCAGACGCTCCCGGAAGGAGCGTTCCTTGACGAGTCTCGATACGCGCGCCAGGACTTTCAGATGGGTACCTGCGGAGTTTTCCGGGGCGACGAGGAGAAAGAAGATGTGCGAGGGTTTGCCGTCCATGGCTTCGAATGGAACGCCGTCGAGGCTCCTGCCGAAGCAGGCCAGGATCCGGTCGATGCCGGGTAGTTTTCCGTGGGGGATCGCCACGCCATGCTCCAGACCTGTGCTTCCCAGGCGCTCACGAGCCAGGAGGACCTCGACGAGCCGCTCGCGGTCGATTTCGGGATGAACTTTCGCGAGATGATCCACGAGTTCCCGCAAGACGCCCTCCTTGTCCCTGGAGACGAGATTGGTGCAGATCGCTTCTGGACTCAGAATGTCCGAGAGCTTCATGGGATCCCTTCTCGATGCAAAAACCACCCCGGGGTCGTGGCAACCCATGGGTGGCCTTTCGGATCTTCGGCGATGGGGGAGAGGTTTCAGGAGGTAGCGGTTTCGAGTTCGATGAGGCCGTACTCTCCATCCTTGAGGCGATGAACGATGTTCACGGAGTTCGAGGAGGAATTCGTGAAGACGTAGAATTCCCGCTCCTGCCGCTCCAGGATGACGATCGCCTCTTCCAGCGTCATCGTTTCGGGGTTCATGTTCTCTGCGACGATCCTTTCCACCTGAAGGGCAGTGTCGGCCTTGCGGTTCAGGTACGTGGGGTCGTCATGGGGAACACCGGGATGGTTTTTCAATTTTTCCTTGAACTTCTTCACCTGCCGTTCCATCTTGGCCGTCACCCCATCGATCGCCGCATACATATCGGAGGTTTCCTCCCGGCTCTTGAGCGTCACGCGGTTGGCGATCAGGGTGACCTCCGCGATGTGGCGGAACTTCTCCACACTGAGCACGACGTTGACTTCCACGGGAGGGATCACGTATTTCTTCAGTTTGCCCAGTTTCTCTTCGACGTAGGCCTTCAATGCCTCGCTGGGCTCCATATGACGAAATGTCACGCTGATGTTCATCGAGACCTCCGATTGGATGATGCAGTCGGTGATACACGCTGGGTGGTGGATCGTTGTGAGAACCCCGATCAGAAATAGCGTTTTCGCTTCGTGGAGGAGGGAATATGCATCGCTTCCCTGTACTTCGTGACGGTGCGGCGGGCGATTTTGATCCCATCTTTTGCGAGGAGATCGACGATATTCTGATCGGAGTAGGGTTTCTTCGGATCTTCCTCCTCGATGAGCCGTCGGATCTTGTCTTTCACGCTCTCCGAGGAGATCGTATCCTGGTCGGGGTATTCCGAACCCCGCACGCGGATACCGCTGGTGAAGAAGTACTTGAGTTCGAAGATCCCCTGGGGGGTATGGACGTATTTGTTCGTGGTGACCCGGCTCACGGTCGATTCGTGCATTCCGATATCTTCGGCCACGTCCCGCAAGACGAGGGGTTTGAGGTAGAGGACGCCCTTGTCGAGAAACTCCCGCTGGAACTTGACGATGCTCGTGGTGACCTTGTAGATCGTGCGTTGCCACTGTTCGATGCTCCGGATGAGCCAGCGTGCGGAGTCGAGTTTCTCTTTGATGTAGTCCTTCGCCGGTTTTCCGTTCTCGTCCTTTCTCAAGAGGAGGTCCTGGTAGAGCTGGCTGATCCGGAGCTTCGGCATCCCGTCGTCGTTGAGGAGGACGACATACTCGTCTCCGATCTTCTTGATGTAGATATCGGGTGTGATGTACTGGGCCTGGCTGCCCGAGAAGGGGCGGCCCGGTTTCGGTTCGAGGTCGTGGATCTTCTTGACCGCTTCGAAGACTTCTTCCACCGGAATGCCGA
This sequence comes from uncultured bacterium, assembly GCA_964616915.1. Lineage (GTDB taxonomy): Bacteria > Myxococcota_A > CAZTSL01 > CAZTSL01 > CAZTSL01 > CAZTSL01. Next base: position 17,189 of record CAZTSL010000086.1, read on the forward strand.
GGTCTTTGGCCACGGCCCGATAGTTCCTCCGTTCCAGATTGGGGAGGTGTCGTTCGATCACCTGCTCTACGATCTCTCCGAGTTCGTGATACCGGGCCTGAATGAGGAGGCACTCCTTGAGATCGCGGGCTGCCACGCCGATCGGCTCGAACTCCTGGACCTTCTGGAGCACCCGCTCGGCGAACGCCATATCGACCTGGGCTCTCTCCGCGATCTCTTCGAGGGGCGAAGTCAATCGGCCATCGTCGTCGAGTTCGTAGATGATCTGGGTGGCGAAGAGTTTCTCCGGATCCGACAGATTCGACATCTGCAACTGCCAGATCAGGTGATCGGCGAGTGAGGTGTCCTTGACGAGGCGGTTCTCCAGGGAGGGGCGGTCGTCGTCTTCACGGACGAATTTCTCCTCCGGCATGGAGGGTTCGTAACGCTCTGCCCACGTCTCCCAGTCGATATCAGTCATATCCTCGGAACCACTGACATCGACTTCCTTGACCGTTTCCTCCTGCGCGGGAGCTTCCTCCCCTCCGGCCGTCTTCCCTTCCCCCTCCTTCTGTTCGATCTCCCCTTCGGGCTCCTTCTGCTCGATTTCTTCTTCGAGTACGGGATTCTCCGCGATCTCCTGCTGGATCACCTCGGAAAGTTCGAGACGGGAGAGTTGCAACAGCTTGATCGCCATCTGAAGCTGGGGCGTCATCACAAGCTGTTGGGTCATCTTGACCTGTTGCTTCATCTGAAGATTCATGAACCATCCTCCCGCAACGGTCCCAAAGGTTTCTGCATCTTCTCCTCGATCGCTTCCTGAATGATCCCGGGATCTCGTAGGCTCCTCGAGATCGAATATACCATCATTTCCTTCCAATGTAAAGCGATCCTTCGGCCGGAGTGCGGCAGGAGACGCCCCTTTCACCTCTCGGTGGGCGAAAGGCCGGGAGGACAAGCACGAAACGTTCCATGCTTTTCACCGATCCTCGATCTCTACGAGCATCGTGTGCCCCGCGCGCCTCCTCTCTTCCCCTTCGGCATTCACCTTTCCCCTCTTGATTCGGGTCGCCACATGACCCCGGGCAATACGGAAAAGGTGCCGCAAGCAAGGCTCAAGTTTTCTTCTCCATCGGTCGATAGGAACGATTGAATCCTTCGCGATGCAATTCCTCTGGGGAGCCCGCCTCAGAGATCCTCTGGATTCGAAGGAGGGAGAATCCTTCGGCGCTTCGGCAAGGGAGTCCACTGATGGATCGAGAAACCTTTGAAATCATCACCCAGAGCCAGATCGGCAAGATGCTGCTCGGCAAGTACAGGATCGAAGAGGGGATCGGATTCGGCGGATTCGGGATCGTCTTCCGTTGCAAGGAGATGCTCGGCTCGGTCGCGGTTCGCGATGTCGCGGTCAAGAAGATCGCAAGGTCGAACCTCAAGGGGGCCAACATCGACCTCTTCTTCCAGGAAGTCAAGACGATGACCACCCTGGGCCAGCACCCGAACATCCTGCAGTTCATCACCGCCGACATCGATGATCAGGCGCTCTACCTCGTCACGGAGTACGCCGACGGCAAAACCCTTCTCGACTACCTCGACGAGAAGAAGTACCTCACCGAGCCGGAGGCGGTCGGCATCATCCTCCAGGTGCTCCAGGGAATCGAGCACGTCCACAGTGTGGGGATCATCCACCGGGATCTCAAGCCGGCGAACATCTTTCGCCTCGGTGATGTGTACAAGGTCGGAGATTTCGGCGTCTCCAAGTTCGTCGGCCCCGAGGCATCCACCTTCACAGCCGTGGGCAGTCCCTTCTACATGGCCCGGGAGCAGTTGCTTCCCGAGATGCGCTACAGCAAGAATGTCGATATCTATGCCGCCGGCGTCGTCCTCTTCGAGATGCTCACCGGCAGGAAGCCCTTCCGGAATCTCAAGGAGATCTGCAACGAAGTTCCTGTCTCCGTTCCTTCGAGCATCTCCGAGGAACTCCGCGACGTGCTCCACAAGGCGCTCCACAAGGACCCTGCGGCCCGATATCAGAATTGTGGGGAGATGATCCACGATCTCGAGAAGGCGATCCGTCTCGGCCGTCTCCACCAGGTTTCCCCGGCGGACGACCAGACCGGGGATCTCGACAAACCCCGCGCGAGTGAGCCGATTCAGGCCTACTACGACCAGCGGGAGAAGGCCGCCGTTGCGACCCGCCATACCCCCACGAGCATCCCTCCGATCGGGGAGGGGACCCCTTCCGCCCCCATCTCGAGTACTTCGGGGGGGGTGTCCGCCTCCCAACTCCCGCAACCCTCTCCGAAGAAGCGTCTTCAGATCGTGGGGGGCATCGCCCTGATCTCCCTCCTTCTGGGCATCCTCGGGATCGTCTACCGGGAATACGAGCGTCTCGTCTCCACCGACCGGGAGCTGGTGAAGCGAGCCGTCGTCACCTCGAGCGCGTCCTCCACCCCACCCGCTCCCCCGAACGAAGTGGCCCGGCTTCCCCAGGCACCTCTGCCCGCCGAGCGCATGCCCGATCCGTCGCAAGCGCCCGCCTCCTCGCCGCAAGGAAGCGCCCGGTCGCTCGAACGACGCGCTTCCCGCCACGCCCAGGAGGCGCAGATCGAACGCTGGCTCGCCAAGGCCGCCTACTACCAGCGGAAAAAGCAGTACCTCACCCCTCCCGGAAAAGAGTGCGCCCACTACTGGATCGAGAAGGTCCTGGCCGTCGATCCGGAGAATGTCGAAGCCCTCGAACTCCAGAGCATGATTTCCGACACCTACCTCAAGTGGGCCGAACTCTCCCTGGCCCGGAAGGATTTCGCAAAAGCCGCCGATTACGCGAAGAAGGCGATGAAATTCGTCGAGGGCCACCCCGAGGCGCAGAAGATCATCGAACAGGCCCGGCAGGGACGGGAACTCATCCCAACGAGCTTCGACGCCTCCCGCCGCCCCTCGCGGCGCAGAACCCAGGTCCCCCTCCTCGAGGGGGGGATGATGTTCATCCCCGGCGCCAACTTCACCCGGGAGAATGGGGAAACGATCTATGTCCCCGGTTTCTACATCGATATCTACGAGTTCCCCAACATGCGCGGCAAGAAACCCTATACGAACGTCTCCTGGTACGAGGCGCGCAACTACTGCATGTCCGTCGGCAAACGACTCTGCACCGACGTGGAGTGGGAGAAGGCCTGCCGCGGCCTCGAGGAACTCCGCTACCCCTACGGCGATCGCTACGAGCCAGGGACGTGCCGCACCAACCTCGATCCCGAGGCGGGACCCGTGGCCTCTGGCGCGATTCCCTCCTGCTTCAGCAACTGGGGGGAATACGGCATCTTCGACATGAGCGGCAACGTCTGGGAGTGGACGGAGAGCCGCACGCCGGGCAACAACCGGATCGCCAAAGGGGGAGGATGGTCCGACCGGCCCGATGCGGTGAGTTGTACGAACCGCATCGAACTCACCCCGCACTACACCCATGAGAGCGGCGGCTTCCGTTGCTGCAAGTAACCTCGAGAGGGCGTGGCGCGGGGGGGGAACTACTCCCCGGTGGTTTCCTTGGCAGGGATGAGGAAGAAGTCCACCCGCCGGTTCGCGGCGCGTCCTTCCGGTGTCGTGTTGGGCGCGACGGGGCGTGACGCACCGTAACCCGCGGCCGAGAGTCGTGCCGGATCGATCCCTTTGTCGATCAGATATTGCATCACCGCACGGGCGCGTTCTTCCGAAAGACGTCGATTGGCCTCGGGGTTGCCCACGTTGTCGGTATGGCCATCGATCTGGAGGGAGAGGTTGGGATTCTCCACGAGCACACGGTAGATCTCGTCGAGGATCTCGAACGATTCCTCCCGCACCTTGGCGGAGTTCGTCTCGAAAAGGATCGGCTTTCGGGGAAGGATGCGGTTTTCCGTCACCAGGATCGTCTTGGGTGCTTCATCCGGTTTTCCATCCGTATCCTGGTAACCGTTCCAGACCTCTGCTTCATTGGGGGCCTGGTCGAGGCCGTCGGGGATGCCGTCCCCGTCGTTGTCCGGGTCGGGACAGCCATCCTCGTCTTCGAAGCCGTCACGATCCTCCGGTTCGTCGATACAGCGGTCCTCCGGATCGGGGATACCGTCGCCATCGGCGTCCGCCGGTGGTTCGGGGGCGGGTTCGGG
>CAZTSL010000087.1:0-20947 GCA_964616915.1 uncultured bacterium
TCTCGCGGGAGATGATCTCCTTGAGATCCTCCCCCGCCGGCGTGGGGGAGGATCTCAAGGAGATCATCTCCCGCGAGATCGCCCGGGTCTTGAAGGCATAGGATGTCCGAGCGCAAGCCTCCCCTCTTTTCCGGCCGCCCTCGGTGTCCCCTCATCGGGGTGCTCCACCTCCCCCCCCTCCCCGGGAGCGTGGGGTTCGCGGGGGGGAGATGGAACGATCTCACCGAACGGATCGCAGCCGACCTGGCCGCCCTCGCCCCGGGAAGCGAGGCGGGCGTCGATGCCGTGATCGTGGAGAACTTCGGGGACGCCCCCTTCTCGAAAGGGGAGGTTCCCCCCGTCACGGTCGCGGCGATGACCGCGATCCTCTCGAAGTTTCCCCTTCCCGTCCCCTTTGGGGTCAACGTGCTGCGAAACGACGCGCGCGCGGCCCTCTCGATCGCCGCGGTGACCGGTGCTGCCTTCGTTCGGGTCAACGTGCTCAGCGGCGTCTATGCCACGGACCAGGGAATCATCGAGGGGAAGGCGCGGGAGGTCCTCGAAGTTCGCAGCCGCCTCTGCCCCGAGGTCCGGATCTTCGCAGACGTCCTCGTAAAACACGCGCTCCCCCTGGGGGAAGGGGATCTCGTGCGCGCCGCCCGCGATACCGTGCTGCGCGCTGGCGCGGACGCGGTGATCGTAACGGGGACGCAGACCGGTTCCCCCCCCGAGGTCGGGGAGGTGAAACGCCTGCGAAAAGCCCTTCCCGCCCCGATCCTCGTGGGAAGCGGTCTTACCCCCGAGAACGTCGCCGACTATCTCCCCTTCGCCGATGGGCTCATCGTTGGTTCCACCTTCAAGGAGGGGGGGGATCCCCGTGCGCCCGTCTCTCGTCCTCGGGTGAAGGCCTTCCTCGCTCGTTTGTCCCGTCTCCGTGATAGAAGTCGTAGATCCGATCGGCGACCCCCTCCGGAAGGCCGGGTGTTGCCCTGAGCGCCTCGCGGGTGGCCGCACGGACCCCTTGGAGGCTCCCGAAGCGGGCCAGGAGAAGTTTGCGACGTTTCGGGCCGATCCCGGGAATCTCCTCGAGCGCGGAGCGGGTGTTCATGGCGATCCGGAGCTTGCGGTGGTAGGCGATCGCGAAACGGTGCGCCTCGTTGCGGATCCGGGTGAAGAGGTGGAGCATCTCGCTGTTCGGCGCGAGATGGATCGGATTCGCCCGGTTCGGAAGGAAGATCCGTTCCCCGGAACTCCGGCGCTCCCCGTCGGCATATCGTGTCCTGCTCTTGGCCAGGCCCACGACATCGACGGTGCTGATTCCCAGATCGTCGAGGGCGGCGAGCGCGACGTTGAGTTGCCCCTTCCCCCCATCGACGACGATGAGATCGGGCAGGTCGTTTCGCGCCTTCCCCCGCTTCAGCCGGCGGGTCAAGACCTCGTACATCATCGCGAAATCGTCGCTCTGCGAGACGGTACGGATCCGGTAGCGGCGGTAGTGCGATTTTTCTGGATGGCCATCGATGAAGGTGACCCGGGAGGCGACGGCCTGACGGCCATGGATGTTCGAGACGTCGTAGCATTCGATCCGGCGGGGGAGGCGGCGGAGGTGGAACGTCTCCTCGATCCGGGCAAGGGTGCGGGCCATCCGTTCCTGCTCGTCCTGCTCGCTGCGAAAGACGCTCGCCGCGTTCTTGTTCGCCATCTCGACCCACCTGCGCTTTTCCCCCCGTTTCGGGAGGATCAGCCGGACCCTTCCCCCCCGGAGTTCGCCGAGCCACGAGGCGAGGAGCGCATGATCCTCGATCGGGATCGGCAGGAGGATCTCGGGAGGGATGAAGCACTCGGCCGTGTAGTACTGCTGGAGGAAGGAGGCCAGGATCCGGCCGTCGGGCAGTTCGAGGTCGAAGATCTGATGCGACGTGCCCGTGATCTGGCCGCCACGAACGAAGAGGAGGAAGATCGCGATCCCCCCTCCCTCCCGGTAGATTCCGAAGATGTCCCGGTGGATGGCATGGGATCCGGTGCGCTTGCGCTCCTCGAGGGTCGTCTCGATCGCCCGGATCCGGTCGCGCAGACGTGCGGCCTCCTCGAATTCGAGTTCCCGGGCGCGGGCCCGCATCTCCGCTTCGAGCCGGCGGATGAGTTCCTCCCCCTTCCCCTCGAGGAAGGCGATCACTTCGGCGACGATCGCCGCGTAGGCCTCCCGCGTCACGAGACCGCCGCAGGGGGCCGCGCACCGCTTCATGTCGTACTCGATACAGGGGCGGGAGATCGTGGCCAGCGTCCGGTCGGAGCAGGTGCGCAGCGGAAAGATCTTGTTGAGGAAGCGCACCGTCTCCTTGAGCGCCCCTGCCGAGGAGAAGGGACCGAAGTAGATCGCCCGGTCCCCTCGCTTCCGGCGCCGGACGAGTTCGATGCGGGGCCATTTCGCCCCGGGATCGATGCGGATGGAGAGGTAGTTCTTGTCATCCTTGAGGCGCACGTTGTAGCGCGGCTGGTGCTTCTTGATGAGCGTGTTCTCGAGGAGGAGCGCATCCCGCTCGCTGTTCGTGATGATCGTCTCGAAGTCGGCGATCTGCGCGATCAAGCGCCGCGTCTTCTCGTCCTTCCCGGCGGGACTCTGGAAGTAGCTTCGGACGCGGTTCTTGAGCACCTTCGCCTTTCCGACGTAGATGATCCGCCCCTGAGCGTCCTTCATGAGATAGACCCCCGGTTTCTCCGGGAGCGTGGCGAGCTTCTTCCGGTTCATCGTTTTCCTCGTCCCCGCATCGTGCCTTTTCGCCTTGCCGACGCTTCTCCTGCGACTCTACCGGAATCTCAGCGGCTTGTCACCCCACCTTCGATGGATCTACGGCTTTGCGGCACGGCGCTCTTTGTGATAGAGTGGGACCACATTTCTTCACGAGTCCGAAACCGCAGACGATCGAGAGACGACCCCGATGAAACAGGCTTCCCTTCTCTTGTGCTGTGCGATGCTCCTCTTTGGGCCACGCCCCGATCTGAGGGCAGATGAGAGTGCTCCCGCGTCCGGCGTGGTCTCCCCTTCCGTGGAGGCTGGGCGGGCTCCTGCGCCCGATGAAGCCCCTGCGTCGGAAGCGGCCCCTCCCCCGGAACCCGCCGAGGCCCTTCCCGAGGGGAAGGGGGGTGAGCATTTGCCGCTCGATCCGGTGCTCCAGGCGATGCAGCAGGAGTTGCTCCGCTCGAAGGCACAGCTCCGTCTCCCGGGCTACGAGGCCCCCTACTTCATCAGTTACCGCCTGACCGACACGACGGAGACGAAGATCCAGGGGAAGTATGGCGCGATCATCACCTCCGACACGAATCGCCATCGCTACCTCACCGTGGAGGTACGGGTGGGGGACTACCACTTCGACAACACGATGATCCAGAAGAACTACGAGGACTTCTTCTCCCAGTACTACATGCCGAACTGGGTTCTGGCGCCGATCGAGGACAACACGGACGCCTTCCGGCACCTCCTCTGGCAGTTGACCGATACGCAGTACAAAGTCGCGCTCAACCAGTTCCTGAAGAAGAAGGCCAAAAACGTCTACGAGGCGGAGGAGACGGAGGACCTCGACGACTTCAGCCGGGAGGATGCGCACTTCTTCATCGACCCCCCCCGTCCCTTCTCCTTCGACCGGGTGAAATGGGAGGGGATCACCCGTCGGGTCACGGACGCCTTCCGGATGCACCCCGACATCTTCGATCTCGAGATGAACGTCAACGCCCAGCGGGAGCGGGTCGCCTTCCTCAACACGGAGGGGAGTATCGTCGAGACGGAGGAGCACCTGATCTCCTTGAGCTACGGGGCGAAGACGAGGGCGCCCGACGGGATGGTCCTGCCGGTCCTCAAGCAGTTCTACTACCGCAAGGAGGCGGACATGCCCTCGGAATCGCGTATTTTGACCGATGTGCTCCGGATGATCGAGGATCTCCTCGCGCTCGGGAGCGCCGAGGAACTCTCCCCGGTGAACGTTCCGGCGATCCTCTCCCCCGAGGCGGCGGGGGTCCTCTTTCACGAGGCCGTGGGGCATCGGCTCGAAGGGGAACGCCAGCGGATCGAAGAAGAAGGGCAGACCTTCACCGACCGGGTGGGGGAACGGATCCTTCCCGATTTTCTCTCCGTGATCGACGACCCCACGCTCGAGCGGTTCGAGGGGGTCGATCTCAACGGCTACTACCGCTACGACTACGACGGCATTCCCGCCCAGCGCGTCGTCCTCGTCGATCATGGCGTCCTCGAGAATTTCCTGATGTCGCGAACCCCGATCAAGGGGTTCTCCCGTTCCAACGGTCATGGCCGCAGTTCATACAACCACCGTCCCGTCGGGCGCCAGGGCAACCTGATCGTCCGCTCCCACAAGGAGGTGCCTTATGCGGAGTTGAAAGCGCGTCTCCTGGAAACGGTGCGGGCCCAGAAGAAGCCCTTCGGTCTGATCGTCAAGGACATCCGGGGGGGGGAGACGAATACCCGAAGCGGCGGGTACCAGGCCTTCAAGGGGACGCCGACGATGGTCTACAAGGTCGATCCCGAGACGGGGAAGGAGACGCTCGTTCGGGGGCTCGAGATCGTGGGCACCCCGTTGACCACCCTCAACAACATCATTGCCACGAGCGACGACTACCGGGTCTTCAACGGCTTCTGCGGCGCCGAATCGGGCTACGTCTCCGTCTCCACGATCGCGCCGAGCATCCTCGTCAAGGAACTCGAGTTCCAGCGCACCTCCGACCGGAAGGAACGCCCTCCGATCCTCCTTCCGCCCGCCTTCGACACCACGATCCAGCCGGGGAAGCCCACCAAAGCTCCGTAGGAGATGGCACACCGGGAGAGACCGGGAACACCGATGACGAAGCCTGAGGGGATGACCCACCCTTCCCCCTTCCGCTGGATCCCGTGGTACGTGAAGATCAGCGGGGTGAGCATGTTTGCGCTCCTCATGGTGGGGACCCTCGGTTATATGGGGATCGAGGGGTGGAGTCTGCGGGAAGCGCTCTACATGGCGATCATCACGGTGACCACGATCGGATACGGCGAGGTGCGCCCCCTCTCCCCCGCGGGACAACTCTTCACGATCGGGTATATCGCGTCGAGTACCGTGATCTTTCTCTATGCCGCATCGAGTCTCGGGGCCTTCCTCCTCTCCGAGGAGTTCCGCTTCCTCTTCCAGCTCGAGCGGACACGCCGGAGGATCCGAAAGATGAAGAACCACGTCATCCTCTGCGGCTACGGCCGGATCGGCGCGCATGTCATCCAGGAGTTCCAGCGCAGCCGGATCGACTTTCTCATCATCGAACGCAATCCCGAGCGGGCCCAGGCGCTCCAGCTCCAGAAGATCACCGTGGTGCCTGGGGATGCCACGAAGGAGGAGACCCTCCTCGAAGCACGGATCGGAGAGGCGCGGGCGCTGATCGCCGCGACGCAGACCGATGCGGACAACGCCTTCATCACGCTCACTGCCCGGGCGCTCAACCCGGCCCTCTTCATCATCACACGGGTCTCCGATCCCTCGCTCGAGCCCCAGATGATCCGGGCCGGGGCCAACCGTGCGATCTCCCCCTACCGGCTCGGGGCGCTGCGGATGGCCGAACATGTCATCCGGCCGCACGTCTTCGAGTTCATCGAGATCGCCACCGGGCACGGTCCGCTCGAACTCCTCCTCGAGGAGATCGAGATCCTCCCCCATTCCCCTCTTGTCGGCAAATCGATCGCCGAATGCGGAATCCGGCAACGCTTCGGCGTCCTCGTCATCGGTTTGAGTGCGCTCGAGGGCGCCAGGGTCCTCTTCAATCCCGATCCCGACGTGAAGCTCGAAGCGGGGACCGTGATGATCGTGATGGGCAAACTCCCTCAGATCGAGCAGCTTCGGGCGATGAGTCGACCGGCCGGAACGTAGGCTCACCCCTTGCCCGACACCGCGCCACGCCGCCCTTCGTCCATGAGGAGGAGAATCCCCGTGACCGTGGTGAAGAGTTCCACGATCATGGAGACGAGCGTCATCTTCTCCGGGGAACCGTCGAGGAAGATCCCGGTCAGACGTCCGACCAGAATCCCGCCGGTACAGAGCGTCATCGCAACGAGTCCCACGATCACCGTTGCGGGACGGTTGCCGCAGTAGAGGAGAAAAGCGCCCAACCCCACTTCCAGCCCACCATAGAACGCCCGGATCTCTATCGCCGCCGCCGCCGAGGGGACGGAAAGAAGGATCCATCGCCCCATCGTCACGGGGGCGAAGAGGAAGAGGAACCCCAGGAGCGCATAGACGAAGCCTGCAACCGAAAGGACGATGCTGGAGAGCCGCATGAATCTTCCTCCACTTCGACACGGAGACGATCCCCGCCGCCGACCACCGATGATGTTCGATCCGCCACCATGGTAGCCCGCTTTCCAGGAAAGCGCAACCTGGCAGTCGGCGCACGTCAGAATCGCGATCCGACAGCCGAGGCTTTCACGTTCCATGAGCGGAGCGAGCTTCGTCGTCCAATGGAGAGGCCCTGGGTCTGAAAGAACGGCGGCGATCAGGCTGTCCACCCATAGGGCGGCCAGGCCGACGATGAGGCCGGCCACGGCCCCAAGGACTGCGTGCCGCGGTGCGGCGCAGGCAGGGAATTGTTGATCTTTCGGCATTTTTTGATATGATCGGATCGAGAATGGGTTTTGCGCCTGAGAGTCGCATTCCGATGGATGCTTCTCCCCGCCTTCCGATGCCCAAAGGAGTCCTCCCTGTGAAACGCGAAATGCTCGTCAGCAAACTCGAGGAAGTCACGAAGCACTACGACGCCCTCTCCGAAGCGCTCAGCCGCCCCGACGTCATTGCCAACCAGGCGGAATTCCGGCGGATGGCCAAGGAACATGCCGATCTCTCCACCCTGATGGAGAACTTCCAGAGCTACAAGGCGATCCTGCAACGGATTGCAGAGAACGAAGCGCTCGCAGCGGGGGAAGACCTCGAGATCGCCCAGCTCGCCCGTGAGGAACTCCCTGAACTGCGGGAGGAGCGTGCCCGCCTGGAAGGGGAACTTCAGCGGCTTCTCCTCCCGAAGGATCCGAACGACGACAAGAACGTGATGCTCGAGATTCGAGCCGGAACGGGCGGCGAGGAAGCCGCCCTCTTCGCCGCCGATCTCTTCCGGATGTACAGCCGCTACGCGGAACGCCGGGGGTGGAAGATCGAACGGATGAGCGCCAACGAGACCGGTATCGGCGGCTACAAGGAGATCATCGTGATGATCGAGGGGAAGGGCGCCTACTCCCGCCTCAAGTATGAGAGTGGCGTCCACCGGGTGCAGCGTGTTCCGGTCACGGAGACCCAGGGACGCATCCATACCTCTGCGGTCACCGTCGCGGTCCTCCCCGAGGCGGACGAGGTCGCGGTCGCCATCGATGAAAAGGACCTGCGTATCGAGGTCTTCCGCTCCTCGGGACCCGGTGGGCAGAGCGTCAACACGACCGATTCCGCCGTCCGCATCACCCATCTGCCCACCGGACTCGTGGTCAGTTGTCAGGATGAGAAATCCCAGCACAAGAACAAGGCAAAGGCGCTTCGTGTGCTCAAGACCCGGCTCCATGACCTCGAAGCGGCGAGACAGCAGGCCGAGATCTCTGCGACGCGAAAGCGCCAGATCGGTTCCGGGGACCGCAGTGAGCGGATCCGTACCTACAACTTCCGGGAGGGACGGGTCACGGATCACCGGATCGGACTTACCCTCTACCAACTCGAGACGATCCTGGAGGGGGAGATCGATCTCCTCATCGACCCGTTGATCACCCACTTCCAGACCGAGGCGCTCAAGGCCGAAGCGACGGCCTGATGCCTTTCCTCTTTCCTGCGACGATGGCGGGGGCGCGACCGAACGCACATCACCGCCGGCCGCTCTGAGGAGCAATTCGCCAGGTGCGGCGTGACGCCGGGGCAAGATCGATATGCGCACCGAGGTGGGGAATGCCGACCTTTGCCAGCCGAAACGTCCATCACCTCCTTGCCGCAGCGGCTGCGTGGCTCGAAGAGGCCGGTGTCGAAGAGGGAAAGCGCAATGCCACGCTCCTGCTCGCCCATCTCCTCCACTGCTCTCCGGAGGCGTTGCCCTTTCTCGATCACCCCATCGATACGGAGTGTGTGGTTCGCTTCGGGGAGCTTCTCGAACGACGTGCCCGCCGGGAGCCGCTCCAGTATATTCTCGGGGAGTGGGATTTCTGGGATTTCACGATCGAGGTTACCCCGGAGGTGCTCATTCCCCGTCCCGAGACGGAGGTGCTCGTCGAGCGGGTGCTCTCCTGGGCGAAGAGCGCCCCTTCCCTTCCCATGACGGAGTTTCTCGATCTCGGGACGGGAAGTGGTGCGATCGCGCTGGCGCTCTTGCGGGAGATTCCGGAGAGCCGGGGCGTTGCCATCGATATCTCGGAGGGTGCTCTGGGGATCGCTCGGCGCAACGCCGAGCGGCTCGGTCTCCTTGCCCGGCTCACCCTCCTTCGGGGGGATCTCTTCACGCCGCTTCCTCCCGGGGTGCGCTTCCCCCTGATCGTCTCGAATCCCCCCTACGTCGCCTGGGAAGCAAAGGGCCACCTTCAGCCCGAGATCGTCGAGCACGAACCCCACGTCGCTCTCTTCGCGCCCCACGGGGGGCTCGACATCATCGAACGGATCCTCACGGAAGCCCCCAGCCGTCTCCTCCCGGGCGGGGGACTCTTCATCGAGATCGGAGAGGATCAGGCCGCCCTGGTCGAAGCGTTCGCAGCTCAAACCGGCAAGTTCCGATCGATCGGCATCGCGCGTGATCTGGCCGGAAAACCCCGGATCTTCTCCGCGGTGCGGGCGTGATTCCGGCGATGGCCCCCTCCGGCGATGGCCCCCGACGCCATCCATGGTCGGTTGACCTACCCCGGCGAGGAGAAGAGGGCAAGAGGGGGATGAGGTGCCCCATCGACCCGTGCCTCTGGGAGGACTTTTCAGGAAGAGGAGAAATGAGGGAAAGGGGAGGGAAGGCGAGGGGAATGGATCCCGAGCCGCCGGTGCAGGCGGCTCTTCGTTCTTGCGTTTGCCCGTTGGGGGGAGCCGGTCGAATCAGTTTCCGGTGCCTTCCTCGGGGATGGGGACGCAGCAGACCTGATTCGGCTCCCCTTCCGCCACGGGGCAGTAATCCGTGGCCCGCGGCCCCGTTTCGCTGATCGGCTCCATGCCGCGGGGGCAGTTGTCCCGGATCACGGCATCTTCCACGCAGACTCCGTCGAGGGACTCACACGTCTCTTCGCAGCCGGGGGCTGCGAGCATCATCAGGGTGGCACCGAGGATCATCGCGAGAGAGAGTCGTAGCACAGTCTTCATGGGGTGTGTTCCTTTCTGTTGGTTCGTTCCCAAGATCATCCATCCATCGGCAGGAGAAAAGCCGAGGCGTGGGGGTGATATCGCCATGTGCCGCATCTCGATCGGGCCATGCTCCGTGTGCGGCATCCCGCCCCCTCTTCGCACTCGCGCCGGCTCCCCACCAGCCTCTGGAATCCCATCGAACAATGTCTCCCATTCTACTCGATTTCTGCGCCAGGGTCAATGGGAAAATGCGAGGGGCCGGACAATCGCATGAAATTTCCCGCTGAGATCTGTGCTCCCGGGGCATTGGCCTCGGGGCGGGTTTCAAACCCGCCCCGACAGGCGCACACCACGAACCGGTCCTTCCGCCGACAATACCCCGAGAACCGCCGTAAGACCCCGATGCCATGCGCGCTCCGCGAATCATGGGATTCAAGATGCGATTGCCCGGCCCGCGCGGAATCTGCCTTGACAAGAGAATCGGCGGACAAGTAAGATGAAGTAGGATGAAAAGAGAATGCTGTGCAGAAGAGAGACGGCTGTGCAGCGGAGGGAAAGGGTGCGCTTCTGAGAATCGAAGGACGCACGAGGGGAGGAAAGGCCAGGTGGCAAGGCAGATCGGGGACTGAAGCCGGCGAAGGGATCGCGGAACGAGGAAGCACGAGCGGCAGATGAAACGACGAAAACACGTATACATCCAAACCTGGGGCTGCCAGATGAATGAACTCGACACCGACCGGATCGTCGAGATCCTTGCGGTGGACGGGTACGAGCGAGTCGAGGATCCGGAACGAGCCGACCTCATCCTCCTCAACACCTGTAGCGTCCGGGAGAAGGCCGAACAGAAGGTCTATTCGAGTCTCGGCCGCTTCCGGCGACTCAAGGAGGAACGCCCCGGCGTCATCGTCGGGGTGAGCGGCTGCGTGGCCCAGATGGTCGGCAGAAAGATGCTCGAGCGGATCCCCTACCTCGACATCGTCTGCGGACCGGGAAGCTACGCGCGCCTTCCCGAAATGGTGGCCGAAATCGAAGCGAAACGCCAAAGGCGCCTGTGTGAACTCGATCTCGGCTACGAGAATCTGATGCGTACCTACGACCGCAGCTTCGCGCCACGGATCGTGGCGCCGGGAAAGGTTTCCGCCTATGTCACGATCATGACGGGGTGCGACAAGTTCTGCACGTTCTGCATCGTTCCCCACGTCCGGGGGCGGGAGTGGAGCCGTCCAAGTGCCCAGATTCTCGATGAGGTCCGGGAACTGGCCGAGCAAGGAGTGCGGGAGGTCGTGCTCCTTGGCCAGACGGTCAACTCCTACGGGAAACGCCCGAAGGGGGACCTCTCCTTTCCGGAATTGCTCGACCGGATCGCCGCGATCGAGGGAATCGAACGGATTCGTTTCACCAGCCCCTTCCCCAAGGACCTCACCGGCGAACTCATCGAGGTCTACCGGCACAATCCGAAGGTCTGCCGGCACATCCACCTCCCCGTCCAGTCGGGCTCCGATGCGATCCTCAAGCGGATGAAACGGCAGTACACCCGCCGTGATTTCCTCGATCGGGTCGATCGGTTGCGCAACGCGGCCCCCGACCTTGCGATCACGACCGACTTCATCGTCGGCTTTCCCGGCGAGCGCGAAGAACATTTCGAGGATACGATGTCCCTCCTCGAAACGGTACGTTTCGACGCCTCCTTCTCCTTCTGTTTCTCTCCTCGCCCCGGCACTCCGGCCGCAACGGCTCCCGATCCTGTTCCGCAAGAGATCGCAAACGAACGCCTTTTGCGTCTTCAGCAGCGCCAGGGAGAGATCACCCTCGAGATCGAACGGGGCTACCTCGGCCGGGCCGTCGAGATCCTCGTCGAAGGGGGGAGCAGACGGGGGCATGGACAACTCACGGGACGCACCACCTGTAACAAGATCGTCAATTTCCCCGGCGACGCAACCTTGATCGGAAGGTTCGTCTCCGTCCGGATCGAAGAAGTGCTGCCCAACTCGATGCGCGGCAGCGTCGTCTCCGAAAGCCCCGAAACCGGGGCACTCCTGGTGGGGGATGCCGTCGCAACGTAAACCCGAAACCGCAGAGCCTCCGCTCTGTCACAGGAGAAGTGCCATGCTCGTCGAAATGAGGGTCATGTCGCTCATTCTCGATCCGCTCACCCACGTGCCGATCGTGCTCCTCAAGGATGTCGAGGAGACGTTCGCCATCCCGATCTGGATCGGGATCCTCGAGGCCGCGGCGATCGAGATGAAGCTCAACCCGGAACGCCACGCCATCTCGCGTCCGATGACCCACGACCTCATGAACAACATCCTGAGCGCCTTCGACATCGAGGTGAAGAAAGTCGTGGTCTGCGACCTGCGGGACAACACCTTCTACGCCGAGATCCACCTCGAGCGCGATGGGCAGGAAGTCGTCATGGACGCCCGCCCCAGCGATTCGATCGCGCTGGCCCTGCGCAGCGGCGCCTCGATCTGGGTCGATCGGAAAGTGATCGAACAGTCCCAGACGATCGATCTCACCGAGGAAGGGATGATCGAGAAACTCTCCGCCCGGCCGGAGGCCTCCGATTCCTCGGAGAAGTCGGAGCAGGATAAATGGTCCGAAATCCTCGAGCGGATGTCTCCGGAAGATTTCGGGAAATACAAGATGTAACGGAAAGAAGAGATGAACATCCTTCCGCTGCGCAGCGGGTCCCTTCTCCGCTGGATCCCCGCCCTTTCGTGGTGTGCGGTGATCTTCTGGGCATCGGGGCGGAGCGATCCCGGCATCGTGCCCCCGATCCCCTTTGCCGACAAGGTTCTCCACTTCGGCGCCTACGCTCTGCTCGGCCTCCTCTTCGCATTCGCGCAGGCCGGTTCATGGCCGCGGATCGCCACGCCCTGGATCGCCATCCTCCTTACCGCCCTCTATGGGGTCGGGGACGAATTCCACCAGGCGTTCGTTCCGGGTCGCGATTTCGATCCCTTCGACATGCTCGCGGATGCGCTGGGGGGAAGTGCCGGCGCCTGGCTCGCCTTTCGTTTCGGGCTTCCTGGTTGGATGGAAGCGGCCAGCGCGGCGATCCGTCACGCTGTGAAGCGGCGGCTCAAGGGAAGCCCCACGAGTGCCGATCTTTGAGAGAGGTGGGCTCCCCGCCGAGAGGGAGAATGGCGTAGGGATGGCAGAGAAACCGAACCCCGAAGCATGGGATCGACACGCCCGAAGAGAGGAGGACGATGTGATCCAAGCCGTTTCGACCGAGGAATCGGCGGCCTGCATCGCCAGGATCGAGGAACTCGTCACCCGGATCTCCGGGGTCATCATCGGCAAGGAGGAGACGATCCGCCTCGTCGTGACGGCCCTTTGTGCGCGGGGGCACCTGTTGCTCGAGGATATCCCCGGTGTGGGGAAGACGACGCTGGCGCGGACCCTGGCCCGAAGCCTCGACCTCTCCTTCCAGCGGATCCAGTTCACCCCCGACCTCCTTCCCTCCGACGTCTTCGGGGTCTCGATCTACGACCCGCAGGCGCACGCCTTCGAGTTCAAGCCGGGTCCGATCTTCTCCAACGTGATCCTCGCCGACGAGATCAATCGTGCCACACCACGGACGCAGAGTGCCCTCCTCGAGGCGATGAACGAGTTCCAGGTGACCGTCGATCGGCAGACCTACGCATTGCCGCAACCCTTCATCGTGCTCGCCACGCAGAATCCTGTGGAGTTCAAGGGAACCTATCCCCTCCCCGAGTCGCAGCTCGACCGCTTTCTCATGAAGATCCACATCGGGTATCCCACGCTGGCCGACGAGAAGCGGATCATCCTCGGCCGAACCCGAAGCGATCCCCTCGATTCGGTCACGCCCCTTCTGGGAGCGGAAGAGGTCCTGGCGCTCCAGGAGGCCACCCGGAAGGTCCGGATCGCCGAAGAACTCCTCGACTACCTTCTGGCGATCGTGCAGGCCACGCGGGAGAGCGCGCACCTCAAGAGCGGCGTCTCTCCGCGGGGAACCCTGGCGTTCACCCGGGCGGTCCAGGCATACGCCCTCGTGTCGGGGCGAGATTTCGTCCTCCCCGACGATGTCAAGGCGCTTGCTGCGCCGGTGCTCGCCCACCGTCTGATCCCCCGGATCCACTGGAAGGAGGGATGGCACGCGGAAGACCTGATCGCCGAGATCGTCGCCTCGATCCCGGTTCCCCTTTGAGGAACGCGATGCGCGCATACGCCGATCCTCCCTCCCGGGCAGGGAAGGTACGAGGCGCCCCCAGGGGCGTCCCTCCGGCGCAACACTCTCCGCCCGTGCGCCGGAAGCGCCGATTGCGGATCACCCGGCAGGGGGGGGGATTCGTCCTCCTCTCACTGGCGGTGGGGTTCGCCGCGATGAACACGGGGATGAACCTCCTCTTCCTCATGCTCGGAATGATGCTCTCGATGATCTGCACTTCCGGGTTCCTCTCGATGATCTCCCTCTCCAGGGTCCGCCTCTCCCGTCAGGCCCCAGAGAAGGTCCAGGCCGGGGAAGCCTTTCCCGTGCGGATCGAACTGGCCAACGAGAAACGTCTCTTCCCCTCCTACTCCCTCCGGATCACGGAGGAAACCTCGAGACGGCGGAAGGAGAAGGAGCAAGGCCCCTGGGCCTACTGCCTGCAACTCCCCCCCCGCCGTCAGGTCACCCTCTTCTACGAGCAGCGGGTGGAACGCCGGGGGGTGCATTCGCTTCCTCCGGTTGCCCTCCAGACGGCGTTTCCCTTCGGCTTCTTCCGGAAGAGCCGTTTCTTCCCGATGAAGACGGAGGTTCTGGCCTATCCCCCCCTCGGCGAGGTCACGCAGGCGGTGCTCGAACGACTCGACCGGAGCGTCTCGGAACAGGGGGGGAACCGCAATGCCCTCTCCGAGGAGAATTTTTTCGGGATCCGGGAGTACCGCCCCGGTGACAATCCCCGATGGATCCACTGGAAATCGACAGCGCGACGGCAACGGGAGATGGTCAAGGAGTTCGAACGGGAGGATCGGGAGAAGGTGATGCTCTACCTCCATTCCGTGGTACCCCCATCGGAGGCTTCGGCGCCCCCGGTTGCGTTGGAGCGGGCGATCTCCCTTACTGCCACGCTCGCCTGTCACTTCCAGGCCGCGGGTCATCCCGTGGGGTTGGCCACCTTCACGCCGGAGCCGATCCTCCTGCCCCCCGCGACGACGCAGGAGCACCTCGAGGAGATCCTCACGACGCTTGCCCTCCTCGAGCCGGCCGAGGGGGGGGATCTGGATTCCTTCCTCGAAAGGGGGGGGGAGGGGGGAACCCCGATCGTCGTTGCGCCGGTCGAGATCCCTCCCCCCCTCCCTGGCGCCGAGGTGCTCGTGCCCACGGAAGCAATCTTCCGGAGTTCGGTTGCGGGAGGGGCGGGATGACCTTCGAGACGCTCTTTCTCGGATCGACCTACCTCATGGTCCTCATCGGGATCCTCTCGCTCGCCCTGGCGGAGGGTTCCCTCTTCTACATCGCGCTGGCCACCTTCGCATCTCCGGCGAGTCTCTGGTTCGTCCATCTGCGCCGTTCGTTCGTCCTCCCGAAGGGGGGGGCGGTCGCGCTGTCGGTGGGGGCGCTCTTCTTCATCCTGATCGACCGGATCTTCCTCTTCTCCCCGCTGGTGAACTGCCTGGCGCACTTCCTCATCCTGATCCAGATCGTCAAGCTCTTCGAGGAGAAGAGGCGGCGGGACTACCTCCAGATCTACCTCATCAGCTTCGTCCATCTTCTCGTCGCCTCCGCGTTGAGTTTCCATATCTCCTTTGCCTTCTCCTTCCTCCTCTACCTGGTGGTGGGGATGTGGACGCTGATGCTCTTTCACTTCCGGGGGGAACTCGAAGCGCGAGGGGAGATCGGGCGGGTGCGGAACTTTCTCGATCTTCGGCTCTTTTTCACCACGTTCTTTCTCCTCTTTTCGGTGCTCGGGGGGACGGTCTTCTTCTTCGTGATTTTCCCCCGCTTCGGACTTCATGCGATCCAACTCGGGGAGCCGTCGGGAGGATCGGTGAGTGGCTTCTCCGAGGAGGTGGCCCTTGGAGACATCGGCCTCATCAAGGAGAACTCCCGGCGGGTGATGCGGGTGGAACTTCCCGATGGAGAGCGGGATCTGCATCCCCTCTGGCGCGGCATCGCTTTCGATCACTACGATGGATTGCGTTGGAGCGTCTCCAGGGAGCGCAAGCGGCACTACATGGTCGATCTCGAGGGGAACGTCAACCTCCTCCACCGGGAGACCGCGCGGGCGACACAGGGGAGGAAGGTACGGCAACGCTTCTCGATCGAGGGGTTGAACACCCGGATCCTCTTTGCGCTCTACGTCCCCACCGCGGTCACCGATGGCCCCGACCGGATCTTCTGGGACGACAACGACACGATCTCGGTACGCTCCCCCTACGTCCATGGGATCCGCTATACGGTCACCTCCTTCGTTCCCCGTGAGCCAACGGATCTCTCCCATCTTCGTTTCCACGACTTCCCGAAGGGGTATCCCTTCCTCCAGCTTCCGGAGGATCTCCCCGAGCGGGTCCGGCGGCTGGCCAGGAACGTCGTCTTCGGCATCGAGAACCCGTATGAGGCCGCGCGGCAGATCGAGCGTTTCCTCCAGGACAACTACGGCTACACGCTCGATGCCGGCGTGACGCCCGGGCTCGATCCGATCGAGGACTTCCTCTTCGTCCGGAAGGAGGGACACTGCGAGTATTTCGCCACGGCGATGGTCCTCCTCCTTCGCGTGGTGGGCATCCCGGCCCGGCTCGTCAACGGCTTCAGCGGCGGGGAGTGGAACGAGGCGGGGGGGTACTTCCTCGTCCGGCAGAGCGACGCCCACTCCTGGGTCGAAGCCGAATTTCCGGAGATCGGTTGGCGCTCCTTCGACCCCACCCCCGCGGCCCCGGCGAGCGGCAAGGGGTCCCGCGCGTGGTGGAAGCGGCTTTCCCGCTATCTCGACATGCTCCATTTCGCCTGGCAATCGAATGTGATCGATTACGACGCGAAGCGCCAGGAGAAGACCTGGCTCGCCTCTTCACGCTTCCTGCGGAGTTTCTTTGCTTCCCTCTCGGATGCCTCGAAGCGGCTCTACGGATCGGAGGAGACGCAGGCCCAGGCAGCGCGGCGTCCCCACAGGAGGGGAAGTGGGATGAGCGCCGTGTTGGGGTTCCTCCTCCTGGGCGTCTTCCTCCTCCTGCTGCGCCATCGTCGTTGGCTTCGCGTCCTCCTTCTTCGGCGTTTCTCCCCGCGCCGTCTCTATGGGCGGGTCGCCTTCTACCACGAGTTCCTTGCCCTTCTGGCCCGCCACGGTTTCCGGCGTCCCCCTTGCGCCACGCCGAGGGAGTTCGTCGATCTCCTGGGAACGTGGGGTTTTCATGCCCCCGAGGTCGAGGAGATCACCGAACGGTACTACGCCGTGCGTTTCGGCGCATCCTCCCTTTCGCCGCAGGAGGAGGCGCATCTTGCCGATCTCCTCGTAACGCTGCGCACCCGGCTCCAGGCATGGCGCAAGACGCACGGGAGGTCGTGGTATGCGTGGGGACGCCGGATCGTGGGCGGAGAGGAGCGACGAAGCGATTCCGGAACCGCGATCTGACCGTGGGTCTGGATGGAGGTTCCCGGGGTCACCGGGAAGGGGCGGAGGATTTCCGCTTCCGGGGGGAGCGGCGCGCGCCCACCCCACAGCATCTCTTCAGTTCGGAGAGCGCACCCTCGATCCCTTCCGCGAAGACGCTCAGATCGGGGACGACGTCCCAGTCTCCGCTCAGCCCGAAGTTGAGCTTCCCATCGTAGGAGAGGACCGCCACACCGACGGACATCGTGCCGATCAGGGGAACGAAGGGGAAGGCTTCGAGCATCCGCCCCCCCCGCAGGTAGAGGGGAAACTGGGGGCCAGGGACGTTCGTCACCGTGAGGTTGGCCATCCACTGGACGGCCACGGCCCGGGCCGCAAGCGCCAGGATCGTGGGAGGGGCGAAGCCGGCGAGTTTGACGAGGGCATCCGCCCCGACCGCTTCCTTCGATTCCTTGACGTCGGCCATCTCCCGTTGGATCCGGAGGAGCCGTTCCATCGGATCGGGCTCTCCCACGGGAAGGCAGGCGAACATCATGGCCACTCGGTTGCCCAGCGTCATCCGTTCGGAGGGATCACGCACGGAGACGGGGACGGCCACTCGCATCTCGAGTCCCTCGATCGCATCGCCCCGCGTCAGGAGGAGATGGCGCAATCCCCCGGCCACGAGGGCGAGTACGACATCGTTCACCTTGCACCCCACCCGATTCTTGATCCCTTTGATCTCCGAGAGTTTCGTCCGGACGATCTCGAAGCGGCGATGAGGACCGATCTGACGGGAAAGGGAGGTCTTCGGAGCGACGTCGAGGCTCGCCTTCCCGAGATGGAGCATCCCCTTTGCCGTTTCGACGATGCGTCCCTTCACCGCGCGGGGGGCCTGGAGCATCTTCCGGATCCGACGGAGTCCTTCCCGCGGTTCGATCGCCTGCTCCACGAGCGTCTCCTTGAGGAGTTCCGCCGGCGTAGGCGGAGGCTGCGGTTTCCAGGGAACCGGCGGAGGATCGTCCGTCTCCGGACGCACATCGAGGAGGACGGTGGCCAGATCGACGCCGGAGATCCCATCGATCAGGGCATGATGGGTCTTCTGGATGAGCGCTTTGCGTTTCCGGGGAAGATCGACGAGCCACAGTTCCCAGAGGGGACGATCCCGATCGAGGGGAATGCTCATCAGCCGCCCCATCAGAAGTTTCAGCTCCCTTTCCCCTCCTGGACGGGCAAGTCCCGTGTGCCGCACGTGAAAGCGGACGTCGAAGTGTTCGTCATCGACCCATACCGGTCGCCCCAGATCGAAGGGCACCCGCATGAGCTTCTTGCGGAAGCGAGGGACGAGGTCGAGACGCCGTTCGATGTGGCGGTAGAATGCCTCGGTCGTCAGCCCCGGATCCTCGAAGATCGACAAGGAGCCGACATGCATGTGCGCAACTCGTGATTCCGCGTAGAGAAAGGATGCGTCGAGGGGGGAAAGACGTTCGTAGCGAGAAGCCATACGGTCTCCTGGGGGATCACCCGTCAGTCGTTTCGTCGAACGGATCGGGCGCTGGGTTCGGGTTGCCGGTCGGCATGAAGCGCCGGGGGAGCACCTGCGGCGCTCCTCTGCTCCGGGGAGAAGGGCAAACGGGATCCGCCTGCCCACAGGGCCACCCCGGTCGCGTCCCCAGAGGCGAAACGAGGGGATGCATCCACGCGTCCGAAGGGGACCGGATGCGGGGGCTCGTTGCGGCGGGTTTGCGCTGCGAGGAGAGCGAAGAGCAATGTGAAGAGGATCACGAAGAAGATCCCTTCGTAGATCCACAACTCATCCTTTGGAATCTGCATCGTTCCCTCTGCGCGTCCCTTTCCTCCGACGACTCGATCGAGGAGGAGTGCGCGTTTCAATGGGAAGCCAGGGGGTGGAGTTCCTGGAGCGCGAGCCTTTCGGTTTCGAGTTCGGCCTCGATCCTGCGAAGCTCTGTGGTGGCAGGGGAAGGAGAGCCTGCTTCCCCCACAGCCGCGGCGTAGCGCATGAGCGTCGCCTCTGCCGCCGTGATCGCATCGAGGCGTTCCCGGACCGCGGCCACGATCTCCGCTCTCCGGGTTTCGAGTGTGGAGGATCGTTCGAGAGTGGCCTCGCAGGCGAGGTGCGCATCCTCATCGGGCCTGCGGGGGGAGGGGATCGGTTCCATGGGTCTTCCCCCCTCGAGATCCGCCAGCCGTTGCGCTTCGAGAGAGAGCGCGAAGATCTCTCCGACGACCCACTCGACCCTTTCGGTGATCTCGAAGAAATGAGGAATGGAACGATACGCGTCCGCGCCGGCAAGGAGTCCGCGATGCGCGCGTATCGCCACTCGCGCCCAGCGGAGCGGTTCTCCCTGCAACTTCCGGGAGACGCGCCAGAAATCGAAGGCCACGTCGGCCCGGTCGTGAAGGGCCCGCGCCAGGAAACGGGGAAGGCGCGCCGCTGCGACCGCGAGGCCGAAGGTGGCTGCCCCCGCCACTTGGAGGGGAGCGGGGGTGCCGGCGAAGCGGTCCACGATGCTCCCCCAGCCAAGCCCGACTGCGAGGGTGAAGAGCCCCCCCCAGAGCATCGTCGCACCCCGGGGAACCGCCGGGGGGCGGGTCAGGGGGAGGGCGAGAAGACTTCCGAAGAGGAGATGACCGAGCATCGGCGATCTTCCCTCGAAGAGGGCATAGAGCATTCCCCCCGCCGCGCCGAGGGCCAGGGCCTCCGGATGCCTCCCCCCCTCTTCGCGCACCACGACCGTGGCGAGGAGTGCGCCGAAGAGCATGCTTGCGACCATCGAGGAGAGGCCGAAGAAGTGCCCGACGACCGAAGTCGCAAGAAACGCGACGATCCCTCCGACAAGACCGTTTCGCAGCAGCGGAGCCTCCTCCCGCGCCAGGGCGAAGAAACGCTTCATTCTCCGCGACCACTTGTCCATCGCACCACCTCGATCGGATCTTTGCCGCGCCCTCGCCATCGGGGGAACGGCAGGGGATCATGAGTCTTCGTGCTCCTCCGCGGCGACCGGGATCGAGCAGGTCTGGAGATAGTTCGTGGGGATCCGTTCGGTCAGCCCGGAAGAGAGATCCTCGTATTCGAGGAGTGCTTTCACGAGATTCCGATAACCCTCCACATGCCCGGAGACGAAGAGATCCGTCTCCAGGCGCAGCCGGTCTCCCGGCCTGAAATCGGGAAGGAGGATCCTGAGCGCTTCTCCCTCCCGGAGCGTGGGCCATCCGGTCACCGGTGCGACCGCCACGCCCCGGGCGGGCCGCAGCATCAGCGAAACGTTGCCCACCCCCCTTCCCGGCAACGATCCCATGATCCGTTCCGGCGCCACGAGATCGACGTGGAGGGAGACTCGTCCTCCTCCCTGCGGTTCGGAGAGGCGCAGGGCTCCTTCGAGACGATCCCCGAAGAAGAACTGCGGGGAAAGGGGCTCGGAAACCGGGTCTGCCTCAAAAGTCCCCCTCCCCCCTTCGGAGGGAGAAAAGGTCACGGGAATCGGTGCCACCGGCTCCGACCGCGCAACGACCACGGCCAGCAGGAGAAGAACCGAGAGGGGCAAGACGGAATGCTTCATCCTGACATCTCCTCTGCGAGACCATGCCACTGCCTCTACCCATCTGAAAGAATTCTATCACGTTTTCCCGTGCGGGACAAATGCAGAACCCACGCGATGCGCAACGAGATTCTCGGGGGATATCCACTATTACTTCGGGATCCTCACCCTCGGAGAGACACAATCCCCCTGGAAGCTCTCCCTCGTCATTCCGAACCTCGTGATCCGGGGGCTCTACGTCGAGCACATCCAACGGATGCTCCTGCCCGCGGTCGAGCGCGCCTTCGAGGATGCAGGGAAACAACTGGCCCTCTACGCCGACGGGCTCTACAGGAAGTACGGCGAAACCTTGCGCCTGCGCACCTTCGCCGTCGTCTCGCTCGGCTTCGAGCGCGTCGTCGGAGAGGAAGTGATGAGGAGGGAGGAGGGAGTGAGGGAGCAGGGAGGAGCGAAGGCGCCATAGTAGGCAACACGTGGACAGCGGCGTCGGTTCCCCGCCCATCTCACCGGATACCAGGAGGATTCACGACTTTGCCGGGGCCCTGGCGCCCGGTGTTCACCGACTTGA
>CAZTSL010000088.1:0-4264 GCA_964616915.1 uncultured bacterium
CGGTCTTGCGAACCCTCTTCAGCACCTCGCGGAAGGAGAGATCGGGCGAGACCTCACTGCGCATCACGAGGGTGTTGACGAAGAAGCCGATCAGCCCTTCGATCTCGGGACGGTTGCGCCCCGCGATCGGGGTGCCGACGATGATATCCTCCTGCCCCGAGTAGCGGTGGAGGAGGAGGTCGAAGAGGGCCAGGAGCGACATGAAGAGCGTGGTGCCCGAAGCCCGTGAGAGTTCCTGGAACCTTTTCGAGAGATCGGGCGAGAGGCGGATCGGTTCATGTGCCCCCCGGAACGAACGGCGTTTCGGACGGGGATGATCCGTGGGGAGCGTGAGCATCGGAAGATCCCCACCGAGTTGGGACTTCCAATAGGCGAGTTGCCGCTCCATGATCCGCCCCGTCAGGGTCTTCCGCTGCCATACGGTGAAATCGGCGTACTGGATCGGAAGATCGGGAAGATGAGCACTTGCGATCTCTTGTCTGCGCTCCCGAGTCTCTGCGGAAATTTCGCTCGATGCGTTCTGGGAAGAGAAATGGGCTTCGCCTTCCCCTTCCGGTTGGGAGGGAAGAGGAGCGCCCGCTGTCGAGAAAGCAGCATAGAGCGTCGAGAGTTCCTTGACGAGGATGTTGATCGACCAGCCATCGGAGATGATGTGGTGCATCGAGAGGAGGACGGCGTGTTCTTCCGGGGCGATTCGAAGTACCTTGCAGCGGAAGAGAGGCCCCCGGGCGAGATCGAAGGGGGTCCGGGCCTCCTCGGTAGCCCGAGCGAGGGCCTCGGCCTCCCGTTCCTCGGGGTCGAGCCCCGTGAGGTCGAGGAGGTCGAGTTTCCAGTCGAAGGGGGGGAGAATCCGCTGTACCGGCTGCCCATCGACGATCGGGAAGATCGTTCGAAGGGTCTCGTGGCGCCGGACGACCTCGCTCAATGTGGCTTCGAGTGCCCCGACATCGAGCCTCCCCGAGATCCGAAAGGCACCGGAGATGTTGTAGGCGGTACTCCCAGGATCGAACTGATCGAGGAACCAGAGGCGCTGCTGCGCAAAGGAGAGGGGGAAATCCCCCCTCCGGGGGAGGGGTGTGATCGGCGGAAGTGGCTCACTCCCCCCCCCTCGCCGGGCCAGTTCGATCCGTGTGGCAAGCTCCGCGATCGTAGGTGCCTCGAAGATCGCACGGATCGAGAGTTCGACTTGAAACGTCTCCCGGATCCGTCCGAAGAGCTGGGTGGCCAGGAGGGAATGCCCCCCCAACTCGAAGAAGTTGTCGTGAATGCCGATCTTCTCGGTATCGAGGATTTCTCGCCAGATTTCGGTGAGCGCCTCCTCGTAAGGGGTGCGCGGCGGCATGAAGGGTGCCGCTCCCCCCAGATGGGCATCGGGCCTCGGCAGAGCCTTGCGGTCGATCTTCCCATTCGGGGTGAGGGGAAAAGCATCGAGGTGGACGAAGCGCGAGGGGATCATGTAATCGGGCAACTTCGGCGCCAGAAAGGAACGAAGCTGCGCCAAGGGGAGCACATGTTCCGCCACGTAGTAGGCCAGAAGACGATTCTCCCCGGAAGGAGCAGCATCGAGCACGATCTCCACGTCGTGGATCGCAGGGTGACGCCGCAGCACCCGACGAATCTCGTCGAGTTCGATCCGGAAACCCCGAATCTTGACCTGATCGTCCCGGCGGCCGAGGAAGACGACGTTGCCCGTCCAGTCGTAGTATCCGAGATCCCCCGTGTGGTAGATCCGATCGTCGGGAAGGTTCGTGAATGGGTTTGGACGGAATTTTTCGCGTGTAAGGGATTCGTCCCCGAGATAGCCGCGGGTGAGATAGGGGGTGCGCACACAGATCTCCCCGATTTCCCCTGGTGCGGCGAGGGCATCGTTCTTCGTGAGGACGAGGAGATCGACCCCTTCGATGCCCCGGCCGATCGGGATCGCGGCGGGATTTTCCCCGATCTCCTCGGGGACGGGATAGGCGGCGATTCCCTGAGGGGTCTCCGTGGCGCCATAGAAGTTGACGATCCGTACTGCCGGCGCCAGTCCCCGGATCCGCTCCACGTCCTGGGGATGGAGGACGTCTCCGGAAAGGAAGGCATACCGGAGTTCCTCGAGGGGCTCGGCATTGCCATTCTGTGGTTTCGCCGTGGCGGAGATCTCGAGAAGACGCGCGAAGGCAGGGGTGAGATGGGTGACGGTGATCCGCTCCCGAAGCATCCATCGGGTGAGATAACCGGGGGTTCCGATCTCGGCCGGATCGGGAATGACGAGCGTTGCACCGAGCCAGAGGGGGGCGAAGAGGTCGCGCAGGAGGGGATCGTGGGACAACCCCGAGAACATCGAGAACCGATCCTCCTCCCCCACCTCGAAGGTCTCGGCATACCAGGCGAAGAAGTGGGAAAGGGGGCGGTGGGTGCCGACGATTCCCTTGGGACGGCCCGTGGAACCGGAGGTGAAGGCGAGATAGGCAAGATCGTCCGGTCCGATGAGAATTTCGGGAAGCACTTCCCCATCGGAAAGGGCGAGGATCTCCTCCTTCTCGCCGAGGGGGAAGGGGAGGCTCCCTTCGGGAAGGGGAATCACCGCCCGATTCCCCTTCGCTGCACGGATCACCGCCCGAGGCGCAGCGATCGCCACCCGTTCGGCGAGCATCTCCGGGGGATATGCAGCATCGAGGAGGAGAAAACTTCCTCCGGCCCGCAGCGTGGCGAGTACGGCCACCAGGAGTCGGGGATCCCGGTAGGCCTCGATCGCCACGACGTCGCCCTGCCCGACGCCCCCCCGCCGGAGCGCATACGCCAGGGCCGCACTCGCCTGGTCGAGTTCCCGGTAGGTCCATGATTCTCCCGGTGCGGTCACGGCGATCTTCTCCGGATGACGCGCGGCCTGCTCCACGAAGCGATCCACGATGCTCCCCGCCCACCGGGGCGGAAGGGGACGGCTGGGATCGGGGAGCAAAGCTCTGGCCTTCGGCGTCACGAGGGAGAAATCCCCGATCGGACGCTCCGGTTCGGCGACCACGCCCTCGAGGAGATGGAGATAGGCCTCGAGCATCGAACGGATCCGTTCCCCCCGGAAGAGATCACGGTTGTAGACGGCAACGAGATGCAGCCCATCGGGCTGCTCGTGCAGATAGAGCGTGATGTCGAACTTGGCCGGCGGATAGGGGTCCCCCAGGATCTCGATCTCCAGGCCGGGAAAACGCAACCGCGTCTCCTGGAAGTTGAGATAGTTGAAGAAGACCTGGAAAAGCGGCGTGCGCGAAAGATTCCGTTCGGGATGGAGTTCCTCGAGCAGTTTCTCGAAAGGGATCTCCTGATGATCGTAGGCATCGAGCGTCACATTGCGGACCCGACTCAGGAGTTCCCGGAAGGTCGGGTTGCCGGACAGATCGGTCCGAAGCGCCAGCAGGTTGAGGAAGTAGCCGATCAAGCCCTCGAGTTCGGCGCGCGTGCGTCCCGCGATCGGGGAACCGACCACGATGTCCTCCGCCCCACTGTAGCGATGGAGGAGCACCTTGAAGGCGGCCAGGAGCGTCATGAATGGGGTGGCCCGTTCCGCGCGGGAGAGGGCCGCGATCCGCTCGAGGAGCGGGGGTGTGATGAGCGCCTCTTGCCGTTCCCCCCGGTAACTCTGCACCGCAGGCCGAGGATGATCGGTGGGAAGGTCGAGCATCTCCGGCGCACCGGCGAGCTGGCCGCGCCAGTAGGCCAACTGCCGTTCGAGCACCTCCCCCTGGAGCCACTCCCGCTGCCAAAGGGCAAAGTCCCCATACTGGATCGGAAGCTCGGGGAGGGCAGAGGGGCGCCCTTCGAGATGAGCGGCATAGAGCGCTGCGATCTCCCGGACGAGGATCGTGGTGGACCACCCATCCGCAATGATGTGGTGCAGCGTCAGGAGGAGGACGTGATCCGCTTCCCCGAGTTGGAGCACTCTGGCGCGCAGAAGGGGGGGGCGGGTGAGATCGAAGCCGCGCATCGCTTCCTCCCTCGCCCGCCGCAGGGCCTCCCCCTCCCGCGCCTCGGGGGGAAGGTCCCGCAGGTCCTCGATCGGCAGGGAAATCGTGAGGGAAGGGACCACGATCTGTGCCGGCTCCCCATCCACGATCCCGAAGCTCGTGCGCAGCGTCTCATGACGTGCCACGACCTCGTTGAGGCACGCTTCGAGGCGATCGGGGAGAAAGGCCCCGCGCAGTCGCAAGGCCGCGGGCATGTTGTAGGAGGGGTTCCCCGGTTCCATCTGGTCGAGGAACCAGAGGCGCTGCTGGGCGAACGACATCGG
>CAZTSL010000088.1:4364-20897 GCA_964616915.1 uncultured bacterium
GCCTCCCCGGCGGGGAGAGGATGGAGGAGGACCTCCGCTTCCGCAATCCCCGGATACGCCTCGAGGTGGCGAGCGATCTCGGTGAGTTCGATCCGGAAGCCCCGGAGCTTTATTTGGCCATCGCGGCGTCCGAGGAAGGCGACGTTGCCATCCGCGAGATAGCGTCCCAGATCCCCGGTCTTGTAGATGCGGTCGGCCGGATCGTCCCTGAAGGGGTTCGTGCCGAAGCGTGTTCGGGTGAGCCCCTCGTCGTCGAGATACCCGCCGCAGAGGAAGGGGCTGCGGACATGGATCTCCCCCACTTCTCCAAGGGCAGTCGGACGCCCCAGGGGGTTGAGGAGGAGGAGCTGGACATCGCCGATCCCCCGGCCGGCAGGGATCTCTTCCGGAACCCCATGCTCCGGGACGACGTAGTAGCCGACTGCGCGGGAGGTCTCGGTGGCGCCATAGAGGTTGACGCAGGTGACGTTCGGAGCGATCTGGCGCATCCCTTCGACATCACGCGGGTGGAGGCGGTCTCCCAGGAAGAAGACATGGTGAAGGGAGGGGATCGTCTCTTTTCCCTCCCCCGTGACGAGTTCGGCCATCGCGGGGGTGAGATGGGCCACCGTGATCCCCGCCTCCCGCATCCAGGTCGCCAGCGCGCCCGGTGTGCCGATCATCGCCGGATCGGGGATCGCGATCTCGGCGCCGAGCACGAGCGGCGTGAAGATGTCCCGGTGAAGGGGATCGTGGGAGAGGCCGGAGAGCATCGAGAAGCGATCCTCCTGCCCCAGTCCGAAGTGTTCCGCCATCCATGGGAGGAAGTGGGAGAGCGCTCCATGGAGCCCCCGCACCCCCTTCGGACGTCCGGTGGAACCAGAGGTGAAAGCGATGTAGGCAAGATCGTCGGGGCCGATCGGCAGATCGATCGGTTCGGCCGGGAACTCGGCGAGGAAGCTCCCCTCGGCAAGCGCCCCCAGGGGGGGGAGGGCACGTCGGATCGGACAGTGCGCGATCGCCCGTTCCACCGCTTCGGGCAAGTCCTCTTCCCCATCGGGGGGGAGGATCGAGAGGAACGCCTTGGGCCGCCCCTGTTCGAGACAATCGACGATCCGGAGCGCCGGATAGGCGGGATCGAGGATCATGAAGGCCCCACCCGCTTCGAGCGCGCCCATGATCCCCCACACGAGGGAGGCGCTGCGGTGGGCCCAGATCGCCACGACGTCTCCCTTCCCGACGCCTCCATGCCGGAGGAAACGCGCAAGCCGGTGGCTCCAGGCAGCCAGTTCCCCGTAGCGCCACCGGCCGCTGGGATCGGCGACCGCGAAACGCTCCGGCTCCCTGCGTGCCACTTGCGCAAAGGCGACGTGGACCGCCGGCGCCTTCCACGATGGGGAAAGGACCTCGGCGGGATCGGGAAGCGCCTCACCCGGCGTGCGCAGGTCGTAGCGTCCCACCTCCCAATCGGGGTGTTCGGTGATCTGGGTCAGGAGGATCTCGTACTGCTCGAGGAGACGTGCCATCCGCTCCTGATCGAAGAGATCGGGGTTGTAGACGAGTTCGAGGTGGATCCCTCCTTCCCGCTCGAGGAGATAGAGGGTCAGATCGAACTTGGAACCGATCTCGGGCGCGCGCATCGGCTCCACCTCGAGGCCGGCCAGATCGGTCTTGCGCGTCGGGATGTTGAGCATGTTGAAGAAGACCTGGAAAACCGGCGTCCGGGAGAGATCCCGGGGGATGCGCAACTCCTCGAGGAGTTTTTCGAAGGGGACGTCCTGATTCGCCAGGGCCCCGAGCGTCACCTCCCGGACCTGTTCGAGGAGATCGAGGAAGGCAGCGCTCGGAGAGATCTGCGTCCGCAGAGGGAGGAGATTGAGGAAGAATCCGATGATCTCCTCGGTTTCGCGGCGGGTGCGCCCCGCCGAAGGGGTCCCGACGACGACGTCCTCCTGGCCGGCAAGACGGGAGAGGAGGACCTTGAAGGCCGCCAGCAGGAGCATGAAGAGGGTCGCCCCCCGCCGGGCAGCCAGCGCCTTGAGCGCTTCGGTGAGCGCAGGGGGGAGATCCTTCGTCTCCGTGGCCCCCGAAAAGGTCTGGATCGGTGGCCGGGGGCGGTCGGTGGGAAGATCGAGCGCAGGGGGCGCACCGGCAAGCTGCCGCTTCCAGTAACCGAGCTGCTCCTGCAAGACCTCCCCCTGCATCCAGCGCCGCTGCCAATAGGCATGGTCGATGTACTGCACGGTCAGGGGGGGGAGATGCGTGCTTTCTCCCCGGATGCGCGCAGCGTAGAGGAGCGTCGTCTCCCGGAAGAAGATCTCGATCGACCAGCCGTCGGAGACGATGTGGTGCATCACGAGGAGGAGGACGTGTTCCGCCGGGCCAAGCCGGTAGAGCGTCACCCGGAAGAGGGGAGGTTTCGAGAGATCGAAGGGATGCGCCACCCGGCGTTCCGCATCGGCGTGGAGCACGCGATCGGGATCGGCTTCTTCGGAGAGATCGACCGAGTCGAGGGGGACTTCCACCTCGGGGACGACCCGCTGGAAGGGGCGCCCCCCTCGCGCGCCAAAGGCAGTGCGAAGCGACTCCTGCCGCTGGCAGAGATCCCGCAGGCTCTCCCGGAGGAGATCGACGTCGAGGGGGCCCCGGATCCGCACCAACCCCGGAATCGTGGACTTCACGTTGCCAGGTTGAAGCTCTTCGATGAACCAGAGACGCTGTTGGGCAAAGGAGAGGGGAAGCTCTCCCTCGCGAGGGATCGGGGTGATCGGAGGAAGCATCGAGGCGTTTCCGGAGCGCGCGGTGATCGCTTCGGCAAGTCCGGCCACGGTGCGACACTCGAAAAGCGCCCGGAGGGGGAGGTCGGCGCCGAACGTCTCCCGCAATCGCGCAAGGATCCGTGTGGCAAGGAGCGAGTGCCCCCCGAGGGCAAAGAAGTCGTCGAAGACCCCTACCCGTTCGATGTCGAGGACCTCCTGCCAGATCTCGGCGATCCGTGTTTCGATCGGGGTTCGGGGCGCAACGAAGGTCTTCGTGGGGCGCTCCACCTCGATGCGGGCCAGGGCCCCCTTGTCCACCTTTCCACTCGGATTCAACGGAAGGGCTTCGAGGTGGACGAAGAAGCCGGGAACCATGTAGTCGGGGAGCCGCTCACCGAGGAATCGGCGGAGTTCCTCGGGATCGGGCGGGGGAGAGGGGGAGGTGTAGAAGGCCACGAGGTGTTCTTCCCCTGGATGCTTCCCCCGCATCGTCACCGCGCAGTGACGGACCGCAGGGTGCGCTTCGAGGTTCGCCGCGATCTCCCCCAATTCGATCCGGTGGCCCCGGAACTTGACCTGGTCGTCCCGGCGGCCGAGGAATTCGAGGGTGCCGTCGTGGCGCCGCCGGCCGAGATCACCGGTGCGGTACACCCGCTTCCCGCCGAGGAGGGGGAGGGAGACGAACTTCTCGGCGGTGAGGTCGGGACGGTTGAGATACCCCCGGGCCAGGCCGGGGCCGGCGATGCAGATCTCCCCCGGAACCCCAACGGGGACGGGGCGGAGGCGCTCATCGAGGATGAAAACCTCCATATTGGCGATCGGGCGCCCGATCGGGACGATCTTCCCCTCCTCGATGAGGGAGACCCGGTGGATCGTGGCCCAGATCGTCGCCTCGGTAGGGCCGTAGAGGTTCCAGAGTTCCCCGTGGTCGAGGAGTTCGGCGGCGAGATCGGCGGGGAGCGCCTCCGCGCCGCACCAGATCCGGAAGGAGGCCTCTGGCCACCCGGCAGCCAGCAGCATTCGCCAGCGGGCCGGGGTCGTTTGCACCACCGTGACGCCTGCGCCGACGATTCGCGCCTTGAGCCGCTCCATGTCGATCGTCTCCTCCGCGTCTGCGATCACGACCCGCCCGCCGCAGAAGAGCGGCAGGAAGATTTCGAGGGCGGCGATGTCGAAGGAGAGCGTCGTGACCGCCAGCATCGTGTCCTCGCGCCGGAAGCCGGGACGGCGCTGGAAGGCGGCGAGACAGTTCACGAGCGCCCGATGAGGGATCTCCACCCCCTTCGGTTTCCCCGTCGAGCCGGAGGTGTAGAGGAGATAAACCGGATCGTCGGGACGAAGCTCGATCTCGGGGGGGGTGGGATCGACTGCTTCGAGCCCGGGATCATCGATCCGCAGCAGCGGCACCTTCCCTGCCGCGGGAAGAGCGTTTGCCGTGGCGGCAGAGACGAGGATGAGGGAGAGGCCTGCATCCTCGATCATGAAGCGCAGGCGCCTCTCAGGGAACTCGGGGTCGAGGGGAAGATAGGCCCCCCCCGCCTTGAGGATCCCGAGAAGCGCCGTGGGGAGTTCGGCGCAGCGTTCGAGGAAGACGCCGACCCGTGCCCCGGGACGGATCCCCAAGGCATGGAGATGTGCTGCAAGCCGGTCGGAAGCGCGGTCGAGTTCTCCGTAGGTGATCGTTTCGTCCCGGAAGGAGACCGCGGTTCGCTCCGGTTCGGCCCTGGCGTGCGCGGAGACCCAGGTATGGACGAATCCCTGTGGCAACTCGACCGCCGTGTCGTTCCAGCGCCGGAGCACCTCCCAGCGCTCCCCCTCGGAGAGGATCGGCAGTTCGAGGATCGGCGTCGAGGGTTTTTCCACGATGCCGGTCAGGAGCGTCTCGAAGTGTTCAAGGAAACGCTCCATCGTCCCCGCCTCGAAGAGATCGGTGTTGAACTCGACGTGGGCGTAATTTCCGTGAGGCCCCTGGGCCACGGAGAGGGTGAGGTCGAATTTGGCCCCACCGCTCTCCACCGGCACCGGCTCGAAGGAGAGCCCGGGCACCTCGAACGGAGGAAGCGGGTTCTGGAGGATGAACATCACCTGGAAGAGGGGGGAATGGCTGAGCGCCCGGCTGAGATCGAGCGCCTCGATGAGCCGCTCGAAGGGGAGATCCTGGTGGCGATACGCTTCGAGCGCACGCTCCCGCACCTGCCGGAGAAGATCGGTGAAGGGGGGATTGCCGGAGAGATCGGCCCGAAGGGGGAGCGTATTCACGAAGAAGCCGATCAATCCCTCGATCTCGGAACGGTTTCTCCCCGAGATCGGGGTCCCCACCACGATATCGGAGGCCCCGCTGTAGCGGTAGAGGAGGACGTCGAAGGCGGCCAGGAGCGTCATGAAGAGGGTCGCCCCCTGCTGGCGGGAGAGTTCCTCGAGCTGCCGCAGGAGGGGGGCGGCAAGACGCCGAAGACGGACCGCGCCGTTGAAGGTCTGCACGGCAGGACGCGGCTTGTCCGTGGGTAGGGGAAGGGTCTCCGGCGCGTCTTCGAGTCGCTTTCGCCAGTAGGCGAGGAGACGGTCGCTCGTTTCCCCTGCCAGAACTTTGCGCTGCCAAGCCGCATGGTCCGCGTATTGGATGGGGAGGGGAGGGAGCAGAGAAGGATCCCCGCCGGCGGGATAGAGGGTCGCCAGCTCCCGGATGAGCACCCCGAGCGACCAGCCATCGGAGACGATGTGGTGCATGTTGAGGACGAGGAGGTGATCCGCCGTATCGATCCGGATGAGGAGGACGCGAAGGAGAGGGCCCTCGGAGAGGTCGAAGCGTTTGGCGGCCGCGGCGCGGGCGTGGGCGAAGGCCTCCTGTTCCCGCTCCCCCTCCGGCAGGTCGCTCAGATCGAGCCGGACGACCGGAACCTTCCAGGCTGCGGGGGGGTGGACGATCTGACGGGGGGTCCCCTCGATCAGCGCGAAGGTCGTGCGCAGGGGCTCATGCCGGGCCACGAGCGCATCGATGCAGCGCTCGACGACGGCGGGGTCGAGGTCTCCCCGGATTCGCACGGCTGCCGGAATGTTGTAGGCGCTCGAGGGCTCGAGCTGATCGAGGAACCAGAGGCGCTGCTGCGCAAACGAGAGTTCCGGCGGGGGATCCCGCGGGATCCGTTCGATCGGAGGGAGGTTCTTTCCGGCCTGCCGGCATTCTTCGATCAGGGCGGCAAGACCGGCCACGGTAGGCCGTTCGAAGATCCGGTCGAGGGGCACCTCGACCTCGAAGCTCTGGCGCAGACGTGAGAGGATCTGTGTCGCCTTGAGGGAGTGGCCCCCGAGGTCGAAGAAGGCGTCGTGGATGCCGACCCGATCGACGCCGAGGATTTCGCGCCAGATCTCTGCGATCACTTCCTCCGTGGGCGTGCGGGGGGGATGATAGGGGCGTCTCACCCGGACCACCCCCTTCTCCGGGGGGGGGAGCCGTTTGCGATCGACCTTCCCGTTGGGCGTGAGGGGGAGTGTTTCGAGGGGGACGAAGTGGGCAGGGACCATGAAGCGGGGAAGCCGCTCGGCCAGGAAGTCGCGCAGCGCCTCCAGCGCGCAGGGGCGCGTGAAGACCACGTAGGCGACGAGGAAGGGGTCCCGATCCGCGCCATGAAGGAGGACGATCGCCGATTCGACGGCGGGGTGCGCGCGCAGCGCCGCCTCGATCT
Organism: uncultured bacterium; assembly: GCA_964616915.1. Classification (GTDB taxonomy): domain Bacteria; phylum Myxococcota_A; class CAZTSL01; order CAZTSL01; family CAZTSL01; genus CAZTSL01. Next base: position 10,786 of record CAZTSL010000088.1, read on the forward strand.
CACCCAGTTCGATTCGGAATCCCCGGATCTTCACCTGGTGGTCCCTGCGCCCCAGATAGGCGATATCCCCGGAGGGGAGGTAGCGGCCGATATCCCCCGTGCGGTAAAGAACGCCCCCCTTCCCGAAGGGATCCGGCAGGAAGCGTTCCGCGGTCATTTCGGGACGGTGGAGATAGCCACGGGCAAGCCCCACGCCCGCCACGTAGATCTCCCCGGCCACGCCGATCGGAACGGGATCGAGACGGGCGTCGAGGAGGTAGACCCGGTTGTTCGCGATCGGCCGGCCGATCGGCACCTCCGCGGCATCGCCGAGTTGCCGGGTGTCGAAGCAGGTCACGTCCGCGCTCACCTCGGAGGAGCCGTAGATGTTGAGGAGCACCCCGTGCGGAACCTGGCTGTGGAAGCGGCGGCAGAGTTCGGCGGTCACGGCCTCTCCGCTCGTCACCCAATACTCGAGGTCGGGGAGTTGGCTCCCCAGATCGGGGAAGGTATCGAGGAGGACCCGCAAGAGGGAGGGGACGAGGACGATCCGGGAGACGTGGTGGGTGCGCAGCGCCTCGACGAGCCGGTAGGGGTCCTTCACCTCCCCGTCGTCGAGGATCACGAGGGGGACACCGCGCCCCAGAGGGCCGAAGGTCTCCCAGAGGGAATCGACGAAGCTCAATGCGGTCTTCTGGCACCCCACTTCTCCTTCGGCGAAGGGATACGTCCGCCACATCCATTCGAAGCGGTTGACCGCGCCGGCGTGGAGGCCGATCACCCCCTTGGGTCTTCCCGTCGATCCCGAGGTATAGACGATGTAGGCCGGGTGATGGGGAGAGATGGGGAGGTCGAGGGGGGTCTCGGGTTCCTGCAGCAGAAGCTCCTCTGCTTCGTCGAGGAAGAGGGGTTCGATCTCGCTTTGGAAGTCCTCGAAGGGTTCCCATGCGGCACGGGTGGTCACGACGAAGCGGGCGCCGGAATCTCGCAACATGAAGGCGAGCCGTTCCTTCGGATAGCCGGGATCGAGGGGCAGGTATGCCCCCCCCGCCTTGAGGATCCCGAGGATCGCGGCGAGCGTTTCGATCGAGCGGCCGGCCAGGAGGGCGACGGGCACTTCGGGGGCCACACCGCGGCGCCGCAGCGCATGGGCGATCCGGTTGGCCTGGCGATCGAGCGCGCCGAAGGTGATCGAGCCCTTCGCCGAACGCGCGGCGACCCGTTCCGGCGTGGCCGCGGCCTGCCGTTCGAAAGTTCCATGGATCGTCCCCGGCATGAAATCGGGGACCGCCGTGTCGTTCCATACCTCGAGGAGCAGGTGACGTTCCCCTTCCGTGAGGGGGGAGAGGCGCGCCAGCGGGGTCTCGGGGTTCGCAAGCGCGCGCTCGAGGAGCATTTCGAGATGGCCGAGCATCCGCTCGATCGCCTCGGCCTCGAAGCGAGCGGTATGGTAGAGGGCGCGGAAGGTGAGCCGCTTCCCCGGCACGACGAAGAGGGTGAGGGGAAGATTCGTCCGTTCCACGAAGTGGAGGTCCGAGATCCCGATCTCTTCCCCGAGGTCGAGGAGGCCCGCATCGAGGGGGTAGTTCTCGAAGACGAGCAGACTCTCGAAGAGGGGGGTGCCCCGCGGAACCTCACTCCACCCCTGGATTTCGACGAGGGGGGAGTACTCGAAGTGGCGCGCTTCGAGTTCCTCCCCCTGCAAGCGGGTGAGGAAGGATCCAAAAGACGCCTCCCAGGCGATCCGAACGCGTACCGGCAGGGTGTTGATGAAGAGTCCGACGATCGATTCCACCCCCGGGAGTTCCGCGGGCCGCCCCGAGACGGTGGCCCCGAAGAGGACATCGTCCTCTCCGGCGTAGCGTGCCAGCAACAGGGCCCAGAGGCCCCGGATCAGGTTGTTCGTCGTGATCCGCTGCGCGCGGCAGAACGCATCGACGCGCGCGGTCGTCGTTTCGGAGAGGGCGTGTTCGCGTTCGTGCGAATCGAGGTTGCGCGTCTCGATCCCCTCTGCGGTCCGATCGATGCCGAGAGGGGTTGGTGCGGCGAAACCCCGCAGGTGCTTGCGCCAGAAGGCCTCTGCCGCGCCGAGATCCTGTTTCTTGAGCCAGGCGATGTAATCCTGGTAGGGGCGGGGGGGGGGCAAATCGATCGGCTTTTCCTGAACTGCGGCCATGTAGAAAGCCAGAACCTCCTTGAGGATGAGGGAGAGGCACCATCCGTCGAGGAGGAGGTGGTGGTAGCTCCAGAGGAAACGGTAGCGCCGTTCGCCGAGTTGGAAGAGGGTCAGGCGCATGAGGGGGGCCTTGTTGAGCGTGAAGCCCTTCTTGCGGTCCTCGGCGAGGAATCTCTGGAAATCCTCTTCGGCGGCTTCCTCCCCCTTCGCCCGCCAGTCGTGGCGTTCGATCCGGATCTTGACCCGCCTTCCGACGACCTGGAGGGGCTCCTTCAGATTTTCCCAGACGAAGGCGGTGCGAAGCGCGGGGTGGCGATCCGTGACCTTTTGCCATGCTTCCTCGAAGCGATCGATCGAGAGCGTGCCGGAGAGGGTGCAGTGGAACTGCTCGAAATAGACCTCACTCTCCGGGGCGAGGAGGGTATGGAAAAGCATCCCCTGCTGCATCGGGGAGAGGGGGTAGATCGCTTCGATATTCTTCCGCATCGTTCACCGTTTCCTCGAAGTGGTCCATGCCATCGCCCGACCGGTCTGGCGGGGAAGATGCAGGGGGTGAGATCGGTGGTTCGTGGTCGTCACATTTCGATATCGCCATCGGCGAAGCGTCGAACGCGCAGCGCTCCGTCGAATCGGGTCGAGGGGGAGTCCGAAGGCGTGCGTCCACCCCCTCCGGGAAGCATGCCGCCGGAGGAGGGGAGGAGGGGAAGTGCAGCAGGGAAATGGAAGGATTCGATCGTATCGATCGGATGTGGATTGCCGGAGCGGCCCCCGTGGGCGACGAGCCGCCCCCCCGAAGGCGGGACGGAGATCCGGAGAAACGCTGGGTCTGACACCCCCGAGGTGCCGGCTCCCCGGGCGATCCGGTAAGGACGCGGCCTTGTGGGGGCACCCTCCCCAGTGCCATGGAGGGCCGGACTCTTCTCCACCTCCGGTGATGCTCGCCGGCGGCGTTCCCACACGGCCGCGGTCTGGGGGAGGAGGATGCCAGCCACCTCGTTTGCCGGGTGTTGCCCGGGTGAAGCGGGTAGAGATCGATTCCGTCGATGCAATCGGTTCAATCCAGGTTCAATCGAGAGGGAGCGATGCAAATCGCGTTGGTACCGCAGTCTTCCTTCTTCCTGGGGAGGCCGGAGGGAGGGCCGTACTCCCCTTTCGGAGCGGAGAACGCTTCGTTGGAACGGCTGTGGTCCGACACCAGATTCAGAGGGTAGTTTAACACGGGATATCATCGTGTCAAGGATTCCGTCGTCTCCTCGATCTCCGGCATACCGCCTCCTTGGCCGGAGATTTGGGCGTCTCCTCCCCGTTGACAACTCCGATTCAGGGAAGTAGTACTGAAAGGGACGTGAAGATGCTGCTCGCGTCCCCCCATCTTGCTCCACGGGGAGCAGGGAGAGGGGACCGCATCCCCTTGGGCCGACGGGAGAGGACGAGGACGATCGATGAACATCCATGCCATCTTCAAGATTGCGATCGAACACAACGCATCCGACATCATCATCAGCAAGGGTTCCCCCCCCGCGCTCAAGATCAACGGAGAGCTGCGCACGATCACGAAGAAACCGCTCACGGCCTCGATGACGGAGAAGCTCCTCCTCGAGATCCTGACGGAAGAGCAGCGGAAGGTCCTCGAAAAGGAGCGGGAGATCGATTTCTCCTACCAGACCGAGGATGATGTCCGCTTCCGCGGCAACATCTTCCTGCAGCGGGGCAGCTATGCCGGCGCCTTCCGCCCGATATCGAGCGAGATCCCTTCCATCGAAAAGCTCAATTTGCCGGGACAGCTCTACGACCTGGCGATGTCGCGCGAGGGGCTCATCCTCGTGACCGGTCCCACGGGCCACGGAAAATCGACGACGGTCGCCTGCATGATCGATATCATCAACACGCATCGCAAGGCGCACATCATCACGATCGAGGATCCGATCGAGTTCATCCACCTCAACAAGAAATCGATCATCGAACAGCGGGAGGTTGGGCAGGACACGAACTCGTTCGCCTCCGCGCTCAAGCACGTGCTCCGGCAGGCGCCCGACGTCGTTCTGATCGGGGAGATCCGGGATCTCGAGACGATCTCGATCGCGCTCACCGCGGCGGAGACGGGCCACCTCGTCATGGCGACGCTCCACACGAACGATTCGGTTCAGACGATCGACCGGCTCGTCGATGTCTTCCCCGCCCACCAGCACGACCAGATCCGGCTCCAGATCAGCATGTGTCTGAAAGCGGTCGTGGCCCAGCGGCTCATTCCCCGCTCCGACAAGAAGGGGCAGGTTCCTGCCGTGGAGATCCTCGTCAACACGCCGGCGGTCTGCAACCTGATCCGGGAGGGGAAGACGCACCAGATCTACACCGTCATGGAGACGCAGGCGCGTACCGGCATGATCACGATGGACACCGCGATCAAGCAACTCTACCGCCGGGGGCTCGTCTCGCACGAGGATGCCCTCGAGCGGCTCAAGAATCCGAAGAATCTCTGAGCCATGGCCGTCGAAGAAGCCCAAGGGAGACTCGTGGCCGCCCTCGATGAGGCACTGCACAAGCTCTACGACTCGCTCTGGCTCGACCCCCTCCTCGTCAAGTCGGACCTCGAGAAGCGGGGGATCTTCTTCCGCTCGTGGGATGCGCTCTTTGCCGTGCCTCTGCCCCTTCTCGACGCCCAGGCGAAGTCCTACCTCGACCACGAGAAGGCGCTCAACGCGCTGCGCGGCGTGGGACTCGGCACCGGGGGCGCGCTCCTCATGCTCCCCGACCTCGAGGAACTCGTGCGCAGCGCGATCCTCCTCATCCAGAAGATCTCCCTCACCTACGGATTTGATCCCTCCAACGAGGCGGGGCGAAAGGAGATCTGGCGTGTCCTTGCCCTCACGCTGACCGGCGAGGATCTCCTCGCCGGAGACCCTCTGAGCGTCTCCGCGCGTCTCTTCGAGAAGAGCCGGGAGAAGATCTCGGAGAATATGGGGTTGACTCCCCTGCTTCGCTTCATCGCAAAGAAGATCGTCTGGCGCTTCGTGAAGCGTCGGGTGATCCAGGTGGTACCCCTCTTTGGATCTGCGGTGGCCGGCTTCGCGAATTACCGGTTCATCGAAGAGGTCGGAACGAAGGCGCAGAGTTACTACCGGAGCAAACACCTCTCCTGCCGTGAAGCCGTAGAGCGCGAAGGGGAGAGCGGGAGACCGGAGGGGGAAGGATGACCCATCGGGCGCTGCTCGTGACGTTTCTCCTGGGGGGTCTCTTCGGGGCACGAGCCTCTGCCCAGACCTTCGTGCGCTACGTCGTGCCCAAGCCGGAGGGGAGCGAGACCTTCCTCCTCCTCGACGCCGACGGCGACGGCCGCCAGGACCTTCTCTTTCCCCGGCCGGCCAAGGGAGGGAAGCCGGCCCGTCTCTTCCGATCCCCCTGGTGGAAGCGGGGCGCCGCGAAGGGGGAGCGCGCCGTTTTTTCCTTTCCCGCGGATGTGGCGCTCTACGATGTGGGACGGGTTGGCTCCGAGGGGGAGGAACTCCTCCTTCTCGGTGCGCGTGGGCTCGAAACTGCCGTACTCCTTCCCGAGCGTTTCGGCCCGGTGCGACGGATCGCGCCGATCCCCTCGATCTTTTCCGGCGTGCGGTCGGTTCCCCTGCCGGCGCGTTCCCCCTTTGCCATCGATCTCGACGGAGATGGCCGCGTGGAACTCCTCGTGCCGCAGTACGATCGGATCGCGATCTATCGTTTCGATGCAGAGGGGGGACTCCGCGCCGAAGCCCCCTGGTTCGTGATCCCGGTCTCCCCGAAGAGCACCGTCGCAGAGGGGGGGGGAGCGGCAAGGGGTGAGGTGCGCCTCTCCTACCGCCTTCCCGCCGTCCGTGCGCACGATATCGACCGGGACGGACGCCTCGACCTCGTCGTCGTCGGGGAGAGGCGTCTTCACCTCTTTCTTCAATCGAAATCGGGCACCTTTCCCGAAAAGGGGATTGTGATCGATCTTCCCCACCCGACGCAGACGGAGCAAGAAGAAGGGGAAGTCCGTATCGGCAACGGCCGGGAAGACTTCGCCAACCTCGTTCACCTCGGCGATCTCGATGACGATGGGATGCTCGATCTCGTCATCAGCCGCACCTCGATCCGGGAATCGCTCTTCAACCCGAAGACACAGTTCGAGATCTACCTCGGCCGGCTCCGCCCCACCCCCTCCTTTCCGGAGAAGCCCGATCACGTCATCGTCTCCGAGGGGACGCAGGGGCCACGGGTCCGGATCTCCGACATCGACGGGGATGGCCGGATGGACATCGGGATCCCTTCGATCCGGCTCGGGCTCTGGAAGATCGTCAAGATCCTCACGAGCGGTCGGGCCACCCTGACCTACGCGATCTACCCGATGCGTCAGCGTCCCCCCCTCTTCCCCGCGGAGCCTGTCTTACGGCGTGAGATCTCGATTGCGTTCCGGCTCTCTGGGGAGAAGGAGGTTCGCGTCCCGGTGCTCGATTTCAGCGGTGACTTCAACGGCGACGGCCTGGCCGACCTCCTGAGCGGCGACGGGGAGCGCCTCGAGGTCTTCCTCCAGCGGGCGGATCACCACTTCCCGGAGTCTCCTGATTTCACCTACCGGATCGCGCTGCCGAAGAATGGGGCCGCGATCGTCGTCCGGGATCTCGACGGGGATGGTCGAAGCGACATCCTCATCCCCTACGATGCGGCGGACGCGGGGGAAGCGCGCCGCATCGAGATCCTCCTCATGGTCTGATGGGGGAGAAGGGCGCCGGCGTCGTCCCTCCTCCCTCCCGGTGGCTGTCGGCCGTCGGTATTCCCCTCTTCTTTGCGATCCTCACCTGTGCCTTCTTTGTACCGATCCTTTCGATCCCTTCGCCCATGGGGGAGGGGGACGCCAACTATTTCACCTTTCGGTACGGTGTGGAGCGGGAGACGATCGTGAGGTATGGGCAGATTCCCTTCTGGAACCCCTATCTGTGTGGGGGGATGCCGGAACTGGCGCATCCCCATTCCCGTTTTCTCGATCCTGCCTTCCTCGTCGTGTTGTGCTTCGGCGAGCAGCGGGGACCCCTCGTTGATGCGGCGATCCACTACTGGATCGGGCTTTGTGGGATGTTCCTGCTGGCGCGTGCGCTGGGACTTCGGCGTACGGGTGCGATCTTCTCCGCGGTCGTGTTCGTCTTTTCCTCCCGGTTTGCGCACTTTCTGGCGCAGGGGTGGTATCCTTTCCTTGCGGCGGCATGGATCCCGTGGGCATTCCTCTGTTACCTGCGGGCCCTCCGGGAAGGACGGTGGGTCTATCCGCTGGCGGGGATTCTGGCGCTCTTCGTCTTGCGGGGGGATCTCTATCACTTCGCCTATACGCTCCTCCTCCTCGGGGTCCATGGGGGGTGGCTCTTCCTCTGGCGGCGGCGTTTTCTTCCCCTTCTTCGGCTTTTCGAGGGGCTTTTCGGGTCGATCCTCCTTGGGGGAGTGAAGTGGGTGCCGATGCTCCACTTCGTTCTTGCCCATCCCCGCCCTACCCTGCCCGGTTCGGTTCCGCTCGATCTACCGCGGCTGTGGGTTGCGCTGCTCGATCGGGGGATCCTCGATCGGCTGCCGCAGCCGTGGGAGTATGGGAACTACATCGGTTGGCTCCCCTTCCTCTTCGGGGTCGCGGCGCTCCCCCTCGCTTGGCGGGGACGTTTCCGTTTCCTCGTGATCGGGCTTGGCTTCTTCCTGCTCGCCGCATTCGGGGACAATGCGATGATCTTTCTCCACATCGCGCCTGGTGGGATCGGGCCCTTGCACATCCCCCTCTCGCTCGACCGGATGATCCACGCGCTCCCCCTTTTCGGCTCCCTGCGGACGATCTGCCGGATGATCGTGATGATCGGTTTTTTGCTCGCCCTCCTTGGGGGGTGTTTCCTCTCCTTTGCCGAGGAGCGGCTCGCCCTGCGCTACGGGGGGAGGGTCGTTCTCCTCGCCGTCCTTCTCGTCGGTTTCGTGACGTGGGATCTCCTGCGTCACGACCATACGATTCTCGTTCGGGCGATCCGGACCCAACCCTTCGAGCGGGATCGGCGTCTCCCTTTCCGCCAGGTGAGGGGAGAGGGGAGTCTCTACGGCGCCTTTCTCCGGAATATGGGGATCCTCGACGCCCGCGATCCGATCTTCCCCGAGGATGCGGTTCGGGCCGTGGCGCAACCCGATCCCCACGAAGGGGGCGTGATCGTGACGGAGGGGAAGGGAAAGGCCTCGATCGTCTCCTTTTCGCCGAACGAAATCGAAGTCGTCGTGCGGGGAAGGGGGAGGGGAAGCGTCGTGCTCGACATGAACGCCGCCGCGGGTTGGCGGGTCGAAGGGGGGGAACGGATCGAAGTGGCGGGACGATTGGGTGCGCGCTACGAGAAGCCGGGGCGTCTCCGCTTCCACTACCGCCCCCCCGGCTTCGGGATCGGGCTCCTTTCTTCCCTCCTCTTTCTCCTCCATGCGGTGTGGCGTCTCCGTCCTCTCTTCGCCGCGCTTCTCCGGGCCAGGGGGCGTGGGGAGGGCATCTGCGGTGGACCTCTCCGCCTCGATCTCTCCTTTGGGCTTCCGGGGGTGGCCAGCGCCCCGCTGATCCTCTCCGAGCCCCGCTGGCGTCCCTTTCCCCTCTTCCTCCTCCTCCTCTTCGCGCTCCTCCTCCCCTGGAGTGCCCGAAGGGGGACCTCCTGGCGTACGTTGCCCCGCCTCTTCGACGACTTCGGAGACGGCGCGGAATCGTTCTGGGAGCCGCATCAGGGGCGGTGGTACGTCGAGGGGGGGCGCTATCGTGTGGAAGGGGCGTTCGGGATCACCCTCGCCGGCGCCTCGACCTGGCGGGATTACCGTGTGATCGCGAAACTCACCAACGCCGCGGACGGGGGGATCCTCGTGCGGGCTCGGGGTGCCGATGACGCCGTGGCCCTGATCGTCCGTCCCCGGTATGGGGATGCCTACTGGATCCTCCGGGAGGGGGGGGAATGGCGGGAGCCCCATGGGCGCGTCCCCCTCCCGCCGGCGCAAGACCTCGAGATCGAGGTCCGCGTGACCGGCGAACGTTTCTTCGCCCGGATCAACGGGGAGACCGAACTCACCTTCGAGGACGAGACTTTCCCCGAGGGGAGGATTGGCCTCTACCTCTGCTGCGAACCGGGACAGGGGTGGCGCTACGTCCACGTGGAGGAGATCCACGATTGACAGGTTACCGGAGAAAATCGGATAATCACCCCCATCGGGAATCGTTCACCAGGTTCCCATCGATCGTTCCATGTCGCGAGGAGCGGCATCCCGGCTCCTGCGTTCCGCTTGCCCCTTGCAGAGGAGAGAGACGATGAGACTGCTCACACCGGAAGAGATCGCCGCGGCGCTCGAGAGATACCGGAAGATCGCGATCGTCGGGGTTTCCGACAAACCTGAACGGCCAAGCCACGATGTGGCCCGCTTCCTGCAGGAGCGGGGGTACCGGATCTACCCGGTCAATCCCCGTCTCGAGGAGGTGCTGGGGGAGAAGTGCTATCCTTCGCTCCTCGATCTTCCCGAACCGGTCGAGATCGTCGATGTCTTTCGCCGGCCCGAAGCGATCATGCCGGTGGCCGAGGCCGCCATCGAGATCGGAGCCCGTCTCTTCTGGATGCAGCTCGGAATCCGCAACGAAGCCGCGGCCCGCAAGCTCTCGGAAGCGGGCATCGACGTCGTGATGGACCGCTGTATCAAGATCGAGCGGATGAAGCTCGACGAAGCGAGGGCGTCGAAATCGCCAGAAGGGGAAAGGGGGGTATGATGTCTCCGAGATCGAAGCTCGAGATTCCGAAACCGCAGGAGGCCCTGCCGGGACGCGATACGCCGATGGCGGTGCCGGAGCGGCACTTCGTCAAGGGGACGCCGCTCCTTCCTCCCTTCCCCGAAGGGTTGGAACGGGCGCTCTTCGGGATGGGGTGCTTCTGGGGGGCCGAGCGGAAGTTCTGGGGAGTGGCGGGGGTCTTCA